>JAIOQB010000385.1 GCA_021413585.1 Planctomycetia bacterium
GGCGGCCGCCGCCAGATCGCCAAAGCGGTTGATCAGCGACACGAACCACAGGTGGCAGACAATGATCAGCATCACATCGACGCCGCCGGGTACGCCGATCCGCAACATTCGGCGCATCAGTTCCCCTTGGGGGCGCAGCAAGCGTGGGCGCAGCAACAAACCCGCGCGGCCAAAGGAGAGCATCAGCAGCATCGCCAAGGCGCCGGCCATGTAGCCGCTGGTGGTGCCGATCGCGAGTCCCCGCCAACCGAGCGAGGGCACGCCGACGCCGATGACCAGCACCGTCCCCACCGTTGCGTTGACCATGTTGACCAGTCCCATTGCCAGCATCGAGCCAAAGGTGTCGCCGGCCCCGCGGAGGCAGGCGGCGCCAATCCGCGTGATCATGATCGCCGTCAGCGCCGGCACGGTGAATCGCAAATAGGTGATCGCCAGTTCTGCCGCTTGTCCTTCAAGCTGCATCAGCCGCACGAAGGTCGGCGTGGCGAACCAACAGACGACGGTTGCCGGCAGAGCGATCCACGCCCCGGCCACCAGGGCCTGATGCATGACGCTGCGAGCCTGGTCCATCCGCCCTGCGCCGACCGAGCGCGCCACCAGGGCCATCGCACCGATCGACACGAACTCGAAGAGGCTGTTGAAACCCCACATCGTGTAAGCCATCAGCGAGATGGCCGCCAGATAGGGAGATTCCTTGAGATACTGCCCGGTCAGCCACATATCGACGAGCATCACCAGCGAGCCGAGCATCTGCTCGGCCAGCGAGGGGAGCGCCAGCCGGAGCATCAAGCGCATGGTCCCGGTGGGTTCGTCGGCGGTGATTCGCATGGCGTGGCGATATGTAGCATGGGCTTCCCAGCCCGTGCGCGGCGCGAGATTAAAAGGTCACGGGCTGGAAGCCCATGCTACGAGCGAGGCGACAGTCTATCCCGCCCAAGCGTCCAGCGCCGAGCCGGGGCCGTCAGTGACCCAAAAACCATGGTTGATTGACTCCCATGCCAGAGCGGGGAGATAATACCCTGCATGGCGCTGGCCGCCCATCCGTTGCGATCCAGAGAAGTCTGTTGGCAGTATGCTCAAACCCATCTTCATTTTGCTCTCTGTACTGCTGCTCCTTGGCCATGCGTGTGAAGCCGTGCGCGCGGCCGATCCGCCTGCTGAAGCGGAAGCACCGCCCGCGACGGCTGCCATCGGCCGGCTAGTCCGACTCCCATTGCCGATCACTGGCCATGTGGACCAGGACGTCAAACGCTCCATCCATCGCACGCTGGCCCGGCTGCGAGCGGAGCGCAAAAACCCTGCCGAGCCGATTACGCTGATACTAGAATTCTCACCCGGCCAGACGCAGGCCGGCGGCGGAAGCGATTTCTCCCGCGCATTGTCGTTGGCACGCTATCTTACGCATCGCGATCTGGCCGACGTGAAGACGGTGGCCTATATCCCCCGCTCGATCGAAGGGCACGCGCTGCTGGTGGCCATGGCGTGCGATGAGATTGTGTTGGGGCCCGATGCCGTGATCGGCGAGGCGGGTATCGACGAAGATCCCAAGGCGCCAATCGAGGAAACGGTCGTGGCCGGCTACGATCAGATCGCTGCCCGGCGGCGGACGATCGACTCGGCCCTGGCCCGCGGCCTGTTAGATCGCAAGCAAGAAGTACTCAAAGTCGAAACCGAAAAAGGCGCACAGTATCTCCTCAAGCAGGATCTCGACAAGCTGAAGCAGCAGCGGGCGATCGAGGCCAAACCTCAGGTCGTGTTCGCCAGCGGCGAGCAGCGCAAGCTGGGCGCCCGCGAAGCCCGCGACCTGGGTGTGGCCCGCTACTTGGCACCCGACCGGATGAGCGTGGCCAAGGCGCTAGGCCTGCCGCCATCGGCTTTGGAAGTCGATCCGCAAGTGGAAGGAATGCTGCGGGCGGTGACGATCGTGATCAGCGGCAAGATCGATGCCCGGATGGTCGAGACGCGGCAACTGATGATCGAGAAAGCGCTCGACGAGCCGACCGTCAACATGATCTGCCTGCGGATCGACTCACCCGGCGGGTATGCTGAATCGGCTTTGCGGCTGGCCGGCTACATTGCTGGCCTCGATCCGGCCCGCGTGCTGACGGTTGCCTACGTTCCGCACGAAGCCCTCGGCGTGGCCGCGCTGGTGGCCGTTTCCTGCGATCAACTGGTGATGCAGCGCAACGCGCGCCTCGGCGGAGGTGAACTCCTGCCGTCCGACCGCGAGCTGCTCGACATTCGCGCGGCCCTGAAAAACAAGCGGCTCACTGAGCAGGGGCGCAACTGGTCGCTCCCGGTGGCCCTGATGGATCGCAAGCTCACCGTGCACGAATATACGAATATGAAGACGGGCGTCCACGACTACTTCTCCGCCGACGAATTGGCCGAACAGCCTGACCAGGCGGATTGGAAGATCGGTCCGCAAGTGACGCTCGACAAACGGGCCCTGACACTCTCTGCCGACGACGCACAGCGTTATGGACTGGTGCGCGATGACAGCGTGGTCGAGGATTTTGAGCGGCTCAAAACACTGTACGGATTGGAAAGCGATCCCGCGTTTGTCGAACCCGGCTGGTCCGACGCACTGGTCCGCACGCTCACCTCCCCCGGCATCTCGGTCCTGCTGGTGATGTTCGGAATGGCGGGTATGTATCTCGAATTGAAGACGCCCGGCCTGGGCATCGGCGGTTTCATCGCGGCCGTGTCATTTGTGCTGTTCTTCTGGGCCAACTACCTGGAACAAACGGCCAACGTGCTGGAGATCGTGCTGTTCGTCACCGGCGTAGCGTTCCTGATGCTCGAAGTTTTCGTCCTGCCAGGGTTTGGCATCTTCGGCCTCGGCGGCGGGCTGCTGGTGATCACTTCGCTCGTCCTGGCCAGCCAAACCTTTGTACTGCCCCGCTCGCCGAGCCAGATTCGGGAGCTGCGCGATTCACTGCTGGTGGTCGGCGGAGCTGGCGTGGGCATGGTGGCGTTGGCCATCCTGCTGCGGCGCTATCTTCCCCAATCGCGGTTCCTCCAGCCGATGGTGTTGGAGCCGCCCGAGGGAGACCAGGCCGTGGAGCAAAGCATGCGAGAATCGATGGTGGATTACCGTCACTTGGCCGGCGCCCAGGGCACGACGCTCACTCCGCTCACACCCGGCGGCAAAGCTCGCTTTGGCGACGAAGTGATCGACGTCATGTCGGACGGCCAATGGATCTCGCCCGGGTCCACGATCGTAGTCGTCGCCGTCCGTGGCAGCCGAGTGGAAGTGGCGGAGGGTTGAGGGGCAAACCCCATGGACCCGATCATCTGGGCCGTCCTGTTGCTGGTGCTCTCGCTGCTGTTGGTGGCGGTCGAGATGTTTGTTCCATCGCAGGGGATCATCGGTGTGCTGGCCGTAGTGGTGGCGATCGCCGCAAATGGCTTGGCGTTCTACACCAAGGGAATGACGGTCGGCTCGCTGTTCATTCTCGCCACGCTGGTGCTGCTGCCGTTTTCGTTCGGCTTGATGATCAAACTCTGGCCCAAGACCTCGATGGGCCGGCGCGTGCTGCTGGACATTCCCAGCGGCGATGAAGTGTTACCCACCGACGATCCTCGTCACCATCTGGCGCAGTTGGTGGGGAGCAGCGGACGTGCCAAGACGATGATGCTCCCTGGCGGCACTGTCGAAGTGGAGGGCCACACCTACGAGGCCGTTAGCGAAGGGATGCCGATCGAAGCGGGCGACGCTGTCCTCGTGACGCAGGTTCGGCACAACCGGCTGATCGTGCGGCGTGCGATGGAGGGGGAGGCAAGCATTAAGTGAGCGGCACGGCGCTAGCCGCCGGTTCCTGTTGCAAAGAAACCGGGGGCTAGCGCCCAGCGGCTGATTTTCATCAGCCGCAACGCGCTAGCGTCCGGTTCACTCTCACGGTCAAAAAATAACAAACCATCCGAGTGACGTAACATGGTCAGCGGACGGCACTCGGAGAGTGCCTGCTACTTTCCCAGACGGCTACTTCCCATGCATCCCGCCTGCGCCAACCCGCACCTTGCCTCCCCCTGGCGCACCGCAATACTTTCCTTTGTCAGAGTGCGATTCTATTTCTGACAACCCTTCACCGGTCCTGCCCCTCCGGTGGAGGGTCTTTTTTTGCACCTTCAAATTTTTCATCACCACAGGTGGTAACGGCTGGGAAAAATAACGGCTGGGAAAAAAATTAGCCGACCCCCACTAAAGAGAGACTTGCCAAGCGGAAATCTGCTGGCATAATACAAGCGTCGGGGACAGTTCGCTGTTCCTGGCCCGCCCTTCCAGGTACTGCCCCACCTGGAAGGGTCTTTTTTTGCGCCTCTAGATTACTGCCGCAGCGATTTAGATTTACTGTCGCGCACCGATTCACCTCCGACACAGCACGAGGACTCCGTCCGTGCCCACCTCCCAGCCCTCCAGCGTCACTGGGGTGGCACCCAGGCCTTGGCGAGTACCTTCCGCACCATCGGCTCAAAGGTGGCCAGCGGCTCGTTGCGGTAGCCCGGGTCAAACGACACCTCGTCGTACTTGGCGCAGAACTCGACCGTCCGCTGGTATGCCGGATCGTTCTTGAAGCGGTCCCGCGCATTGGGGTCCAGCCCCAGGTGGGCGGCGAAGAAGTAAGTCTGGAACAGACCGTGGTGCTCCAGCATGAAGTAATTGTCGCGACTGATGAACGGCTTCAGGATGGCTGCGATCACCTCGCCGTGATTGAACGGGCCCAGAGACTCGCCGATGTCGTGCAACAGGGCGACGACCACGTACTCCTCATCCTTACCGTCACGCAAGGCCCGGGTTGCTGCCTGGAGGCAATGGTCGCGGCGGGTGATGTTGTACGCGGTGTCATTGCCCAGCGCGTCGAGCAACCCGAACAGGCGGTCGGGCAGCTCGTGCAGGGTGGCCTCGTGGACCCGCTTGAGAATCTGGAAATCCGCGTCCGTGCCTTCATCCATGCGCGTGAAATGCATCTTCTCC
>JAIOQB010000386.1 GCA_021413585.1 Planctomycetia bacterium
CGTATCGAGCGAATTATTAACACATGGGGGCAAGAGGTCAAATCGCTGGCATTTTCCTGAGCGGAATGGCGCTAGCCACCGGTGTTTTAGGGCGGAACGTGGAATTGAGGCACCGGCGGCTAGCGCCGTACCGCTCACGAGATCGGCTACCGCGTCACGGGGCCGCTGAGGTCTTCCATTTCCTGAATATAGCGTTGCAGCCGCTCCACTTCGTCCGTGATGTGGCGGATTTTGAGCATGTTCTCCACCCGTTTGACCAGCTCGATCTTGTTGACCGGCTTGCTCAGGAAATCATCGGTGCCCGCGGCCACGGCTCGCTCGATGTCGCCCAGTTCATTAAGCGCCGTGACCATCAACACCATGATCCGCCGCGTTTCAGGTTTGGCCTTGAGCTTCTGGCAAACCTCAAACCCCGAGAGCCGCGGCATCATTACGTCGAGCAAAATAACATCCGGCTCGAACGACGCCACTTTCTCCAACGTCTCCTGGCCGTCGGCCGCTACGGCGATGTCGCAATCGACGTCCGCCAGATAGGCCTCCAGCAGTTCCACATTGGGCTGGTTATCGTCGGCGATCAGGATCTTGCTGCGCTGGGTCATGGTTTTACCTACTGTAGGATGGGCTTCCCAGCCCGTCGCGTCGATTGGAGACGGGCTAGGAAGCCCGTCCTACAAATCACACCGTTTCCAATTCCGCTGCCGGCACGGGAAAGTGGCCGCACAATTCCGTTACTTGCCCGCGCACGCGATCAGTTACTGCCGCATCGTCCGGCGCCTTGAGCACTTCCAGCATCCAGCCGCCGATGATGCGCATCTCGGCCGTACCCATGCCGCGCGTGGTGAGTGCCGGCGTGCCGACGCGGATACCGCTGGGGTCCATCGGCTTCCGCTCGTCGTAGGGGATCATGTTCATGTTGACCGTGATGCCGGCCCGCCCCAGCGCGGCTTCGGCCGGTTTGCCGCTTCCGCCGATGGCGGTCACATCGACCAGCATCAGGTGGTTGTCCGTGCCGCCGCTGACCAGCTTCAGGCCGCCGGACATCAGCGTCTCGGCCAGTGTCCGGGCGTTGTCGATAATCGACTGGGCATAGCGCTTGAAATCCGGTCGCAGGGCCTCGGCAAAGCAGATCGCCTTGGCCGCCACGATGTGCATCAGCGGCCCGCCCTGGATGCCGGGGAATACGCTCCGGTCCAAATCCTTGGCGTGGGCGGCTTTGCACATCGACATCCCGCTGCGCGGTCCGCGAAGCGTCTTGTGCGTGGTGGTCGTGACGAAATCCGCCACGGGGACCGGATTGTCGTGCAACCCGGCCGCTACCAAGCCGGCGTAGTGGGCCATGTCCACGAACAGCAGCGCCCCGACTTCGCGGGCGATCTCGGCAAACTTGCCGTGCGGAATCTCGCGTGGGTAGGCGCTGGCGCCAGCCACAATCATCTTGGGTTTATGTTCGCGGGCCAGCCGGGCAATCTGATCGAAATCCAACCGGTGGTTTTTGCGATCGACCCCATAGCTGATGAAGTGATAGAGCTTGCCGGAGATATTGAGCTTCATGCCATGCGTGAGGTGGCCGCCGTGGGCCAGGTCGAGACCCAGCACGGTGTCACCGGGTTGGATGGCGGTCATGTAGACCGCCATGTTGGCCTGGCTGCCGGAGTGGGGCTGCACGTTGACGTGTTCGGCCCCAAAAAGCTGCTTGGCGCGGTCGCGGGCCAAGTCCTCGACCACATCGACGTTCTCGCAGCCGCCATAATAGCGGCGGCCAGGGTAGCCCTCGGCATATTTATTGGTCAGCACGCTGCCGGCGGCCTGCATAATGGCCGGGCTGACATAGTTTTCGCTGGCAATCATCTCCAAGCCGTCTTCCTGCCGCTTGATTTCCGCGGCAATGGCGGCCCAGACATCGGGATCTTGTTGTTCGATTTGGTTCATGGCGATCGGGGGTTCAGGCGAGGGCGGTCCGGTAGGGGGTCATAGGCCCACCGGCTGAGAATCCTCCATTTTCCGCCGTTGGGGTGGGGGTTGTCAATTGGCGATTGCCGCCGCTCCCCCGTTGCCCCCCACGTAGCATGGGCTTCCAGCCCGTGGCTTTCATATAGTTGTTTCACGGGCTAGGAAGCCCATGCTACGAATGCTACGGCAAATCGCAGACTTTCACCAACGTCACGGTCGATTTAACCGGCGCCGGTGTTCGATATGTTACCGGACCGTTACGCGACGCTCCTGGCGAAGACCGTATAATAAGGATGCAATTGTCGCCATCGGCCGTGGCCGGGTGAGTCCAGAACAGAGAAAGGAACGAGTTCCATGTCGGTATCGCGATTCGTTTCACGCCGCGGATTTTTGGGGTCCATGACTTTTGGTGCGGCGGCCCTCACAGCGCCAGGCGCGTTTGCGGAAGAATTGCTCCGCACGCCGCGGCAGACCGAGGGGCCGTTCTATCCCAATCGGCTGCCGCTGGACACGGACAACGATCTCTTGATCATCAACGAAGGGTTGACGGCGGCAGTAGGAGAGATCACCCACCTGGGCGGCCGGATCCTGGGAGCCAACGGCCAGCCGATCCGCAATGCGCTGGTGGAGATCTGGCAAGTGGATAGCCACGGCGCCTACCTGCACACCGATAGCGGCAACGCCGACCAACGCGACAAGAACTTCCAGGGCTTTGGCCGCTTTCTCACTGGATCGAGCGGCGAGTATTACTTCCGCACGATCAAACCGGTGGCCTACCCTGGCCGGACACCGCACATTCACTTTGCCGTCAGAGTGCCCAAGCAGGAAACCTTTACGACGCAGTGCTACATCAAGGGAGACCCTCGCAATCAGCGCGACGGCGTCTTCATGTCGGTGCGCGATCCGAAAGTTCGGGACCTGCTGGCCGTCGATTTCGCGCCGGTCAAAAACTCGCGCGTGGGCGAACTGGCCGCCAAGTTCGACATTGTGTTGGGCGTGACGCCAGAGGCGTAGCAGGCATTGGATCGACCGAAAAAACAAGCCGCCGCGGCGCTTGCGCACCGCGGCGGCTTGCGAGGTAGTTTCCGAAGGATCCGTTACAAAACTTCGGAAACAAGGCACACGCTTCTGAATCACTCCGCAGAGTTTCTGGCCCGCTTTCGCCAAGCTGCCAGTCCCAATCCCACCAGGCCGATCAGGCCCAGGGCGTAGGTGCTGGGCTCGGGGACGACCGCCGCATTCGCGCTCAAGTCAACATGGAAAATCCGGTCAAAGGCGCGGTCAATCATGGGATTATTTAGCGTGAGATGGGGGGGCGAGGTATCGCTGAATCCATTGCCTCCCAGATAGTCCGAGTTGACGGTCGATTGGGTCCAACGAAAACCGAAGTGGTTGATGGTGGTAATACCCAAGACAAAGGCATATTCCGTGTTCGGATTCAAGTTAAGTGTTGAGCCAAGGGTCAGGTGAATCCATTGGTTCGTGTTTTGTGTGACCGTTCCGGTACTGGCGTCAGGAATATTTTCCGTCACCAGCGGGGTGAAGACATTGGACCCGTCGATGGTTCCCACGGCCAATTGGAAATTTCCGATGTTCCAGTTCCCGCCGCCGTTGATGATCTGTTGAAAGTGCAGCGCACTCATTCCAGACATGGTGTAGCCGGTGGCGTTGGCGCCGGTCGTGAAAGTCTGCCCGTGAAAGGCTACGTCGTGGAAGACGAGGTTGTCCGAAAAAACCCCCTCTGTCGTGGTGGTGCCACTTGGCAGCAGCGCGATGTCTGCGCCATTCACCGTGGGAGTGGTGGTGTTAATAACCATGGTGGCGGCACCTGCGAAGTGCGAGGCGCTGTCGAAAATCATGCATGTCGAGAGGACCAAGGCAAATTTTCCCAAAGAACATTTGCGAATCATGAGAACTACCTCCTACCTGAAAGGTGTAAAAATGTACGAACCTGAAAAACGAGTCATCCAATGAGTTGCCCTTCACTTTCGCTGTCGAAAAGCACACTCTGCGTCGTTGTTGATTCCTCCAGCGAGTTACTGCGAGTTGGGATAAGGATGGTTTCCATCTACGGCGAGCTTCTCGTGTCGGCAGCGCCGGCCAATGGAGCGGGCACAACAGCTACGCCGCCGCTGGCCTTCAAGTGCCCTTCCGTGGCAGCGACGTTTGCGGTTCGGTTGTTGACGTCGACGCGGAATATCTCCCCGTGATCGCCATACGACCCCACGATCAAATTGCCGTCGGCTTCGACCGCCATCATGCCCAGCGGCGCGTTGTGTCGCGGGGGAAGCGCGACAACTTCCGTGACGCGATGCGTGCGGCGGTCGATTTCCGCGATTTTTCTGGCGGACTGGTGGATGAAACTGACAAACACGCGGCCGTCAGGGCGCACGGCCACGCTGCGGTAGTTTCTAGGGTCTTCATACAAAACCCAGGGTGTAAGCGTATTCCCCTGGAGCGGAGCGACCGCGAAACTGAGCCGAGCGACCGCGACGTGCGCCGCGTCAGAAACGACCAACGCGCTGCGTCCGTCGGTGTCGATGGCAATGCCCCATATATTGTCGCCGAAGTCCGCGACTTTGGCCGCCACGCCGGACTTGGCGTCGATGGCCAAGATTCGGTCTTGGGGAGCGTTTTGCGTAGCCAGCAAAGAACCCTCGTCGGCAATCAGGGCCATCCCGGTAACGATTCCATCCTTGAGTAAGCCGTCGCCGGCCAGCACCTTGATGGAGCCGTCTCGAGGATCGATCCGCAGCACCTGGCCGCCGCCGATTTCCTCATTGGCCTCCGTCCCGACCAAGA
>JAIOQB010000285.1 GCA_021413585.1 Planctomycetia bacterium
TCGCCGCTTTTGCATCAGCACCATCGGCCCCGCCCGGCACGCGCACCGCGGCGCGACAGCCGGGACACTTGCCAACGCGCCCCGCCGTCTCGTCCGGCACCTTGATGCTCTGCCCGCAATGTGGGCAAAAGAATCGAATCATGGGAATGTACCGGATTTTGGAACTGCCTACTCTTTGCCCGTCTTGAACTGCTTGATCCCCCACAGCACGAAAATAATCCCAAAGCCGCCGATGAGGCCGACCGCTCCCCATTTGCCACCCAGCTTGTATGCCAGCGCGATGCCCCACCAGATGCGGAAGCTGCCGCCGTCCGACTCCAGGTGGCTCAGTTCGTTGTACAGCCACACCGCCAACCCCAGCATGAATATCCCGCCGCACAGTTTTCCCCACCATAGGTCACCGAGTTCCACGGGGGGCGGCTTCTTGTCCGGCTTCGTGCGCTGGACTTCGATTGTCGCGGCTTCGCTTTCGGCAGCTGCATGAGCGGGCTCTGCTTCTGCGGTCGCTGGTTCCACATCAGCGGGCGGCGCGGCGGCGGGCACCGTCACCGGCGTTTGGCAGCCAGGGCATTTGCCGCGGCGGACGGCGTACTCGTCGGCAATCTTGATGCTCTTGCCGCAGGTTGGACAAGCAAAGCGAATCATCGGCTGCCCCCGACTCGATTCGACGCGAATGGATTCACCGCGAAAAGACAGCGTGTGATTCTAGACCACGCCAACGGCGTATTTCAAGGCTTTCATCGCGGCTACTCCACCCGCAGCCACACCGCCTTGAGATATTCCGTCTCCGGGAAGTTCGCCGCCACCGGGTGATCGGCCGCGGCGCCGCTGCGGGCGAGGACTTGCACGGGGCGCGGGGCGTGGCGGGCTTTGGCGTCGGCCGACTCGGGGCGCACCAGTTGACCCGCCTGCCGGGCGGCGGTCAGCACCAGGGAGAGGAAATCGGCTTCGCTCAGCAGACCCGCGCAACTGCATGTCAGCAGCAGCCCGCCAGGCGACACGAGTTGCAGCGCCAGGCGATTCAAGTCCAGGTGCTTGCGCGTTCCCTCTTCCACTTCCTGGCGGTTGCGGATCAGCTTGGGCGGGTCGAGCACGACGACGTCGAACCGCCGCCCCGCCTGGAGCATGTCGCGCATGTAATTGAACACGTCGGCCGCGACGAACCGGACGCGGACTTGATTAAGGTCCGCGTTCTCGCGCGCCAGCTTGAGCGGCTCTTCGTCGAGATCGACGCCCGTCACGTCGGCCGCCCCGCCGAGCTTCTTGGCCTGCACGGCGAAGCCGCCGGTGTAGCAACACAGGTCGAGCACCGACCGGCCGCGGCACAACTCCGCCAGCCGGCGGCGGTTGTCGCGCTGGTCGCAGAAGAAACCCGTCTTGTGCCCTTCGGAAAAGCGAACGCGGAACCGCGTGCCATATTCCTGGATAGTCACCTCCGCCGGCAAGCCGGGCGAACTCAGCGGTGGCGGCGTAACTCCCTCCTGGCTGACAAACTGCGGGCTGGGGCGCACCAGCGTGTGTCGGGTGCCGCACAGCGGGGCAAGCCGGGCGAGGATGTCGCTTGCCCGTTGGTACATTCCCAGGCTGAACGCTTCCGCGGAGAGCACATCTCCCAAGCGATCGACCACCATCCCCGGCAGCCCGTCCGACTCGGCATGAATCAGGCGATACGCGTCGGTCACGTCATCCAGCCGCAGCAACTCGCGCCGCAGCGACACGGCGCTCGCGAGCTTCGTCTGCCAGAACGGATCGTCCGGCAAGCTCGATCCGGCGCGCACCACGCGGACCGCGATTTCGCTGCGAGGGTTGAACAGGCCGTAACCAAGCAACTCGTCCCCCGGCCCATACACGGCCACCAGATCCCCCGGCCGGGCCGAATCAATGCGGTCGATGCGCTTCCGATAAATCACGGGGCTGCGCGTGGCGGTCTTTAGGTACACCGCGCCGATGGGCGCGGCCGGATCGTGCGCGAGCGGGCGTTGGCGGTAGACGAGCGGGCCGGCGTCGTCGGAATGCAATCGTTCTAGATTGTCGGAAGCAGGAGTCCGCCGGCTACCAGAGGATGATGAATGATGCCGCGGCATAGAGGGCGTCACTTCACTATTCCGCGCTGCCTCAACAACTCCACCACCCCCTCCACGCACTCCTCCACCGTCAGCTCATGCGCCCTAAGCGTCAGATCGGGCGACGGCGGCACGTCGTAGGGGGCGCTGACGCCGGGGAAGTTGGGGATCTCGCCGTTGTCGGCGCGGGCGTACATGCCGCTTTGGTCGCGCGTACGGCAGACTTCCACGGGGACGTCGAAGTAGACTTCGAGGAAACGCTCCGGGCCGATCACTTCGCGGGCCTTTTGCCGCACCGCTTCGCTGGGGGAAACGAAGCTGGCGATGGTGATCAGGCCGGCGTCGTTGAACAGCCGGGCGACTTCGGCCGCGCGGCGGAGATTTTCAGAACGCTCTTCGGCGGTGAAGCCCAGGTCGCGGCTGATGCCGAGTCGCATGTTCTGGCCGTCGAGCATCGCCACCGTGCGCCCTTCTTCAAACAGCCGCCGCTCCAGCGCCAACGCCACGCCTCGCTTGCCGGAGCCGGTCAGGCCGGTGAGCAACACGGTGGCCGGTTTTTGACCGAACCGGGCGCTCCGCTCCGCGGCGGTCACCTGGCTGGAGCGAACTTCCTGCGTCACGGCCGGGGCGTCGGCCCAGTGGTCGCGGGGCCGATCGGCCGCGGTATCGAGTACCATCGCCGCGGCCACGGTGGCGTTGGTGATCCGGTCGATGACGATCAGCGCCCCGGTCGCCCGGTTGCGGCGATACGAGTCGATGCACAGCGGCTCGGCCAGTTCCAACTCGCAGCGGCCGATTTCATTCAGTGCT
>JAIOQB010000286.1 GCA_021413585.1 Planctomycetia bacterium
CGGACTTTCAGCCAAGCGGCGAATTCGGCGTTCTTGCCCGCGTCGGCAATCTGCGCGTCGAACTCTGCGAGCCGCCGCTGCTGCTCGGGGCGGATCACGCGCACCGTGGGTCCGGTGTTGCCGCGGATCTCATTGTAAAAACCCTGGTCCTTGGTGCTGTTGAAAAATCCGAAGTAGCGATAGAAGTCTCTTTGGCTGATCGGGTCGTACTTGTGATCGTGGCAGCGGGCGCAACCCATGGTGAGCCCCATCAGCACGGTGGACGTGGTTTCCACGCGGTCGATGATGTTCTCAACGTGCCACTCGGCCTCGATCGAACCCGCCTCGGTGACCGAACGATTGTTGCGGCAGAATCCGGTGGCCAGCTTCTGATACGCCGTGGCGCCGGGCAGCATGTCGCCCGCCACCTGCTCGCTAATGAACTTATCGTAGGGCATGTTGGCGTTGCAGGCCTGGATCACCCATTCGCGCCACGGCCACATGTCGCGGGCAAAGTCATTTTGGTACCCGTTTGTGTCGGCATAGCGGGCGCCGTCGAGCCACTGGCTGGCCATTTGCTCGCCGTAGTGAGGCGAGGCGAGCAGGCGATCGACCAGTGCTTCGTATGCCCCTTCCGATTTGTCGGCCAGGAAAGCGTCGATCTCAGCGAGCGTCGGCGGCAGTCCGGTGAGATCCAGCGACAGGCGGCGAATCTGCGTCTCATGGCTCGCCTCCGGCGACGGAGCGAGCCCTTCCGCCTCCAGCCGGGCCAGCACAAAATGATCGATCTCGTTGCGGCACCAGCCTGTATTTTTTACCGCTGGCAGCGCGGCGCGCACCGGGCGAACGAAGGCCCAATGCTCCTGCCATTTGGCCCCTTGCGCGATCCAGCGGCGGAGCAGAGCGATTTCGTTGGCGCTGAGCTTCTTGCCTGAATCGGCCGGTGGCATCCGCTCGCTGGCGTCGGCGGCGGTGATCCGCTTGATCAGCTCGCTTGCCTCCGGCTTGCCGGCGACGATCGGCAGCTCGCCCGACTCGGCCTTGCCGAAGGCGCTGTCACGTTGATCGAGGCGCAGCGAGGCCTTGCGATTCTTGGCGTCGGGGCCGTGGCACTGGAAGCAGCGGTCGCTCAGCAGCGGCCGGATGTCGCGGGCAAAGTCCACGTCGGCCGCCGGCGGGGGAGAATTGCTCGCCGCCTGGGTACGACTGTCGTCCAACGCCGACCACGCGGACACCAAACATAAAGCAAGCATCGCCGCGGATGCGAGAAGCGTACGGCTCGCGCGGAGTCGAGGCATGGCAACTCCTGTAGATCGGGTGCGGCTGGGGAAGCCTGGGGAGGGAAACTGTCCGCCGGTCTCGTATAGCTACGATAACCCGATTATAGCGTAAGTGACGGAAATCGTCCAAACGGGGTTGGTCGATCTTAGGGGGGGATCGAGGTCTGGGTGGGGGGCTGGACGTCGCCCAGGACTCTCTATGCAAATGCCAGGACTTCCCACGCGTCGCCTCAGGCCTGTGTCAGGCGGCGGCTCAGGGCGGCGGGGCATTCGGGCCGGGTAGAGCGGGCGGCTCCGTTCCCGGCGGCAGAGGGGGCCGCTTCAGCTTAATATGCTGGTGGGGCAGCAAGCCACGGATCAGTTCCATCCGCGAAGCAAACGAAATCCCGGTCCCTTCCAAGTTGGCGTCGCACAGGTCGGGCATTTGGAGCAGAATTTTCACCCCCTCCTCTGTGATCTGGGTTTTTGCCAGCCCGATTTGCTCTAGACCGGGCAACTGGCGTAAGTGCGCGAGCGACTTGTCCGTCACGCCGGTGAACGAGAGATCCAAGGCGGTGACTGATTTGGGCAAATTCAGCGTCAATCCTTGCACGTCGGCATCGGTGATGGGCAAGTGCGAGAAGTCGAGTTCCAGTCGCACGCTGCCGCCAAACTTAGCCACCGCTGCCGCATACTTATCCACTTCCGCCGCGGCTTGCTGCATCGACTGACGCTTTGCGGCGTCAAAGGCTTTGTCGGCAGAGGCGACGGAATCGGTACCGCCGCCGCGCGGCGGCTCGTCGGCGGCGGCGTGAGCGGTCAGCACATTACTCAGTGACGTCATATTCTCTTGAGACACCGAAGTGTTCCTCACGTCGACAGACATCAGATGTGGCATTTTTCTCAGCGAATCCAGGCATCGATCGGTTACTTTCGTCGAGCTGATCTGAAGCAGCCGCAAGCCAGTCAGGCCAACCAGACTGGCGGTCCCCTCGTCGCCGGTCACTGTGTACGACAGATCGATCATTTTGGTCTCTTGTGGAAAAGCGAGGTCGGCGATATCCGTGTCGTTGATGTCGCAATACGACAAATCCACGGTGACACTGCAGTTCCCCCCCGCTGCCTTGACTGCCTGGCAGTAGCTGTCGACGCCGGAGGCCAGCGCTACAAGGTCGGACTTGGAGAACTTGCGGATCGCGTTGCGGTCAACCCTGCGGGCGGGCGCAACGGTGTCAAAGTCCGTGATGGTCGCAACTCGGGGCCCGCCTCCTGCAGGTGCCGCTGGAGCAGGTGGATGATTCCGTTTGCAACCCTGGGAAGACGCAACGGCCAACAGGGCAAAACCCCAGAGTAAATTCACCCGTTGGGATTTTAAAAAATGCATTGCGTTGGCCTAACTCCTAAGGGAAACGCGGTGCCCACGCTCGGTGAAATCGCAAACCTTGGGCACGCAGGTACTACTGGCCGTTGCCCCCAAGCATCAGGTTGCCATGGGCTTGCCCTAGGCTCAACAGCGCCGCGCAGGTGCAGTAGTGACGGCCAGCTTGGTCGTTTGAAAGCCCTCCTTCGGGACAGGATGTACAATCAGCGTTCGAGAAAATCCAACTCCCGTCCGCGTGGCCACCTGGGGTTTGCCATGATGAGTAATTGGTCGTCGCAGCTGACTTCCAGTTGCTCCATGGCGTGCCACCAACCAAGTGCAACAGATGTGCCGTATGGAGATTGAAATATCCGGCTCCTTTCCAGGGATAGGGGGGAGGAGGGCAAACCGTAGGAGGCGGCGGACAAGGAGGAATATTACTCACGATGGCGGCGTAGGATTGAATCTTGAAATGCTGAGTCGGTGCGCCGAGCAAAATGCGACAGGCCAGGCCCGCCGAAGTCAGGGCCCGAGGAGTGTTGGGGGCAGGGCAGCCCGAGCCGGGCGTGTATTGGTAATCCCCCAGCGTGACATTGTAGTCGGTCACTGGATTGCATTCGACGGAGTCCATGAAGGCCGACATTCGTTGCAACGCCAGCGGGCTAACATTGATCCCCAAAAGCTGCGCATTCCGCAGGAACATGATTCCCCAGCAGCTTTCCGTCATGTCGCGATCTCCCACAGAATATCGCCATCCGCCCGGGTTGCCTTGGTTGTTCGCCGCATAGTCCGCCAAAAGCTGGATCTTCTGCCGCAACACGGCCAAATCGAGCCCGCACGCTTGATCGCCGCAGCCATTGGTGTTGGTAGCCTCCGACGAGCGCAGCACCTCAGTTAGCGCCAGACTGCCGATTAATTGACCATACATATAGACTCCACTTCCCCAATCACTTCCTTGCAGTCTGCCTTGGGCATCAACGTGGTTCATCAACCACTGCGCGCCGAGACAAATCGCATGAGCGTAGGGACCTTTAGTAGCCGTACTTCCCGAACCGACCATCGCCAGCACCGCCAAGCTGGTGGCAGCATTGGGCGAATCATTCGTGCCCCCGCCCGAGCAGGCTGAATTGCAAGCCGGGTGATTCTGAAATTGCAACGACCAATGGCCATCGTCCCACTGATGACGCTGGAGCCAATCGAGTCCCTTGCGGGCAGTAATGGTGGGAGTGGAAGAGACGCACGGATCGGGAGGAGTATAAGTGCTGCCGGTCGTGGTGCCGCCACCGGTGGTCGAACCGCCCGTCGTCGAACCACTGGTCGTCGAGCCGCTGGTCGTGCTGCCGGTGGTGCTTCCTCCCCCCGACGGACCGCAGGCATCGAGCGTGATCGACACTACCGTAGTCATTGAGGGGAGTGTTGTCGTCCATACAACCGCATTGCTTGCATCGAGAACATCCACTCTCGCAAAATTCGGCCCCGCGCTGCAACAATCGCTGTCCGTGCGGTTCCAGATCACGATTTTATTGAGCACCTTGGCGCTACCCAAATCGAGCTTCCACCACGCTTGCACGTCATTGTTGGTTTGCGCGACGGAATTCGCCGCGGCGAAGTTCCCATTGGTATTGTTATCGACCGCCTTGGAGGCGACCGAGCTTCCATAGGTCGACGATTGGGTCGCCGTCGTCCCCAGTAAGGCCATATTGAAACCGGTCGCATCGAGCACTTGGCACTCGGCAATATTCAAATAGCTCGTGCCCGGCATCGTGATCTTGACATACCGACCTATCGCACAAGGAGGAGCGCCGGTGGTGCTGCCGCCCGTAGTGGTGGCGAACCCTGTCGTGCCGCCGGCCACGCTCCCCGTGGTGCCGCCGACACCGCCGGTGGTGGAAGGTCCGCCGCCGGTGGTCGAGCCGCTGGCGGTGGTGGCGCCGCTGGGTGGCTTGATCCCCACGTCCACCGTGCAACCCGTTTTGACCAGGGCGTTGTCGCGCGTTGGCCGCCACAGCCGGTCGTGGATTTCGCAAATCCGCGGATCGATGTCGTCGGGCCGCCGCAGTTTCACGCTACCGTCAACGGAGAGGACGCTCACCTGGCTGCGATGCCGGGGCGCGACCAGCGTTGCCCAATCGTCGGTCCCCTGCGGCCCCACCACGTTGGCCGAGGTTTGGCGGTAATCCAAAGCCAGGATCTTCGCGCTGTCGCCGCCGAGCATGCGGAACGCCCGGCTGCTGACGCCGTAGCTGATCGAAGGGACGCCGCCGCCGGTGCTGGGGGTGGTCATATCGTCAGGACAATGCAGCACCATTTTTCCGCTGTCGAGATAAGGCGTGATGGAGTTGGTCCAGACGGCGGGCAGCGTCGTGGCGCGGGCCAGACCGGCACGCCCCAGCGCCGCGCCGATCTGCTCCAACTGCTGAGCGCACTTGGCCGCGCGCGCGGTGGTGCGCGACGAGCCGATGGCCGGCAACAGCAGGGCAATCAGAATCACGATCACCGCGATCACCACCAACAGCTCGACGAGGGTGAAGCCACGCCGCCTACAACGATGCTGCGTAATTCCACGCCGCCGGAGTGAACGTCGAAGCTGACTTCGGCCGTCCGGCCAAATTCGATCACTCCAGAAATCCGCGCCGATCGCAGGTTGAAAAGTCGCATCCGGCATTTGAAACCTTCCTTGTTGGCCTGAACAGGCACTTTCGGCCAATCAACCACATTGCCCGCCCGGTGGAGATCGCTCGCCCGTGGCGAGCGCGCCTCCCTGCGCCGTGGTTGTTGACTCAATTACGGACGAATCGTGTTCCGCTGACTCGCGGATAATGCACTAGTGCTGCCGCGCGGCATCCACTCGGACGCGACGGCAACGGTTTCGACGGGTTTTCGCTGCATGATACCAAAAGCAATCTTCGCTGCCGCCTGCCCTGCCTCTCGTGCTGCCACGCATAGCGAGGACAGCGGCGGATCGGTCAACACGGCCACGTCTCGTTCGTAGTAGCCGAGCACCGACACGTCCTCGGGAACCTTCAGGCCCTCGCTCAAAAAAGCTTGCACCACGCCATAGGCCCGGCGGTTGCTGTACGAAATAACCGCCGTCGGCCGCTCGGCCAGGGCCAACAGCTCCCGGCCCGCATATCTTCCACTTTCAATGAACGCCAGGCCGTCGCCGGGCGCGGTCACGGCGGGCGCCGGAATGACAATGGGCTCCAGGCCAGCCTTTTCCAATACCGCACGGTATCCGCTGTAAAATCCCCAGCCGGCCCAATGGGTTTCCTTTTTGTGGTAATGCTCGTGTACCACGAGCCCGATCCGCCGGTGCCCCAGTTCCAGCAGATGCTGCGTGGCGCGGCGTGCGTCGGCCTCAAAATCGACGTTCACTCTCAGCACGTCGGGAATCGACATGCCAAACAGTTCCACCAACGGAAAACCGGTACTGGCCAGATTGCGGTAAGCCTCCACGTTGCCCGCATCGGCCGGCGTATCGAACGTGTCGACGATCAAGGCATCGACGCGCCGATCCAAGCTCCGCTCAAACTCGGCCGCTTCTTCCTCTGGATTGCCGTGAATGAACACCATCGGCGAGTAACGCTGAGGAGAAGCGATGTCCTGCACGCCGCGAATCACCTCGGCCGCCAATGGCGAGTTGACCGCGCTTAACAGCAAGCCGACGATATAGGATTTTTGCTGCGCTAGACTGCGCCCCAGGATGCTGGGGGTGTAGTTGAGTTCTCGCGCCACGCGCTCGACGCGCTCGCGTGTTTGCGGACTGACGCGCACCGTCGACTCGGTGCGATTATTTAGGACCGTCGAAACCACGGGGCCTGAAACACCTGCCGCCAAAGCCACATCACGAATTGTCGGTCGCTGCTTGGCCATCGAGACCGTCTCGCCAGAGTTTTTGCTGAGCAAGCGTTAGTTGAGTGAGGAGAATCACCGCACGCGAAAAAATCAAAACCGCCAATCAGAGTTGCCTAGGCGTCCGGGAACTGGATGATGATAAAACGCTTAATAGTTTGCGTCAAGTATACGCTGGCACAAATCTGGCGAAATCGCGGAATTTGTTAAAATACCCGAACAAAAACCACTACCGGCAGAGCAAAAACCACCAAGGGAACAATAGAAATACCCCGATTAATTTGCCTGCCGACCATCGGAACAGGCAGGATGCCCCCCGGTTCGAAGCGACCCCGAATAGCCCCAGCCAACGGCCTATAAGCCCATAACCAAAAGCTGACAGCCAAAAGCCGCAACCTATTTCCCCGCCACGATCAGGTCGAATCGCTTGGTCACGTCCGCCAGCGGCAGGCCCGGCTTCGCGCCGGAATCCTCGATCGTCCCAAAGCTTTCAAAACCCACTTCGTCTAGGGCCTTGCGCACCTCCGGCCAGTTGATGCCGTTTTCGCGCAGCCGGGTCCAGGTGCCGCTTTTTTTGTCGGGGCTCAGACGGTACTCCTTGATGTGTACCTTGATGATCGACGGTCCCAGCACGCGAATCCAAGTCTCGGGCGGGATGCCGTACTTCACATGATTGGCGCAGTCAAAATACGGCCGCACCAGCGGATGATTGTGTCCCTCGACAAACTTCTTGAATAACTCCGGGCGCACCCACAGGTTGTTCCAGACGTTCTCCAGCCCGACCACGACGTTCACTTTTTCGGCCACGGCGGTGACGCGCTTCATGACTTCGTGCGAGGCGGTGGTGGCGCGGTTCTGGGCTTCGATGTACGGCTTGAAGCGGGCGTTGTCTCCGGCCACCACGCGCGACACCATCCCCTTGTCGTCCATTTCGATGTCGAACTCCCAGGCCTCGGGTATGACCTTCACTCCGTGAGGGCCGAGCGACGACACGAGCAGAATGTCGTCGGCGCCGTAGTTCGCGGCGGCCACGACCGCCCGCTGCACCGTGGCCACATGCTTGTCGACCTCTTTCGAATCGGGATGATCGAACGGCACCCAGGCGCGGATCACGGAGTGGATGCGGACCCCCACTTTGTCCGCCACCTCGCGGGCCTTCTTGGCTGCGTCGGGGGTAACGTCCCACTGCCAGGTTTCGATCGCCTCAAAGCCGTTGTCCTTGGCGGTCCGGAAGGCGGCCTCGGTCGGCGCGCCCATCATCGCTTTGTGCAGCGGGTGCTTGAACGTGGGCACGGCGGGGGCCTCCTCGGTCTTAACTTCAGCGGCAGCCAAGTGTCGCGCCCCGGAAAAGGCCAACGTCGCCGCGCCGCCGGCGAGCGCCGCTTGCTTGAGAAACGCCCGCCGCGTGGGACTAGTCGGATCCATGTTTGAATTTCCTTGGGGGTACGGTGAGCTGTAAGCAGGCAACTCAAAGCTCACTGCTCAAAGCTGCGGAATCCTCTGTACGGTATACCAGGCCTCATTGTGCAGGAGCTTTTCTCCATCTGCCCCGGTGAGTTGGCCCAGGTTCATTTCATACACCATGCCGGTCGGCCACGCCTCAACCGGCAACGTCAGCGTGAGCTTCGTCCGATCGGCCGACATTTCCACCGCTTCCACGGAAACGGTCTTCTCGTCAATATGCGGCGAACCGTAAGTGCGCCAATACTGAAAATGAAAATGCTTCATATGAATTGTTTTCGGATCGAGCTTCGTTTCCACGGCGAGCGGCTTCGTCAATTGCACGACAAAACCCTGGCCGCGGGGCCGGATGTGGATGGCCTGCAACGCCAGCGGCGGCGACTTGGCCGTGTACGACATGCGAATCAGCCCGCTCGATAGCGAAGCGATATACAACAGATTGTCGGGGCCAAACTTCATTCGCTCGCACCCCAGCGGCTGGCCGTCGATGAACTTGAAGCAGGCTCCCTGATATTCGCCCTCTATTTTTTCCAGGGCGACGCGCATGATGCCCGTGTTGGCGCCGTACCCTACGTCGCCGACGAACAACTGGTCTGCAAACGGCCCCCACGTCCCCCCGGTTCGATCGTGCACCGGTCCCGACGTGCTACGGCTGAGGTCATAGGGAAGCCAAACCGCGGTGCGACCGTCCGGAGTGCTGCCGGCCGGCAGCATATTGGGAGGATCTTCTGGATGGCCATAGAATCGCCCCGGCGTGACGCAGGCCAATTTGCAATTGGGAATCCAGTCTCCCTGGTTGTCCGTGTAGAAGATGTTGCCGCCGGGCCCGAGGGTCACACCATTGGGAACGCGACAACCGGTGGCCGCTACTTCCAGCTTTTCCGACTCGTGCGCCACGCGCAGCACCGATCCGCGCCAGCGTCCGCGCTTGCAAAGAGCGCCGGTATCGTGCTCGGGTGGCCAAAAGTGCCCCGTATTCAAGGCAAACCACAGATTCTTCTGCGGATCGACCGCCAGGCCGAACGTGTATTCGTGCCAGCCGGTCGACAGGCCCCAGCCGGTGGCGACCGTGCGGTAGTGGTCGACCACGCCGTCTCCATCGCGATCGATCAATTCCGTAATTTCAGGTTTCTGGGCGACGTACACATGCCCGTCGACGATAGCCAGGCCGATGGGATGGAACAGCCCGCTGGCAAATCGCTGCCAGCGCACTTGCTGCGGATGGCCTGGCGGCGGGGTGCGGGTGCGCCAGATTTGCCCCTGCGTCATGGCGATGGCGTACATCGTGTCATCGTCGGAGAATGCGATATCCGAAGGACGGCAACCCGGAAACGGCGAGGGGATCGACTCCATGATATAGCCGGGCGCTGCGTCGGTGCGAATCGGCGGGCTGGCGGCGGCTCTGCTGGCGCGGCCACCTTCGTCGGCGACTTTAGTCCACTTTTGTCCGTCACTCGACACTTCCACTCGATAAGCCACGGCCAGCCGATCCTTGCAAGTGCCCGTGCGATCGCGGGCCCAAACGATCTTGCTCATTTCGACGGGCTGGGGAAATTCGATTTGCGCCCAGCCGCCGCCTGCCTCGTTGCTGATCCAGCTATGAGCGTTTCCCAACTTGCCATCGTTGAGGTGGGGAATCGTGTGAATCACATAGCCGGGCAGGACCGACGATGCCGTGGCCTTTCCTTTGAGCGCCAGATTCACCTTGGGATTGGCGCCGTACACGTCCAGCTCGTCGAGCCCAGGCTGCGTGCCATCATTTGTCTTCGTGATGACGAAACGCAGGAATCTCCCCCTGGTGGTTGGGAACTCGTCGACATTGGAATGAGAATTCACGGCCGGGCGAGGGGCCTTCGGCGGCGCCGTGGCAGCGGTAGTTTCGTCAACAGCCGGTGGCACGGTGCGGCGCGCCAAGGTTTGGTCGAATGCGTCGTCCAACTGCGGAAGATTTTTTTCCAGCGACGCGAGTTCAGCGGCCGCAGCCTCTGAGCCAAGACCGCGGTACTTCCAAAGATCAACTCGCAATCCCAGCGGCTTGCCCTCCCTCGCCGGGGCCGAGACCAGACGCCACGTCGGATCGCCAGGCGCGCTGCCAGCGAGCCAGGTCGCGCCCGAGTGCGAAGGCGCCCGCGCCACGCGCTGCGTGCCCCCCGTGCGATACGACATGAATGAGGATCGAGCAACGTCCATGACAGGCGCAGCCTTCTCGCCCGTTGCAGTATGCCATTGATACTTGTCACCAGCGGGCAAAGCAATCGCCACGACGGCCCCTGCCGGCAACCCGGTGAAGCGAAAATCTCTGGCAAATCCCTGCCACGCCGGACGGCTTTCCGCTCGGACATCTTCCGTCACCGCAATCCGTTTGCCACCGACCATGACATGGTAATGCAAGCGAACTGAGCTGCGGCCGATTTGATAACCATCAAAGCGACTCCCCAAGTTGGGATCGCTCGTTGGCGGCGGCTCGAACGACTGCCACTGCTTTTCATCGGCGAACTTAAATCCAAGCTGATGCCCGCAGTCAGAAAATGGCTCCGCCGGCCCCCCGTCGCGGTGCCAAAACAGGCCAAAATAAGTCTGCGGTGAACTCTTCACAAAGCCGCCGTTCCAGGTCGCCACCGTCGCCAATTGATCGGCGTCGAACACCACGGTTCCGTCGACGAAACCCAGCGCCACGGCGCGAGGGTAGTGGACGCTGCCGTCAACCTGCAGTTCGCCGCGCTGCACGGCCGGCCGATTGGCCAGCGGTTGGTCGGGCACCGCCCCGCCGCCGACCCACGGTGGCGGCTGAAGTTGCTGCGCGCGAGACGACCCGCCGTCGCGCAATTCGATCACATACCGCACCAGGTCCAGAAACTGCCGCCGGGCCGCCAATTGATTGACCTGCCCGGCCGGCATCACCGACAGTTTGGCAACCTGCCGATCCGCAATGTCCGACTTCGCGATTGTAATGGTCTTCTCGGGATGGGCCGTGTCGCGCAGCAAAACCTGCTGGGCGTTTTCCTGCGCCAGGATACCCGTCAGAACCTGGCCATCCTTGGTTTCAATCGTCGTCGCCGCATACGCCGGGGCGATCACCTTCGACGGCTCTAGGATCGACTCGACCAACGAGGCGTCGCTGGTTTTCTTGTCGAGCTTGGCCAGGTTGGGGCCGATCGAATCCCCCTGCTCGCCGACGCTGTGACAGGCGGCGCAGGCCATCATCGAGCGATGAAAGACCACGGCCCCTTGCGCAGGGTTCCCCTCGCGGCGCGCCGCCGCCGCCAGCGCCGCGGGTTTCTCCCGCATCAGTTGCTGCTCAAGCGTTTCAACTGCCGCGGCATACGAACTGAGCCCTGAAGTCACAACGAAAACGAAAACACACTTCAGCCACAGAACCGCAAACCGGGCCGGACGAAAATGCGACATGGGGGACTCGATGCAGATGTTGGCAACTTCAACTCAATGCGAGCGGAGTGACGATAGTTTCAGTTTGAAAACTGGCTGGGCGGTCGCATTCAAACAGCCGGAGGGCACTAGCCCCGGTTTTCTGCCGGATTATCGCTGCGAACCGGACGCTAGCGCGTTCCGGCTGATGTTTTCAAGCAAAGACTCTGGTGCAGCCCATCTGGGGTTTCACAGTGCTGCGCTTCGTTCAGCCCCAGGCACCCACCACGCGACTAACCAACCCCCGGCACCGCCACCGGCGGCGTGCTCATTTTCCCCCACTCATACGCCTTGGGGCTCAGATCCAACGTGGACTTCATCGCCGCGTCCCACGTCACATCCTGTCCGCTGTACGCTGACATGCGGGCCATGATTGCCAGCATCGTGCTCTGCGCCATGTACTGGCCGTTGTTCAGCGGCTTGCCGTCGCGGATCGAACCGAACAGGGCAATGTGCTCGTCGCGATACATGTTCCCCTGCGGGCCGTTGTAGTGCCACGGCTTTTCGCCGCTGATCCGGGCCTGCATCAGGTCGGCCGTTCCTTTGGTGCCCATTACGTAGTCGTTCACATCCGTGGCGCAGCCCGACTGCTGGCGGCAGGTGCTGAACAACTTCACGCCACTGGGGTAGGTGAAGACACTGCAGAAATGGTCGTACACCTGGCCGTACTTGGGATCGGTCCGCTGCTGGCGGCCGCCGATCGAGCTGACCTTCAGCGGCGTTTGATCTTTCATCGCCCAGGCCATTTTGTCGAGGCTGTGAACGTGCTGCTCGCAGATGAAGTCGCCGGAAAGCCAGGTGAAATAGAGCCAGTTGCGAATCTGGTACTCCATGTCGCTCCACTTCGGCGCGTGGCCCCGGTGCCACAACGTGCCGGTGTTGTACGACGTGTGCATCGCCACGATATCGCCCACCGCACCGTCGTGGATCCGAGCCTGCGTTTCCACCTTGGGCTTGTGATAGCGGTAGCAGAGGCCGGAGAGGACCGCCAGATTCTTCTTCTTCGCCTCGGCGCAGCTTTCCAGCACGGAGCGGATGCCGGCCGGATCGACCGCCACCGGCTTTTCGGCAAACACGTGCTTTCCTTTTTCGATCGCGTACTTCAGGTGGATCGGGCGGAAGTGCGGCGTGGTGGTCAACAGCACCACGTCCACGCCGCTGTCGATCACCTGCTTGTACGCGTCAAACCCGACAAAGGTATGCTCCTTATCGACGGCGATCCGCGCGCCATACTGCGGATGATTCTTCAGCGCCGCGATCTGGCCGTTGACGACGTCGCCGAACACATCCCCCGCCGCGGTCAGCTTGCAATGCGGATCGGCAGACAGAGCATCGATCACCGCTCCGCTGCCACGTCCGCCGCAGCCGACGATGCCAATCTTCAATTCATCGCTGCCGCCGACATGCGAATTGGGGCTGCCGACAGCAAGCGCCTGCGGCACAAAGCCCGCCGAGGCCGCCAGCCCCGCGCCGGCGGCCGCAACGGCCGATGTCTTCAAGAACGCACGTCGCGAGGTGGATGAATCGCTTAATCTTTTATTCGACATGAGCTTGGCCCTGTGGTTGGTGAAGGTACTTAAACCGCTTCGGTGGCGGCAGACTTTACAATTTGAACGACAGCGATGCGTACTAGATCGTATAGCCGTGTTGCAGCACGGGCTTAATGAGGAAGTCGAGTTCCGGCGCGTTGGTCGCCTTCATGTTCTTGGCGTCCCACTCAACCTTCTTGCCGTTTTGCCAAACCGCCAGATTGCCCACCAGCAGCGACTCGGTCAGCGGGCCGGCGTATTCGGCGAAGTTCGACATTGCCGGCTTGCCTCCCTTGATCGCCGCCACCCATTCGTCAAAATGCCCCGGCGAGCGAACGATTTCCAGCTTGGCGTCCTTCGGCTCCACTGCGCCGCCGCCGAGATGGTACTTGGCGCCGTAATCGTCGGGGCTGAACAGCCATCCCTTCTCACCGATCACCACGCAGCCGCTGCCAGGCTTGAAGATCGTGGGATCCGAGACGGTCTTGGGATCGGGCCGCTGCCCGCCATCGTACCAGAACAAGCTCACTTCAGGCCGCTTGTCCGTGGCCGGGAACACATAGTGAATCTTCGACCACTTGGGATAACTGTCTTTGTTGTGCCCTGACGTGGTCGCTTCGGCCGAAATCGGATCGCGCAGCCTCAGTGCCATATACGGCATGTTCACCGTGTGACACGCCATGTCTCCTAGCGCGCCGCAGCCAAAATCCCACCACCCACGCCAGACGAAGGGTTGATACCCGCCGGCATAAGGCCGCTCGGGTGCCGGGCCGATGAATTCCTGCCAGTGAATGTTCTTGGGTTGCGGCGAGGGCTTGGGGCGACTTCCTCCCTGCGGCCACACCGGCCGATTCGTCCAGACATGCACTTCCTTCACGGTGCCCAGCACGCCCGACTGGATCAGGGCCGCGGCCCTGCGCAGCCCCGGTTCGGCGGTTCCCTGATTGCCCATCTGCGTGGCGACTTTTTTCTCTTTGGCAATCTCGGCCAGCGTGCGGGCTTCAAAGATCGTCCGCGCCAGCGGCTTCTGGCAGAAGCAGTGCTTCCCCAGCCGCATCGCCGTCGCCGCGGCCGGGCCGTGGTGATGATCGGGGGTGCTGACGGTCACGGCGTCGATCTTGTCTCCCATCTCGGAGAAAAGCGTGCGGTAGTCGAAGAATTTTTTGGCGCCGGGAAAGCGCTTCGTCGCGCTGGCGAGTTGGCCATCGTCAATATCGCAGACCGCGACCACAGTCCCATTCCGCTTGGCGTCCGCCGAATCGCTTCCCCCTTTGCCGCCGATGCCAATGCAGGCGAATTGAATTTTCTCATTCGGCGACTTGCTCTCTTTGGCCTGAACGCCAGCGGCCACCCAGTATCCTGCCGTGGCAACAGCAGTAGTCTGCAAAAAACGACGACGCGTGGCACGACCGGTCATAGATGTTGACTCCGCTACTGAAGGAGGGATGGGTGGGGGGATGGTCCCTGGGAGGAAACCTTGAATAGAAGCTATTGGGTGGGAACTTAAAGGGGGCGTACTCAACGCACGGCCATCCCCAATTTCGGGCGTGGCAAATGTTGCGGGCTTGGCAAAGCCTTGCCCTACGGGGTTGGCCCGCTTATTATGGCGAGACCTCCCCGGCGATGTCAAGCAATTAGTCGATTAATCCGAATCGCGGGGGGCCGATGCCGCGACCCTGCTCCCCCGCCTCCAGCTCCGCCTCCCACCTTTATATAGTGACGCCAAAAAATCAGCCCGCGTCCACGTTCCTCCCGGGTGTTTGTCATCCCTCAAGCCGTCCTTCAAGAAGCCCATCGGCGGATGCCCGTTTCGGAATGCCGCATTCGTCGTAAGCCCCCGCCAACATAAGCCCGCCACGATTAGTCCCGGCATGGGACTGTATATAACAAGAGCATACCGCCGTTTTCTCCACGTCTAAGTCGTCACTCTCGGTCGTCGCGTCGGCTGGAAATCGAGTTCATTCCTATCGGCTTTCGACTCTCCGGATCTTTGGCTCCCACATCACTACGGAGTTTCCCATGACACGCCACCACTCGGGCGATGCGCGTCGCGACGAATCCTCGCCAACTGGATCCCCGTCGAAACAGTCGCCCTATACGCTCAGCCGCCGCCAGTTCCTCAGCAACTCGGCCCGCGTCAGCGCCGCCGGAGCCGCGCTGTTGGCCACTGGCGTTTGGAGCGAATTGCCCGCGGCTGAATCAAAGTCCCCCAATGAGAAGCTCGACGTCGCCTGCATCGGCACCGCCAACCGGGCCGGTGCGAACGTCCAGGGCGTAAGCAGCCAAAACATCGTCGCCATCTGCGACGTCGACGATAATTACCTCGGCGCCTGCGGCCAGCGCTTCCCCAAGGCGACGAAATACAACGACTTCCGCAAGCTGCTCGAAACAGAAAAGCATCTCGACGCGGTCGTCGTCAGCACGCCCGATCATATCCATGTGCCGGCCAGCGTGATGGCGATGCGGCTGGGCAAGCACTGCTACTGCGAAAAGCCGTTGGCGCATTCGGTCACGGAGGCCCGCCTGGCGTCTGAAACGGCGCGAGAGCACAAAGTTGCCACACAGATGGGCATTCAAATCCACGAAGGGGACAATTACCGCCGCGTGGTCGAGTTAATCCAATCGGGCGCCATTGGTCCAGTGAGCGAAGTTCACGTCTGGGTCGGCAAAGGTTGGGGCGGGGGGGACCGACCGAAGGAAGGCCAACAGCCGCCGGCCAATCTGCACTGGGATTTGTGGCTGGGCCCGGCTCCCGAGCGTCCCTTCGCCGCCGGCCGTTATCACCCTGCCAATTGGCGTCGCTGGTGGGATTTTGGCAGCGGCACGTTGGGAGACATGGCGTGTCATTATATGGACCTGCCGTTCTGGGCGTTGCAACTCAAACACCCCACCAGCATCGAAGCGGAAGGCCCGCCGGTCCACCCAGAAACTTGCCCGCTGGGTTTGATCGTCCGTTATGAATTCCCAGGCCGCGATAGTCAGCCCCCGGTGAAGCTCACCTGGTACGACGGCAACATGGTGCCGCGCCAGATCGCCGGTCACGCCACCGGCGGCGGAGGCGTGTTGTTTATCGGCGCCGACGGCAAGCAACTCTGGTCCGACTACGGCCGCCATCAACTCCTGCCGGCCGACAAGTTTCAAGGCTTCAAGCCCCCCGCGCCGACGATCCCCAACTCCATCGGCCACTACAATGAGTGGATCAAGGCGTGCAAAGAGGGAACGCCCACGACGTGCAGCTTTGAATACTCCGGCCCGCTGACGGAAGCAGTGCTGCTGGGGAACGTAGCTTACCGCGCGGGCAAAAAGCTCGCCTGGGACGGCAATCAGCAGAAAGTTACGAACACAACCGATGCCGATCCGTTCTTAAAGCGGGCATACCGGCCGGGTTGGACGTTGTAGCTAAGCAGCAGTTCATTGTAGGCGCCTGCGAAATTTCATCTCCACTATTTCGCGCGGATTAACCGGAGTCCATTGCATGAACATTCGCGGCTTACTCTTGGCCGGCCTGATTGGTTTCGGTCGACTCGCGATCTTGCCCGGCTCGCACGCCGCCCCAGCTCAGGCCTCGCCTCCAGTGGATTGGCTGCTTGATCCGTCGTCGTATAAAGCCCGCGTGACGGAGGACAAGACGAAGCACGAACTGGTGCTCTCCAACGGCCTGGCGCGGCGCGTGATCCGGCTGGCCCCCAACGCGGCAACGATTGAGCTGACCAACCTGACCAGCGGCGAACAGATGCTGCGCGCCGTGGGGCCGGAGGCGAAGGTCACCATCAACCGCATCGAATACGCCATCGGCGGCCTCGAAGGTCAGACGATGAAGAATTGCCTGACGGCCGACGAGCTGAGCCACCTGCATGCGGCCCCAGCGGCCTACATGTTCTCCGAGTGGAGCCAAGAGCCGATCGCACCCCGGTTCGGCTGGAAGAAGCACCCCGATTGGCTGGCCAAGGATCTCCCCTGGCCCCCGCCGGGGCGGCATGTGGTGATGCGGTATGTTCCTCCTTCCTCGCCGCCGATGGCGCTGCAAGGGCGCGTGCTGCTGGAAGATTCGTTCGCCGGCCGACTCAACCCGGCCTGGAAAACGCACGTCAGCGATTTGCATCCGCGCGCTTCGTTCTCCAATGAAGGCAAAGCGGGCGAGATTTATGCTCCGCCCGACACGGCCGTATATGCCGAGCGGGCGTGGCCCACCGGCGCCGCCTCCATTGAAGTCACGCTCGATGCCGGCGACGACACATTGTCGAACGCCTGGGGCCCAGGGCTGGCCTTGGCCGCCCCCGACCGCTTGCTGGCGTTCATCGTGCGGCCAAATCAAAGATCGTTTGAAATCAACGGCCAAACCATGGATACGTTCGACCGCGACAAGCCGTGCCGGCTGCGCGTCCGCCTGCGCGATGGACGCGCCTTCTGCGAAGCCTCGCAAGACGACAAGAACTTCCGCTTGATCGCCTCCGTCGAGTTTCCCAAAATGCCGACGCACCTCCGCGTCGGCAAAGTAGGGCAGGGAGGGCACGGCGTCGACCTGCGCGGGGCCAAGGGGGACAAGCTGGTCCGCTGTCATATTACCCATGTGACGGCGCGCTCCGCCGAGCCGGCAGGGCAGGGGGGCATCCCACGGGCCGATCTCCCCAACGTCGAAGTCCACTACGAAATCTACGACGGCATTCCCCTGTTTTCCAAATGGGTGGTGGTCAAAAACGGCACCGACAAAACGCTGCGCGTCAATCATTTTGTTTCCGAAGAGCTGCGGCTGTTTGAAGTCGAGACCAAAGGGGGGAGCCTCACCGGCCGCGTCGGCACCGAGCAATACTTCCCCAACCTGTACGTCGAAACCGACATGGCGTTCGGAGGCCGGATGTCGGCCTTCGACGACAATCACGCTGTCTATTGGACCGGCGACCCGGACTATCACACCCATGTGAACTATCAATACGCCCCGCCGTATTTTCTGCAATGCAAGCCGTGCGCGTTTCGCCAGCCTGGCCGTCCGTCGATCGGACCCGATCAGGACGTGGCCGCCGCGGGTTCATTTGAAACCTTCCGCGCCTTCGAGTTGCTGCTCGATTCCAGCGAGCGCGAGCGGCGCACGCTGGCCCAACGCCGCATGTACCGGGTGATCGCGCCCTGGACCGCGGAAAATCCGTTGATGTTCCACAAGGTGAACTCCGACGCCAAATCGATCCGCGCGGCGATCGAGCAGGCCCACGAGGTGGGCTTTGAGATGATCATCATGTCGTTCGGCTCGGGCTTTAACTTTGAAAGCACCGATCCAAAATATCGCGCCGTGTACAAGGACCTGGCGGCCGAGGCGAAAGCGAAGGGGATCGCGCTGGGAGGCTATTCGCTGCTCGCCTCGCGCAGCTCGGGCGATCCAAAGCAAGACACGTACGGCGCCCCGGCGTTCTACGACGTCATGCCCTGCCTGGGCGCGGCGTGGGGGCAACGCTACCTGCGGAACATTGGCGAGTTTCTGCGCGAATCGGGGCTGACGGTCTTTGAAAATGATGGCTCGTATCCTGGCGACTTTTGCGCCGCAACCGACCATCCCGGCCATCACGGGTTGGAAGACTCGCAATGGGTGATGTGGCGGGCGATCACCGACTTTTACAAGCAGTGCTGTTCCGAGGGGGTGTTCCTCAACGTTCCCGACTGGTATTTCCTCTCCGGCTCGAACAAATGCGGCATGGGTTATCGCGAAAGCAACTGGTCGCTGCCGCGCGACCAGCAGGAGATCATCGAGCGGCAGAACATCTTTGACGGCACCTGGACCAAGACTGCCTCGATGGGCTGGATGATGGTGCCGCTGACGCAATACCACGGCGGCGGCGGCGCGGCCACCATCGAGCCGCTCAACCAGCATCTCGAACACTACGAAACCCGGTTTGCCAACCTACTCGGCGCCGGCGTGCAAGCCTGCTACCGCGGGCCGCGACTCTACGACACCGACGAAACGAAGGCGCTGGTCAAGAAATGGGTGACCTTCTATAAGCAGCATCGCGAAGTGCTCGACGCCGACCTGATCCACCTCCGCCGCGCCTCCGGTCGCGACTGGGACGGCTGGCTGCACGTCAATCCTCAAGGTAAGGAGAAGGGGCTGGTCTTCTTCTACAATCCGCTGCCGGAACCGATCGAACAGGAGATCCGCGTTCCGTTGTATTACACGGGACTTGTCGACAAAGCGAATGTCTCGGTGGAAGGCGCCGCCCCCACGCCGGTGACACTCGACCGCACCAGCACCGCCACGCTCAATGTCCGCATCCCGGCCCACAGCCGGACGTGGCTGATTTTTACGCCGGCGCCGTAGTATAAGGCTTTGCTTGAAAACATCAGCCGGCACGCGCTAGCGTCCGGTTCACCTCCACAAAACCGGGGGCTAGCGCCCTCCGGCTGATTGATAGGAAACATCCGCTATGCGGTTTAATAAAGTTCTGCAACTCTCGTTCGGTCTGCTGGTGCTGTTGTGCCTAACCATGACTCGCAATGTCGTCAATGGCACCGAAGTGGCAAGTGCCAAAGTGCCGCCGCCGGCCCCCTACGGCGCCCTCCCCACGCCGCGGCAAGTCCGTCACGCCGAGCGCGAGTTCTACGCTTTCTGCCACTTCACTGTCGACACGTTCACCGACAAGGAATGGGGTGACGGCGACGAGAAGCCGGCCGTGTTCAATCCCACGCAGTTCGACGCGAATCAAATCGTCGCCGCGCTCAAGGCGGCCGGCTGCAAAGGGATGATTCTCACCTGCAAGCATCACGACGGGTTTTGCCTCTGGCCCACGAAGGCCACCGCGCACAATATCTCGGCCAGCCCCTATAAGAAGGGCCAGGGGGACATCGTGCGCGAATGTGCCGACGCCTGCAAAAAAGCGGGGCTGGAGTTTGGCGTCTACCTATCGCCGTGGGACCGCAACAATGCCCACTACGGCCAACCCGCGTATGTGACCGACGTCTACCGCAAGCAACTCACCGAGTTGCTGACAAGCTACGGCCCGGTGTTTGAAGTCTGGTTCGACGGCGCCAACGGCGGCACCGGTTACTACGGCGGCCAGCGCGGACGCCGCAACATCGACCAAACGCGCTACTATGATTGGCCCAACACCTGGGCATTGGTCCGCGAGCATCAGCCAAACGCGGTGATGTTCTCCGACGTCGGCCCCGATGTCCGCTGGTGCGGCAACGAGCGCGGCACGACCCCCGATCCGTGCCGCGCCACGATCACGTACGACGCTAGCGCCGCGCCGGGGCACCTCAACGCCTCCAAACTGGGCTCGGGCGAGCTGCACGGCAAAGTGTGGTGCCAGGCCGAAGTGGACGTTTCCATTCGTCCGGGTTGGTTCTGGCACGAAGGGCAGAACAGAAGCGTTCGCTCGCCGGAGAACCTGATGCAGATCTATCTGCAATCGGTCGGCCACGGCGCCACGCTTAACCTCAACGTGCCCCCCGACCGCCGCGGCCTGCTGCATGAAATTGACGTGGCGAGTCTGAAAACCTTCGGCGAGCATCTAAGGCAAACCTTCGACAAGAATCTGGCCGCTGGAGCCAAGCTAAAGGCCAGCAACGTCCGCGGCGGCGAGGCATCGTATGGCCCCGATAAACTACTCGACGGAGATATTTGGAGTGCCTGGGTCACGGACGACGCCGTCCACACGCCGGAAGTGGTGCTGGAACTCAGCGGCGAGAAAACCTTCAACCTGATCCGGCTCCGCGAGGACATCCGCCTCGGGCAGCGCGTCGAAGGTGTCGCCGTTGACGCTTGGATCGACGGCAAGTGGAAGCAGCTTGCCCAAGCGCAGGCCATCGGCGCGTGTCGCGTGTGGCGCGTGCCGCGCACCGCGTCGAGCAAAGTGCGCATCCGTGTGACGCAATCCCCCGTAGCCCCTGCGCTCTCCGACTTTGGCTTGTACCTGGAGCCGGCGTTCGACCAAAGACGGTAAACAAATAATGGAGTGGCCTCAAACCTATTCGGGGAAAAGCTGCGATGAAACCACCAACCGCACTAGCCATTGCAATTCTCACCGCGGCTGCGCTGCAAACGTGCGCTGCCAGCCAGGCCCAAGCACAGCACCTGTGGTGGGATCTTGGCGGTCAGAAGGACGCGACCTGTCTGTATGGTGAGATCACCGTGCTGGCCACACACAAAACGATTTACTATTGCGGCGCCAATTGGCATCCCGGCAGTCCAGCCGGCGGCTATTGCGGTATTCAGGATAATAGCGCGCAGGAGAAGCGGATGATCTTCTCCATCTGGGACACCAGCCCCAAGCTCAAGCCCAAGGTCACCGAGGCGGGTGCGGCGACGAAGTTCAGCCGCTTCGCCAACGAGGGTTCGGGGGCGCACACGCATCAGGTCTGGCCCTGGAAGGTGGGCGAGACGTTTCAGTTCTTCGTTGAGAAGCGGCCGGGCACGGCGGCCGACACGACCGACGCCCGTTTCTATTACTTCGACAAAAGCCAAAACAAGTGGCAACACGGCGCCACGATCAACTGCCCCAACGGCGGGCAGGCGAGCGTGCCCACGTTTGGCGGCGCGATCGTTTCGTTTCTGGAAAACTTCAGCGGCCGCGATCGCGATGTTCCGAAGCTGGCCCTGTACCGACTGTGGCTCGGCCCCAGCCCGGACAAGCTAAAGTGCCTGACCCGCGCCGGCGGCGACGGCAACTGGGGGCAATTGCACGACTGCTATTACCTGGCCGAAGGAGAGAAGACCCGGCTTGCAGAGGTTTTTTCAGGTTTGGAAAAGACCTACGGAAAGTCGGCGCCCGCCGGGCAAGTCAATCTAAAACCCATTTCGGACAAGCCTTTGCCGCCGCAGGTGATCGAGGGTCTCAAACAGTTGCCGCGTGCCCCGGGAACTTCGTAGTTTTAACACCGACAACCGGGGTTCGCTTGCCCTACGCGAAAACAAGAGACGACGAGATTTGCCCCCTCGCTCGCGCTCTCGCGACTCGGGCTAGTGTCGATTCGTGACGCCAGTTGTAACGTGCTGCCTGCTCGTTTACGCTAAGTGCGGATTCACGAATTTCCCACCCACGCCGCTTCCCCTCACCCGCCCCGAGTCCGTACGCCCGATCACCGCCCCGCGGTTCGACGGGCACCAAGCCACTGGAGGCACACGATGACCGGAATTGCTGCGCTCAAACGGGTCTTCGGTTGTGCCCTGCTGGTCTTCTGCGGCGAGTCCGCCTGGGCGGCGGAGCTGCCCGCCAAAATCCATGGCCGCGTGGTTCTCGACGCCAACGCCAATGGCCAGCTCGACGCGGACGAAAAAGGAGTGGCCGGCGTCGCAGTCAGCGACGGCGTGCAATGGGTGCTCACCGACGCCGCCGGCAACTACGAACTGACGCTCGCCGACGATCCGCTATTTCCGTTCCGCGGCGCGCGGACGATCACCATGTCGTGGCCCAGCAATTTTTGGCCGTCGTCTCTGTGGTGGCGGCGACTGGCCGATCTGCCGGCGGACGGCCGGCTGGACTTTGGGCTGCGACCCGACAAACAGTTGCTGCCGATCACGTTCGTGCATGGCACCGATCCGCACAATTCGATGATCGGGGTGTTCAACAAGGTGATGCGTGATGAGATAGAGCGAATGAAGTCGCGCGTCCACCTGGCGTTCATCACCGGCGACCTGGGTTACGCCTCGTACCCTGGCGTGGAGCAGTCGTTCCCGCCGATTCGCCAATACACCGACGCGTTCCCCGTGCCGATGTTTCACGCCATCGGCAATCACGACGTCGTCGGCCTGCACGGCCCCGATTGGAGCAAGCCTACCGAGTTTCACGGCTACGGGGCGTTCACCAAGTACATCAGCCCGGTCCGCTGGTCGTTCGACTACGCGGGCATTCACTTTGTGGGGCTCGACTGGTCGCACCGGGTCGGGCCGGAGTTGAAAACGCTCGAAACCAGCGGCATTGAGGAGACCGCCGCCAAATGGCTCGATGCCGACCTGTCGCGCGTGGCGAAGCCGGCCCGCATCTACTTGTTCATGCACAACGGCTACGACGTGACCGACCGGCTCGCTCCGCTGCTGGCCAAGCATCACGTCGAATTGTTTCTGGCCGGGCACTCGCATCGCAACGTGGACGACGAGATCGCCGGCACGCCGTACTTGATGACCTGCAACATGATCGGCCCGTACAAGCTGGTGAACATCACGGACAAGGGATTTCAGGTCATCCATCGCTGCATGGGTTGCAAGCAGCCCGGCATCAACCATCGAGGCGGCAGCGCATCGTATCCCAAAACCGGCGGCTGCCGCGTCTTCATCCCTGACTTCACGGCGCGCCGCGGCGCGCACGGCGCGATTGCGGAAAAATCAGTCGACGCCGCAGGACAACCCGCCGGGGACGTGAAGGCCCAACGACTGGAGGCCGCGCTGACCGTCGAGCCCGGCACCGCCAAGGCATGGGGCGTGCGCATCGGCCCCGACTCGAATGGCAAGTCCGTCGAATTCTGGGCCAGCCCCACCGACGTCAGTTGCGGCGACGTGGTGACCGATCCGGCCCGCGACGTGGGACAGAAGATCGACACGTACCATTTTGCACTGGACGAAGGGGGACTGTCCGTGTGGTGCAACAACCATGCGCGGTTCGACGTGCCATACATTCCCAGCTCGCCGGTCGGCGTCATGGCGATCGCCAAGGACGGCGCGGCCCAGGTACACAATCTCGACGTGTGGGAACTCAAGCCAGGGGCGCCGATTCGGCAGTACAAGGAAAAGTAATCACGAGCACTGGCAAAGCCAGTGGCACACGAAAGGAGCAAGGCGGGCACAGGCCGCACGATTGAGGCAACTCCGCACAACCAGTAACCTCGTCCCTGGTTTTCGCCTCCGTCCGTGTGCCACTGGCTATGCCAGTGCTGGCACCACCAAGTCGCTCAACACACTGCATGCAGCCGCGCTTTCTCTAACTCGAAACCACTGATCGTCAGGAAAAAGGGGACCGACATGCGCACTTTCGCTTCGTGGATCAACCTGCTCGCGGCCATCGTTCTTATTCCGCTGTGCGCAACTCGCGGGCACGCCGCGGACGCCACTCCCACCAAAAAAGTCCTGCTGATCGGCATCGACGGCTGCCGCCCCGACGCCCTGGCCAAAGCCAAGGCGCCGAACCTCAACGCGCTGGCCGATGGCGGCGCCTCTTCCTTTACGGCCCAAATCCTGCCGCTGCGAATCGTCGACGCCGAGACGAGCAGCGGGCCCGGTTGGACTTCCATGCTCAGCGGCGCGTGGCCCGACAAGCACGGCTGGATCGACGATGTCCGCCGCCGCCGCTTCAATGGACAATACCCTCATTTCTTCGGCCGGCTGAAGACGTTCAATCCCAAACTCAACACAGTTTCAATTATCACCTGGCCCGAGATCCAACGGATGACCACTGGCGCCGACGTGAACGAAGTCGCCAAGGGAGACAACGCGGCGGTGGAGCGCGGCATTGAAGTGCTAACGAAGCAGAATCCCGACGTCGTGTTCATTCACTTGGACGACGTGGACGGCGCCGGCCACGCCAAAGGCTTCAACCCCGAGCTGCCCGAGTACATCAAGGCGATCGAGGAAACCGACGCCCGCGTGGGGCGGATTGTTGAAGCCGTCAAGAAGCGGCCGACGTACGCCCAGGAGGACTGGCTGATTCTCGTCAGCAGCGACCACGGCGGCTGGGGAACCGGGCACAACAGCCACCGCAACGTGGTGCCGGAGATCCGCAAAGTGTTCTTCATCGCCAACGGCCCCGCGGCCGAGAAGGGGACAATCGCCGGGCAGGTGTACACCGTTGACGTGGCCGCCACGGCGCTGGCACACATGGGCGTGAAGCTCGACCCCGCCTGGAAGCTCGACGGCGTGCCAGCCGGTTTGAAAGGCTTTCCCACGCCAGCCGTCTCGCGCCCCAACGAACCGGCGGCGACGGTGCTGATTCGGGCGAAGAAGTAGAGGGCTTGCCAAGCCCGTGGGTGCCTGGGGCTGAACGTAGCGCAGCGCAGTGAAGCCCCAGATGATGATTCGAGCACTTGAAGCGCAATCGATTACCAGGGCCACGCGTTACCCTCCCCCGGCCCCTCCCTGAAAGGGAGGGGGGGTACGGACACGGACGTTTTCCCGAGACGACCCCGCAATGATCTTGCGAATCACTTTATCGGCAGCTGATAGCTGACAGCCTTTGTCGCTACGCAATGATCTTATGAATCACATTACCCGCCACGTCGGTCAGCCGGAAGTCGCGGCCGTTGTAGCGATACGTCAGCCGCTCGTGGTTGATGCCCAGCAGGTGCAGAATCGTGGCGTGCAGGTCGTTGACGCTCACGCGATCGACCACCGATTTGAAACCCACCTCGTCCGTCTCGCCGTAGGAGACGCCCGCTTTGACGCCGCCGCCGGCCAGCCAATACGTAAACGCGTGCGGGTTGTGGTCGCGCCCCGGCTTGTCTCCCTTTTGCGCGATCGGCAGCCGGCCGAACTCCCCGCCCCAGATCACCAAAGTCTCATCGAGCAATCCGCGCTGCGCGAGGTCGGCCAGCAAGCCGGCCACGGGCTGATCGGTTTCCTTGGCAAAGCCGCTGTGGTTGCCCTGGATGTCCATGTGGCCGTCCCAACTGAGTTGGTTGTCCATGCCGCCGGAATAAATCTGCACGAACCGCACACCCCGCTCGACCATCCGCCGGGCGATCAGGCATTGCCGGGCAAAGTGGCCGCACTCTGGTTTGTCCAGCCCATACAGCTCGCGGATGTTCTGCGGCTCGCGCTCGATGGCAATCGCTTCCGGCGCAGCCATCTGCATGCGATACGCCAGCTCAAAGCTTTCGATCCGCGCGGCCAGCTCTTGCTGTGCCGGATGCTGCGACAGGTTTTCGCGGTTCAACTGCGCCAGCAGATTGAGCTGCGAACGCTGCTGCGCGTCGCTCATCCCGGCTGGGCGCTCCAGGTTGGCGATCGGGGCGCCTTTTGGACTGAGGTACGTTCCCTGATAGACGCCAGGTAAAAAACCTGCGCTCCAGTTGGAAGAGTTCCCCTTGGGCAGTCCACGACCTTTGGGGTCCGACATGACGACAAACGCCGGCAGGTCGCGGCTTTCGGAACCCAGGCCGTAGGTGACCCACGATCCGGCGCAGGGGAGCCCCATCCGCGTGGTGCCGGTGTTCATCATGAACAGGGCGGGGCTGTGGTTGTTGCTCTTCGTGTAGCCCGAATGGATGAACGCCATCCGGTCGACTTGTTGGGCGAGATACGGAAAGAGCGATGAGACCCACTTGCCAGTCTGGCCATGCTGCGTGAACGTAAACGGCGACTTCATCAGCGCCCCGACCTGCTCTGGGAAGAAGCCAGTCTTCTTGTCGAAGCCGGGCAGCTCGCCGCCGTGCCGCTTCGTCAGCTCGGGCTTGTAGTCCCACGTGTCGACTTGGCTGGGACCGCCGTTGACGAAAATCCAGATCACCGATTTTGCACGGGCGGCAAAGTTCGGCGCCTTGGGGGCGAGCGGATTGAGCACCTGCTGGGCCGCGTCGGCCGAGCCCAAGAGGCCGCTATCACCCAACAGTCCAGCGAGTCCCAACAAACCCAGCCCGCCGCCGCACTTGGCCAGCATGTCGCGGCGATTGAGCGTGAGTGGGTCGCGGTGGCGTTGGATCATGGGTTATTACTCCACGTATACAAACTCATTGAGCGCCAACAGCGCCTGGCAAAAGTCCGCCAGTGCTTGCCGTTTGGCGTCCTTCTGATTTGTCTTCTGATACGAGTCGGCCTGGCTCTTGATGAACGCCGCACACTCCGTCACTTCTTTGTCCGTCGGCAATCGACCCACGGCAACGCGGAATCCTTGCCGCACCGCATCCTCCGGCGACTTCTCCGCCGCGGCGGCCAACTGGCCGGCGAAATCCTGGGCACAGGCTCGCACCAGCGGGCTGTTGATCAGCAGCAGGGCCTGCGGGGCGACGGTGGTGGTCGACCGCGCACCCTGGCTGCTGAGCGCCTCGGGGGCGTCGAACATTTGCATCATCGGAATCATCTGGCTGCGCTTGACGGTGAAATAAATGCTGCGGCGATTGCTCATCCCGTCGAGCGTGCCCGGGCCGTACATCGCCGGATTCAATCGCCCGCTGACCGCCAGGATGCTGTCGCGAATCACCTCCGCGTCCAGCCGCGACAGCGGATATTGCCCCCACAGCTCGTTCTGCGGATCGGCGGCGACGCGGGCCGCGTCCACCTGCGAACTCTGCCGATACACCGCGCTGGTCATGATCAACTTGTGCAGCGGCTTGAGCTTCCATCCTTCGGCAATCAGCCGGCCCGCCAAGTAATCGAGCAGCTCTGGATGCGTGGGCCGGTCTCCCTGCTTACCAAAGTCGTTCACCGTGGCGACCAGGCCGCGGCCGAAATGATGCTGCCAGAGGCGATTGACCATCACGCGGGCCGCCTGCTGGCCGGCTCCTTCGTCGGCGTCGGTGATCCAACGGGCCAACGTTGCCCGCCGGTACGACGTCTTGGCCCCCGCCGGCGGCGCCACGCGCCAATGTTCCACGCGCTGTGATGCGGGCATCAACACCTGCAGGAACCCGGGCGCGGCCACGCCCTCTTTCTGATTCGAATCGCCGCGGCGGAGGAAATGCGTTTCAGGCAGAAAATCCACGCCTTGCGTATGCAGGCGGATCGGCGTGATTCCTTCGCTGACCACCATCACCTTGGTGGTCTTGGCCTTGGGACGCTGGGCTTCAAAACGGACGAGTTCCTGATGTAACTGGTTCCACGTCGGGTCCAGCTCGCGATAGCTCTCAATAAGCTTCGACCTCTGCGCCGCGTCCAAGCCTTGAACCCCGCCGGCCGCTTTGATCTGCGCCAGCAGCCTGGACTTCGGATCACTAGACGAATCATTGCCAAGGGCCGGGCTGGCCGCGGTACTCACGGAGAGCCGCAGCCGCCCGAGGCTGTGCTGCGCGTTGTTCTGAAACCGCAACCGGAACGTCAGCACCGTACCGCCGTCGAAGCCAATGGGTTTAGCGAAGTCGAACGCCGCCGCCTGGTCGTGGCCAATGCCCCCCAGGTCCACCGCCCAGCCGCTGGTGGCGTCAGCGTCGATCGCCGCGGCGATCGGCAGGCCCGGTTGCTGGAACGTGGCCCGAGGGTTAAGCAGCGTCGCGTCTTGCGCGGGCTTCGTGTCGTTTGTCGGCGCGACGGTCACATGCAAATCGGTCAAACAGAAATTGCCGTTGGCGGCGCGCCCCGGTCCGCGGCGGACCAGGCCGTCATTCGTCATTGCCTCCAAGCGGAACGCCTTGATCCCCTTGAGCTTGCTGGTGGCGACGAAGGCGTATTCCTCCATCGCCGGGCTCTTGCCGCCGGCCACGAGCGAACCATCCGGCTGCTTGGTGAATTGCGTGCCGCCTTGTGATTTTGATTCCGAGACGTCGAGCACAGTCCAAGCAGCAGCGGAAGGCTCGGCGTCGCTCTTATTCGATTGGCTGGCCAGCCACACGTCAAACCGCCCCGGCAATTCCTTGGCTTCATACTGCGCGAGCTTCTCCGCCAGCCGGCTCCGCTCGCGCTCAAACTTCGCCATTCGCTCCAAGTCCGCACTGTCGGCGGCCAGGTCGACTTCGCCGCGCACGGCGGTCGTGAACGTGGCCAGCATGCGGTAATAGTCGGCCTGCGGAATCGGATCGAACTTATGGTCGTGGCAGCGGGCACAACCGACAGTCATCCCCAGAAATGCCACACCGGTGGTGGCCGTCATGTCGTCCAAGGCGTCGTACCGCGTGCGCTCGACTTCGTTGGCCGTGATCTGCGTGGGGAACACGCCCGCGCCGAGGAAGCCGGTGGCCATCATCGCCAGCGGATCGCCGGGGGCCAGCTCGTCGCCGGCCAACTGCCAGCGGACGAACTGGTCGTACGGCATGTCTTGATTCAGCGCCCGGATCACGAAGTCGCGATAGTGAAACGCGTTCTTGCGATCGTAGTCGTGCTCGAAGCCAAAGCTTTCGGCAAACCGGGCCACGTCGAGCCAGTGCCGGGCCCAACGTTCGCCGTAGTGTGGGCTGGCTAGCAGCCGGTCGATCAGTTTTTCGTAGGCGTCTGGCGAATTGTCCTGCACGAAGGCGTCGATCTCGGCGGGCGTCGGCGGCAGGCCGGTCAGATCGAACGTGGCGCGGCGAATCAAGATCCGTTTCTCCGCCGCCTCGTTCGGCCGCAGCGATTTCGCCTCCAGCCGGGCCAGAATAAAACGATCGAGCGGCGTGCGCACCCAGGCGGTGGACTTCACGTCGGGCAGGGCAGGGTGCGTGAGCGGCTTGAACGCCCAATACGCCTTGGCCGCTTCCGGCACAACGGTTTCAGTCCACGAGACGGCGGACTTGCCTTTGTCGACGAGCGGTTTGTCGTACGGCGCGCCCAAATCGATCCAGCGGGCGACGTTGGCGATCTGGCCATCGGTGAGCTTGGCCGCTTCCTGCGGCATCGTCGGCTCGGCGACGTGCTTGATCAATTGATACAACCGGCTGTGAGCGGCGTCGCCCGGAATGACCGTCTTCGCCTTCCCCTCGGCCCCCCCCTTGAGCAGCCCCTCGCGCGTGGTGAGATCGAACTCCGACTCCGTGACCTTGCCGCCGTGGCAATGGACGCAGCTCTTCATGAGCACTGGGCGGACCTGATCTTTGAACAGGTCGAGGCCCTGCTGCATTTGGGCGGCGTGATCGGCGGGGAGGGCGGGCTTCACGGGCGTGGTCGCCGGCGCGGGTGTCGGCGGGGTTTCGGCGAAGCTGATGCCTATGCCGGGAACAACAGCCGCCAGCGCAGCCAAAACCGAAAGCGCCACAAGGATGGAGGTGCGTCGAGCATTCATCGGGCGAGGATTACTCTGCGGCAGGTGGGAGTCGTAAAAACGACCGCACGCGAGGATCCGCTGCGTGAACCAAATTATCGGGCAACCGGCGACCAGCCCGAGGGCAGGCCAGCCCTCGAATTCGCCCTGCAGCCGACGCGGAACTGCAACCCCTCCATTTTAGTCGAAAAATGGCCGGAGAAGCAACCGCGTGGGGCGGGTGGAAATGCCCTAATAGCGTGGTGGCAAGCCTAATCCGAAGTTTGCCATGATCGCCACGATCAGCATCGATGATGGGACCGCGATGATAATGGAGATAATCGCCATCCCAACGGCCCGCCCATGACGGCCAATAGCGTCTGGATCGAGCGTTGTCGGCCTCTGCGCAAACATCGACCGTGTATGAAAAAAGCTCTCTGAGCTATTGAAATAGCTTAGTCGGGATCCGCCAAGGTTGCCGGTCGGCCCCCCGATAGAAATTACGTTGCCTACTGCCATGCTCTAGGTAACGAGAGCAGGCAATTATTTCGCGATTCTTCGCAGGTAGCTGATGGGGTCTTGGGAAAAGTCGCTGAGGATTGCGGGGACGACCGCGATTCCTTCAATCAATTCATATTTCGCGGCTCGCATTTCCTGTTGATTTCGAAACGTCGTGTATTGTTTCGGAGTGCCAATCGAACGACCCAAACAGGGTTCAGGACGTTCCGAGCCTTCGGGCCATTCGGCGATATTGCTTTCCTCTGAAATAAAGACGTCCTCTTCCACCGGGCCGGAGTAACCGGCCGTGCGGGGGTCGGTGTCCAAAAAAACGTGTTCTAGGACGCCACCCGCATTCCGCTGCTCAACTCGATAGGGCATTTTCAGACTCCAATTATTTCAGGATAGTTGTTCCGATCATCTGCGTTACGCTGCTGGTGGTCGTGGCTTGCGTTACCAGTCGGCCGATGGGTTGCGGTTCCGTGGCGTTAAATTGGTCGGGGTTATTTCCCTCAAAAACGCCGATGGCCACCACGACCGCGTAGCCGCCGAGAAAAGTTTTTGCGGGCAATTTATTCGCACACAAATTACGCCACATGGCACACTCCATTTTGAATAAATCGGGCTGCTCTTCTGCGTTTTAAAAATTATTCGCAGCCCCAAACCGGAAGGCAAGCTAACTATCGTGCTGGTGGGGTTGTTTTGTCGCAATAAATCATACGGCCTGCAATTTTGCTTTGATAAAATTTTGGGCGGCATCGGGCGTGGGGAACGCGACCCGCTGCCAATCGAAATTTTCCGCAAACTCTCTTGACGATAGCAGGAATTGGGGCGAAACAAGCGACGACCAATCTACGTACTTGATGTACCAAACTGCACTCTCCGGGGGGCGAACTAGATGGGCATGCCAGCCGTTCCCTAGTTCTAGTTCGTAGTGGTATTTTTTGGTAATCATCGGTAATTCCTCGTGGGGGGTTTGGTTGTCTCTGTACAAGAGTACCAACCGTATCCCTCAATGCAACAGAAGTCTGCACCTGAGTAAACCCGGTTTACGAAATGAACTCTGCTGGCGGTTTGGTATAGCAAACTCTACCTAGACAGCACGGAGCGTGAATTGTTCCGAGATTTTGCGTGCGGAACCACCAAGACTGCCTTGCTAGATCTGCTCCCCCACCAACACCGGCATCCGATCATGCTTCGTCATGTTTTGAAAGTAGGTGCTGGCATTTTGCGTGAGCATGTAGACGTGGGGGCGCTCGGCTTGATCCCGCACGACAATGCCTCGGATCCCTTCGGTGACGACGAACCAGATGCCTTTTTCCATGCCGAATTGGGCGGGGATGATGACCGGCTCGGGTGACATCCAGCGCCACTTGCCCGCCTTAAGGCTTTCGTCTCGGCACCATCCCGTCTTGGGGAGTTTTGGCAGCTTGCCGCCCCGGTTGCCCCATTCGTAAATCAGCATCTGCCCGGCGTGAATCACCGGCAACTGCGGTTCATTCTGCCGATCCGCAAAGTCGAAAATAATTTCTTCGCCCGCTCCGTCGCTGCGCAGGTGAATGCGACTACGCAGGTTGTATTCTTCCAGCAGCTCCAGATTGATGCGGCTCTTTAGAATGGAAATGGCTCGGCACATGGCGGCACCCTAGAAGCAAGATTTACCGTAGATGTCACATATATCGTAAGCATTGGCGGGATCGCCGTACACGTCCGCCAGGGGCAGGGTAGCCGCGCTGCGCAGAATAAACCGTCCAAAAGATTCATTGACGGTGTGCTTCAACCGGTCGATGACTTCTTCCCGCCGATCAGCGGTAGAAAATAGACTGCGCTGAGCGTGGCGACGGTCCCGCAATCCACCGGCAATGACGTGCATGTAATGCACCATTTGGCTGGCCCATCCCTGCTCCAGCAACCGGAGTGCTGCCAGGCATATTTCCTCAAACCGCCACGCCGTCGCCAGAAGATTCACTTTCGACACCGAACCTCCCGACGGCTTGAACGATAAATCCAGGATGAGTTGATCGCAGCCTAATTGATAGAAGTGGAGGGCTTCAACCAATCGTTCGGTATTTCGCACCACGAACGCCCGCAGCCGATCAGGATCGTTCGTCGCTCGCCCCAGGCTGCCGCCACGTGCAATGAACTTGTTGCGGGGGCGAGTTGGAGCAATCGGGATCACGGAATCGCCGTTGAGTTCCCACCATAAATCTTCGCCTCGCTTCGTGAGGATGCGACGAATGAGACGCCGATCCGCCTGCACGAATTGCTCGCACGTTGTGATGCCGTGGCTAGCGAGCCGAGCGGCGCTGCGGCGCGCGATGCCCGTAATCTCGGTCACGGGTAAATCGTGCAACAGCGCCAGGCGAGTCTCGTTATCGCCAATCACGAAGCAACCTAAGGGCTTGTGATGGTCCGACGCCAGTTTGGCTAGAATCTTCGTGCGGGCAATTCCGACGCTCACCGGCACGCCAACCGCGGAGAGTACCTTGGCCTGCAACTTTCTGGCTAGATCGTGGCTCGGATGCTCCGCGCTGAAAAACATTTCGTCCACGGAGTAGTATTCCACCAACGGGCTGATCGACTTCACCACCGCCAGCATTTTTCTCGACAGCGTTTCATACCAGGTGAAGTCTCGCTTGATGTAGATTCCATCCGGGCAGATCGGCAGTGCTTCCCAAATCGGCATCCCCGTGGTGACGCCAAACGCTTTCATTTCGTAACTCTTGGCGATGATGCAAGCGCCGTGATTGCCCAGCACGCCCACGGGCATCCGGTGCAGGTGCGGCAATCGCACCCGTTCGGCGCTCACATAGAAACTATCGGCATCGACGTGGCCAATGAAAGCGGGCATGACGGCAGACTAATATACGCCTGTCCACCAGTCAATCGTCCTGCAGAAAAAGGACGTAAAAAACTCCTGCGGGAGATTCCACCACGGCGATTGTGCCCGATTCTTGCGCCCGCAGGCCATCAGGTTCGCCCGGTCTTGCAGCCGTTGCCGCGACGCCGCACTTGCCCGAAGTGCAAGCGAGGGGGCATGCCTTGCCGTCCCTCGCTGGCGCGTCGGACTAGTAACGTTTTCAAACGCAGAGCCATCTATTTAGGTCGCGCATGAAAACACCCGGCGGCAGGGTGCAAGGTTCCTGCCGCCGGGCTTGGTAACGCGATGTCGAAAGTTTCAGCTAGTTACTCAATTCAACCTAATTACTCAGTTACTCAACACCGCCGCAATGCTCGGCACCGCCACGTTGTCGTCCGTATACGTGATCGTATACGTCTTGTCGGACAACAGGTCGAGCGTCACCGACGTGCTGCGGGGCTCATTCGGTTGCGGCAACAGGGCGACGATACGGACCGTTTGGTTCTTGCCGGCGGCCACTTCGTCCGGCACGATCGTCGAGCCGTTGGGCTGGACCACGTTGACCAGCGTGCCGCTGACGTACAGGTCGATCTCGAATGCCGAGTGATTGACCAACAGCACCTTCGCCGGCGGCACCGCTACGTTGGCGGCCGCAAGCGACTGCGCGGCGGCCAGGCCGCTGGCGGTGCTTTTGGTGGCGGTCATCGTGGCCTTCGCCGAGTTGCCCGCGGCGTTCGTGCCGGTGGCGGTGTACGTGATCGTGCCATCGGCCAGACCACTGACATCCACATTACTAACCGACCATGTCCCATCGGTGGCCGAAGAGGTCGTCGTTTGCGGGCTGCTGTCGGTCGTCCCGTCGCTGGCGACGACAGAAACGGACAGACTGGGATCCCCCGTGCCGCTGGCGGACGTGGCAGTGGCGTTCGTGCCGTCGATCGGATCTGTCACCAGGGTGATGGCGATCGTCGGCGGCACCGTGTCTTTCGTCGCACCCAGGCTGGCGTTGGCCGTCTGGTTCGACGCGTCAGTGCCGGTGACGGTGTACGTGATCTTGCCGTCGAGCAGGCCGCTCACGTCGATCCCGCTCACCGACCACGCTCCGGTGGTTCCGTCCGACGTGGTCGTTTGCGCCGGCGTCGTCGTGGTACCGTCGGAGGCGACCACGGAGATCGCCAGATTCGGATCGCCGCCGCCGCTCGCCGATGTGCTGCTGGCGCTGCCCGCGTTGATCGGATCGGTCACCGTGGTGATCGTCACGTTCGGCAGCACGGGCGGAGTCACGGCCGCTTCCACGGTGATGTTGACCGTCGCCGTGGCGGACATGCCGCAGACGTCGATCACCGTGTACGTAAACGAATCCGGGCCGGTCACGTCGGTGTTCGGCGTGTACTGCACCTGCTGCCCTGTGGCGGTGGTGATGATCGCCGCCGTGCCATTGCTGGGGGTGGAAACCGCGCTGATCGTCAGCGTGTCGCCACCGGGAGACGCGCTGTCCGGATCGCTATCGTTGGAGAGGACGTCGATATTGACGGGCGTATTGACCGGCGTACTGGCCGTATCGTCGCCGGCGGTGGGGGCCTGGTCGGTGTCGCGCAGGTAGACCGTCACGTCCGCATGACGGCAGCAGTTGTCGTGGCGCGGCGCATGATGGCACCGCTCGCCGCCGGTGGTGGTTGTCGTGGTCGTTGCCGCCGGCACGCTTTCGATGCACACGCGGTACTCAAACTTCGCCTGCCCCGTGGCGCCGGCCGCGGGTGTGAACGTGATCGTGTTGTCCGGGTTGATCACCGCAGTGCCGAGCGTCGCGTCGGGAGGCTCGGTAATGGAAACGGACTTGAGTTGCTCTTCGCCATCCTGATCTTTGTCGAGCACGTCGTTGCCGAGCACGTTGATCGTCACCGGCGAGCCGCTGCACGCCACCGCCGAGTCGTCGGCCAATTTCAGGTCGCAATGCCGGGCATGAAAACACCCGCTCTGCGATACGAGCGCCACTGACGCCAACAGAATCATCCACCATTTCGCGCGCACCATCATTTCCCTATTCCTTTCAAGAAGTTCCATCTCAAGGGTCCGGCCCCCCCTGGTAACACCCACGCGGCTCCCTGCGACAAATAAAAAACCCCTCACGCTGGCCCGCATTGCTTCTTGCCCACTGTTGCCCGCTGCCGCTCTCAACCGCTCACTAGCCCGAAGTGCAAGCGAGGGGCATCGCTCACCGTCCCTCGCTTGAGATTCGGGCTAGTGACACATCAAGTGTCAACTTCAAACGTCGACTATCCTCCCGGCGGAACGGCCGGTTCGCCGTTGGAGCGCGTGCTGTAGGCCCCCAACAAATACGGCTCGATCCCCACCGAGATAAATCGCACCGCCCCGTCGGCCATCAGCGCGTGCGCGCCGGCGGGGTGGTTGCTGTAAATTCCCTGCTGCTGGTACTCGTTGATCGTCTTATATTCGTGCGCCAGGCATTGCTGGCCGTTGGCCCATTGGCCCCCTTGATCGATTGGCCGACCCGCGTCTTCGAGGACGAGGAAGGTTTGCGTGGTGCCGTCGGTGATCTGGCCGCTGGAGACGACGGCGGTTTGCGGCTCGGTGTGCGACGCGGTGTTCAGCGCCAACAGCACGCCCGAGTCCCACGCCAAGCCCACGCCAAAACCCTTGGGCATCCCTGAGAGCGAGCTGCCGTAGTTGCCGCCGTAGTCGGTCGCTCCGGAAAACGTGTGCTGCGTAGAGGGACAAAGAAAAATCGGCAGCGTGGTGGAGGCCACTTCGAGGTTCTTCACTCCCAGCGAGGCGTCGTTCCAGGCGTGGTTGTAGTTGTATTTCACATACAGATTCGTCTGCTCCAGCAGCGGCAGAATGGCGGTGGCCCAGCAGTGGTCAAAACCGTTGGCCGCGTCGCGCCCCGGCGGCAGATAGCCTTGCTGGCCTTCGTATTGCAGCAGGGCCAGGCCGATCTGGCGGAGGTTGCTGGAGCAAGCCGCGCGGCGCGACGCCTCTTTGGCGTGCATGATGGCCGGAATCGCCAGGGCCATCAGGATCATCAAGATGCCCATCACCACGAGCAGCTCGACCATGGTCAGAGCGCGGCGAGACTGTGCGCATACCCTAACGCGCGAGCGAACTCGCGGCGATCCACTCGCGTGCGGTGATGAGTTGACAAGTTGCGGCGTCATGATGAGCGAATGGTTTGCCGCCTCCTGACCGTCCCCTCCTGGCCGGCGCGGCTCCTGCCAACATAAACACCGGCTGGGCCGCGGGGAATCGGCAGATTCGAGCATCGATTCGGCCCATTTGTCGACCTTTCAGAACCATTGATAAATCAACATCGGATTACCATTATGCTCACCACCTTCATGCGTTGCATCCGGCTGATCGCGATTTTGTCTTGCCTGGGCGCAATGCCCACGCTGCTTTGGACCGCCGCCAGGGCCAGCGATCCGCAGCCGGCCGTGGCACAGGAGACATTGGACCTCAAGCCGGGTGACTCCGCGTTTTGGGTACCGATCGACGTGCGACGGGTTAATCCGAGCCTTATCACCCCCGGCCGAAGTCAGGTGTCGTTGCTGTTGCCCCCGGCGAATCGGGCACTGGGCGAACCCGATCGAGTAGGGCCGTTCGATGTGTTGTCGGTCGGCAAACTTACGCCGCCCATTGAAACGGTGAACAAGAGAACCGAGCCGGCAAGTTCAAACGTCCTCACGCTGCGCGCCACCATGCGCGCGGGAAAGCCCGATCCTCAAGCAGCCCGCGTCCTCGATTATTTAACCCGCTCGAAAAATCAACCGCTGGAAATTGTTCTGCATCCGGAAGTCGCCACCAAGAACACAGACAAACCGGCCGACGCGGCACCGGATAAAAAAGCGGCGGATATCAAAACCGACAAGCAACCAGATAATAAAGCTGACGCTGCCGAAGACCACGACATCAAAGCCTGGCCCGGCAAGGTTTCCGCCTGGCACGGGTATCAGCAATTCCTGTTCGACGTCGGCGGACGACCCTGCTACGTGGTCACTCCGAAGGAAGCGGCCCCTGGGCGCCCCTGGGTGTGGCGGGCCACGTTTCCCGACTTCCATCCCGAGGTCGACATCGCCCTGCTCGGCAAGGGTTTCTTCATCGCCTACCTGAACACGTCGGACATGCTCGGCTCTCCCGCAGCCGTGGCCGAGGGAGACAAGTTCTACGACTACCTGACCAAAAAGCACGCCCTGGCCGACAAGGTGGTGCTGGAAGGAGTCAGCCGCGGCGGGCTGCTCGTCTACAACTGGGCCGTGCGTCACACGGAGCATGTCGCCTGCATCTATTGCGACACGCCCGTGCTGGACTTCAAAAGCTGGCCCGGCGGCAAAGGGAAGGGCCAGGGCTCGAAGGGAGATTGGTCCGGCGTGCTGCGTGTCTACAAGCTGACCGAAGCCCAAGCCACGGCGTACGACCACAATCCCATCGATCAGGCGGCCACGTTCGCCAAAGCCAAAATCCCCATCCTGCACATCGTCTCCGACAACGACCGCGTCGTGCCGCCGGCGGAAAACACCCTGCTGCTCAAAAGCCGGCTGGAAGCCGCGGGCGGCACCATGGAATTAATGACCGTCGAAAAAGGAACCGCCGCCTCGAACGGCCACCACTTCACCCATCCCAACCCGGGGCAGGTGGTGGAGTTTGTTTTGAAGCACACGATTTCGCCGGCGGCGGACGCGGTGCCCGATAAGGCGCCCGAAAAGAAATAAGGATTACGGGCTGACAGCCTGGCAGCAAGTGCAAAGTCTCCCCGAGCCGCAGGGTTTATCCCCGCGGAACCGTGGCCGATATGGTTAGTCGATAATAACGGCATGCCCTCGCCCAAATTATCTCCGCCCGCTCCAATCCCGCACCGCCCTCGCTGGCGACAAGTCATTCTCGTCGTGATGATCCTTGTGGTCGGCGCTGCCGGCTGGATTGCATATCGATTCATCAACACGCTTCGGGAAATTCCCGACGCATACGCCGCGTGGGATACTGGAACACTCCTGATAGAATACCTGCAACGGCACGAGAATCACTGGCCATCATCATGGGATGATTTGCTGACGGTGATGGACGGAGAGGAGGGAAGTCAGATTCTCCTGCGCGGCGCGCGGGCTGGCGACATTGAGTATGCACAATCATTGCGGAAAATGATCGCGATTGACTTGAAGTTCGATCCGCGCCAACCTGATCAACGGAACCCGGTAAGCAGAAGTGATGGCAGCGCGCTGAAATTAATTTGGGGGGATCGCAATCCCAATCAGATGGTCCGCGACTATCTCAACGGCGCGGCCGGCAAACGGCAGTCCCAAGTCCGGTAGCCAGTAGAACGGTTCCGGGCACTTTTTCTTGCTCAATCTTCAAAGCGAATTTCACACGACTCTTCTGGCGAACCGGCGTTTAGTGATCCATAAACGCGAGTAATCCGTGCGCCCCACAGGAACGGCAATTCCTTAAGCAAAGGGGATATCGTCTCGTACAACACGTCCGCATCGGGGCCGCAAAACACTGCTTCAGTATCTCCTCCATCAATTGCCATGTCGTCCTCTAGGTATTCGCCCGCTCCGGTCTCAGCAAGCAATTGACGAAGCCGTTCAACAGCATGTGACCACGGAATGATGTCACCAATTTCATGTTTGAAGTAGAGGACGAGGTGTTGCACAAATCACCCTCCTAGCGAAATGACTGACCAGGAAGTTTCATGCGACTTAAAATCAAGGTACTTGACGCCGTTTTCGTTCCGAGCAGCCTGCATCATTTATTGTGTCATCTAGTGACGTCGCGGAGTGGCTGCGAGCAGAATTGAAATGGTTCCTGGCACTCTTATTTAGCGCCTTACGAATCGTCGTTGCGTGTCGTCCCACGCTAGTTTCTGCGAATCGCTAAAAGGAGCGTTCGGTTTGGGAACAGGATTAGGACAAATTGCGAGCAATGCTGAGGCGCCTGCGCTTTGACTCTGCCCTGCAAAATACTTTACGATGCCATTCATGATTTCATTGATCATGAGATCATGATTTTAGCCAGCACTTCCGGCGGGATATCTACGGGTCCTTCTGGACCATCACCGCGCAATAAGAATATCTCTTTCTTCTCCGGAACAAGAATTGCCAAGACCTCAGTACTCATGCAGATCACCTTCCAAATCGATCTGATTCCTCGCAGATCACAGCACTCCGCAATGATGCACGATTCCAAGCGATCAAGGGCGTCCTTCGCACTCATCTCCTTAATACCAACTGCTTCTGTCAATTGCAGAACAGTTCGTGCAAGCTTCTCGAAGTCTGCTGTCATGGTGAAACCTCCAGGAATCGACGCAATGCGTCTTCTGTCACTCCTTCAAAGAACTTGGGCAACACCCCGCGAGAATTGAGTAGGTTGCGAAGCTCCACACGGCGAGGAATTGGTGGGTCCGCGCCTGCGGCTTGACCCACCCTACTGCGATTGTCACCGCTGCGGTGCGCTGAGCGTCTCCTTCATCACCCCGTCCAGTTCAATCAGCGCCCGCGCCCCGTCGCCGGTAAACGAACTCCCGTGCATCGTCGCCAGCGTGCGCGGTTCCAGGGCCGCCAGACTTTCCAGCAGCGGGCGAGTGTTGGATGTGTAGGGCATGTAGTCCATTAGTGGGCCCGCCTGAAAGTCCAAGAGCGATTGCCGCGCGCGGCCCAAAATGTCGGACTCGGTCAGGGGCTCCACGTCGCCGTTGTGCGTGAACAGGTCGGAGCAAAACAGCACCCGTTGCGTCTCCTCGAACAGCACGCCCGCATCCCAGCCGTGCGGCAGGTGGGGCATCGGGCGATAGCGGAAGCGGAACTGTCCGGTGGTAAACGTCTCGTCGGCGCTCAGCGCCCGCGGCGGGCGGTCGGCAAAGTCGGCGAGGTTCACCAGGGAGCCAACCATGCCCGAGACCGCCTGGGCCCGCGGCGCGATCTTCAGCCAATCGTTGAGCGAGCCGCATTCGTCCACCTCGAAGTGGCTGAAGCCGATCCAGCGGAGCGTTGCCGGGTCGATCACGCGCCGCACCGCGTCGTGTACCTCCGGGAACATGCAGCGGCTTGTCGTCCACCACCAAAAAATGATTGAACTGCAAATTGATCTCAGGGTAGAGGATCGAGATGCGATGGACGCGGAGCGCGATTTCACTGATCGAAGCCATGGCGGATCCTTTCCGTTCCAGTTTCAAGGGCAATGCAGCTTCAAGAGCAATACAGGTTCAAGGGCAATACAGGTTCAAGGGCAATGATCGTGGGACGCAACGTCAACCGAGTGCGAACCGGCCTGGCACTCTCGCGTCGCCGGCTCAAATTGTAGCCGCCGCGTGGTCGCTGGGCCGTCAGTGTGGCGCAAAAGGCTCCATCGGACGGCTAAGAAACTGGAGAAACGGGCATATCTGCGGGCATATCGGCGGTTGGGCATGAATGTTGCATTCCGCTGATTTTGCTTTGGAGCTAAAACACGTCGGTTCGGCACCACAATCCATCTTAAGGAGACACACCATGCGACCCTACTCAGTGGCCGGAATCGTTCTGATTGTGCTTGGCATCCTGTCGCTGACGATCCGCAGCGTCACGTATTTCACCAATGAACAGGTCGTCGGCCCCATGGGGATATTCGCCTGGGACGTCTCGCGGCCCCACACGATTTTCATCAACCCCATTGCCGGAGTGTTGGCGCTGGCCATTGGCATCGGCCTACTGCTGATGAGCCGGCGTGGCACTGCGACATAGAGTTAAACCAAAGTCCCGAAAAGGTTTGCTGGCACCTTTTATTCTCTTTCAATGGGTCTGCTTGACGATCCCCGGTTGTGGCGTGTACCTGTCTTTGAACTCAACACGCTCGCGGTGCGGCTGAATCGCGTACTGTAGAAGTCGGAAGATGGCCGAGAGAACCTCAGGATGGGCCAAGCAGGCTAATTGGATTCTCTTAGGTTTGCTTCGATCCTCCTGCTGGTAAAAAACATTTAGCGTGACGACCGCTTCGGGACCGTCGCCGGAGGAGAAATGTTCGAGCGTGACCGAACGCAGGGCATCCAGTGCAACTCGTCTTTCCCGCCGCCACCCGAAGGGAAATACCGCGACAGACAGGAACTGCCCGTCGAACACGATCTCCTCGGACATGAATCGCCGCAAGAACGACAGAAAGATCCCGATCGTGGCCCACCAGCCGAAAAACAGCCAGAAGACAAGAAACCATGCTCCGGGATCCCACGCTCCCGGAACCCACGCAGCGACGAGCAACATCAACGTCGCCATCACCGTGGCCGCCATCCAGACCAACCAGAACAAAAACAGAGCGATTTGGTAGAACGTGTACTGTTTGATGTCTCGATTCGACCAGCGGATTTCATGGACGCCGTCGCGCTCAGAATAGTGGATACCCCGCGGAATCTCGGCCCCCTCGCTCATCGTTCATCCCTCTAGCCACTTCGCAAATCGCACAACGCGCGAAAGTTTCCCGGCACTTGTTTGTCTTCGGAACTTTCCTGCCTTCCCGCTACCTCACTAGCACCTATTGAGTCCTATTTGCGCGTGGTTACGCGCAGCACACTTGCGATTGAATTCACTAGCTTGGCGAATTGAACCAGCACCACCAGTCCGGCCACCGCAGAAACGCAGGAAAAAAACAGGGCCACGCCACTCTGCAACAAATCCGCTGTCGCCAAGCAGACAAACACCGCGCAGTCGATCAGGTCAATCACAAGCACGGCCCAAAACAATGCCTTGGCGCGCTCCGCCAGATCGGGCCGCCGGATGGACAAGGCGAGCCGGCGGAGAAAATGCACGAACGCCAGCGCGGCCAGCGGCATCAAGAGCACAAAACACAGGACAACCGTCACCACAATCGGGCGCTTTAGGTCTGAATCGTCAGGGACAGCCAGACAGCGGATCGGCCCGACAAATTGCATCGCCGCGCCGCCGATCATGCACACCACCGCCACCACCGACAGAGTCAACACCCAGGGAGACTCGGACTTGCCCGACAACATCACGATGGGCAAGAGGAACATTCCGACCAGCCCCAGACAAATGCCATGGTAGACCAACTTCAAGCCCGTCTGCACACTGCGAATCTGAAAGGGGTTCCTTCGCGTCCAGACGGCAATCGGAGAATCGTCGCTTGTGGCCGGTGGAACAGGCGGGGCCGAGACGGGAGATGTGATCGTTGGTTCGGACATCGGGATGGTCGCCTGCCCAAGAGTAAATCAGCCCACGCTGCACGACGATGGATCGCACTGGCGATGTCGACTGCGAAAGTCACCCCACTGCTATTCTGTGACTCGATTTGGTCTGCAATAACTACCCCGGCCAGTTAACCGCTTCCGACTTGTCGGCGACCAATGCGGGCAATGGGACGTTGCGTCCACGTGCTACGGCAACCGCGGCAAAGCGTCCTTGATCAGTCCCTTCGCTGCGCGCAATCGCGCATACCCATCGGTATGCATTACCGACGCGTGAACCTCGTATTTGACCGCCCTCATTTGGACCTTTCCATCTTTCCCGTCATCGCAGTCCCAGGCTGCGTCCACGACGGAAAATTTATTAAAGCCCGGCTCTCGTTCCGCCATGGCCGCGAGGGCTGTCTGCACCATGGCGTACCTGCTCAGCAGCACTTCGTCCTCCGGCAGAGGATGAAATTCATGCAGGTTGTCAACGAATTCCTGGAAGCTGTGGGCCACGCGCGGCCAAACATTGAAGTCGGTCTCGTTTACGTCGTCAAACGTGCCGTGATCCCAAAACACGACCGCGCCCCGCTGATCGGAACCCAGATTGAGCAGCCAGAGGTTGCCGCAAGAATCGTGCGCGATGGGCAGCGTGTGTTTGGGGATTCGATCCGCATAGGTCTTAAGGTGCCAGGCCATGCTGGCCCAAGGCCGCTCGTCGTCGACGGCATGGAAACAAAAAACGTCGGAGGCCGTAGGTCGCCCAGCTTCCTTGAACGCGACACAGTCTGGATACGGAAACCCACCGTTGTGCCGCAGCAGGAAGCGGCGATAGTCGTCGGGCAATTTGCATTGCTGATTTGTCTCGAACTCTCGCAACGAATCTTCCGTGAGCGTTGGAGCCCCGTCGATCGGTTTGATTTTTAGCATCTGGGCATTGGTGGGCGGGTTTGAGGATTTGTTTGTCGGTTCCTTGGACTGGGGAGCGCAGCCAAGCAGGCACATGGCGGCGATTAGCACGCTCGATGTAGCGGATCGCGGAATCATCGTGGTGTGTTCCCTTGCGACTTAATGCGTGCGTTGATTGTATCACTCGCGGATCGAACGTATATTGGTGGAATCGAAGAAACTCATCCTGTCGCACAACTGGCGCGGTCTCGCATTTCCGAAGATGCCTTATGAAATCTGGCACCCGCTCTCGAATCATTCGGGCCGTGCTGACGGCAATGTTCCTGCCATTGTCGGTCATTGCCGCATGGGCCGCCGATCCGCCGGCGTTTCGTTTCGAACCGGCGAAGAATATCATTCCCGCCCCGGCGAACCCTGCGGAGTGGCCGGCGTTTCGCGAGAAGTTGGCCCACTGGCGCGATGCCACGCGTAGCGAACTGAAGTACAGCGATGCCCTGTACCGCCGGCCGGAGTTCGCCTGGTCGGCGCGGAACTACTCTTGCTGCTTCCTGATGTTGTGCGACGAGACGTTCTACAATCCGCGCCAAGGCGCGTACACCACCGACGCCTTCCTCGACCACGGCCAGCGCGACTTCGGCGGCTACGACAGCGTGATTCTGTGGCAGGCGTACCCGCGGATCGGAGTCGACGAGCGGAACCAGTTCGATTTCTACCGCGACGCGCCCGGCGGATTGCCTGGGCTGCGGAAGGAAGTCGAGGCGATGCAGCGGCGCGGCGTGCATGTGTACATCGCCTACAATCCTTGGGACACGGGTACGCGGCGCGAGGCCGTATCCGACGCCGACGCGTTGGTCGAGATGGTTCGCGCCCTGCACGTGGACGGCATCTTCCTCGACACAATGAACCAGGGCGGCGAGGAATTTCGGAGGAAGCTCGACGCCGTTCGACCAGGGGTGATCCTGGAGGGGGAGGGGGCCGTTCCGCTCGATCGCCTCCACGACCACCACGCCTCGTGGGCCCAGGAGTTTCCAGACAGCGAGACCCCCGGCGTGCTGCGGCACAAATGGCTGGAGCCGCGCCACATGCAGCACGAGATCAAGCGCTGGCTTTACGACCACACCAGTGAGCTGCATACGGCCTGGATGAACGGCAGCGGAATCATGGTGTGGGAGAACGTCTTCGCCACTTGGATTCCCTGGAGCCAGCGCGACCGCTCGATCCTGCGCGCGATGTTGCCGATCCAGCGCCGCTATGCCGCGATCTTCTCCAGCGACGCTTGGACGCCGCTCGTCCCGACGCGAACTCCAGGTGTGTATGCGTCGCTGTGGGAAGGGGGCGGGCTGCGGATATGGACCGTCGTCAACCGCAACGCGACGGCCGTCGAGGGTGCGCTGCTCGACGTTCCCGCGAGGGCAGGGGACGGTTACTTCGACCTGATTTCCGGACAGGAAGCAAAACAGCAGGCCGCCAGCGGACGCGTGACGCTGTCGGGCCGGATTGGGCCACGGGGGATCGGCGCGTTCCTGGCCGGTGGAGAGAAAGAACGCGGCAAAGATTTTTCGCGGTTCCTGGCCGATCAGGCGCGACGCAATGCCGCCGCGGATTTCGATGCTACCACGCCGCGGCGGGAGACTCGGCTGGTCGCGGTTGAACCAACGCCCAAAGTTGCCAAGGTTCCCCCCGGCATGGTTGCGATCCCTGCCGGAACTGTCGACCTAAAGATTGAGATGCGGATTCGCGAGTGCGGGTTTTATGAATCGGCTCCTTTGCAGATCGAAAAGCTCGTCAATTCTTATCCATTCCAGACCGTGGTTTTTCCTCGCCGCGTGGAATTGAAATCGTACGCGATCGATGAGACGCCGGTGACCAACGCCCAGTTCGCAGTTCCTCAAGGCCACCAACTACGTCCCCAAGCAGCCGGAGAAGTTTCTCCACCACTGGCGCGACGGCCGGCCGCCGGCGGGTAAGGAAGATCACCCCGTGGTTTACGTGGACTTGGACGACGCCCGCGCCTATGCCCGCTGGGCCGGCAAGCGGCTGCCGACAGAAGAAGAGTGGCAATATGCCGCGCAAGGCGGCGACGGCCGCCGCTATCCGTGGGGCGACGCGCCGCAACCCGACTGCGCCAACGACGGGAAGTCGGGCGGCACGACGCCAGTCAAGGCGTTCCCGCGCGGCCGTTCGCCATCGGGCTGCTACGACATGTGCGGCAATGTCTGGCAATGGACCGAAAGCGAACGAAGCGACGGCCGCACCCGGTTCTGCATCATCCGGGGCGGTTCATACTTCACTGCCCGCGGGTCAAACTGGTACGTCGATGGCGGCCTGCGGCCGGCCAACTTTGCGACCAAGTTTCTGCTGTGCTGCCCCAGCCTGGACCGCTGCGGCACGATTGGGTTTCGGTGCGTAGTGGATTTAGACGATTCGCGGCCGTAGTGACGCCAGCCGAGCCGTTATTCTCCAGTCGGCACATCGTTGCCCTCCGATTCTATCCTCCCCAGCAATTTCCTGAACTCGGCAGGCACGAGATCACTTCCGGCATTTGGTTTATTCTTACTTGCAGCAGGTGCAATTAGACCAATCGGTCCGCCGTTGCGCCTGACCATCTTGATCATTCTCTCGACGTGCCTGGTCTCTCGACTCTGTTCCAACGGGAACGAGCCCTCTTGTCGACAAAACAAGCAATCTCGATTCGCCTCGGCACATTCAACTTGATACTGACAAAACGCCAGCGCCAGGTCCAGTCCGATCAAGACCCGCTTTTCAACAAGACGACAGGGGATGGTGTACAGTTCCGCCGACATGGATTGGTACCACAACGCTAATGGACGTGTTGTATTGGATATTGCACTTGTTGAGGCAACGTCGAATCGGGCATGAAATCTGACTTTCGGCCAGATCCGTCAATCCGTCTGAAATGCTAAGGAAAGTGTCTCAGATTTGGAGGAGAACATCAATTCTTCGCCAGACGATTGACCGGCGGCTTGGGACGGGAAACATTGCCTCCCGTTTTCTTTTCCCGCAGAATGGGCGTGGCCCAATACTCCAGCCCAGAAGGAGCGGAATTCTGGCCGATGATCCCGGCTTTGCGGGCTGGGGAGGGGGAATCCGCGGCCAGGTTACGGGCAGGCGCAGGGCCTACGCTACCCGCTCGTGGTAAAATGGATGTACTCGTTGCGCCGTGATCCGGCTCACTAGCCCGAAGCGCGAGCGAGGTAGGCGTTAAGAGCCATGCCCCCTCGCTTGCGCGTCGGGCAAGTGTCGATCGAACTTCTTAACTTTCACCAAATCTTCGCCGATGACTTTCCGCCGCGGCCTGATCGCGTTGGGAGTGCTGCTCGTCGCCAGTGTAATGCCGGCGGCGCCGCCTCCCGCTGCGCCGGCCGTTGGCCAGCCCGCCGCGCCGTTGCATATTAATACTGACTCGGCCAAGAAAGATCCTACGCCCGACTGGCGAACCCGCGTCCGCCGCGAATTGGCGGAACTCATGCCTCCCACGGCGCCGGCGGGGGCCGGCAACCCGGTCGACGCGTTGCTCGATTCCTGGCGCAAGAAGCAGAAACAACTCCTCCCGCCGGCCAACCCGTGCGACGACCGCGTTTTCCTGCGCCGCGCGAGCCTCGACCTGGTTGGCCTCTTGCCCGACGAAAAGCAGGTCGAAGCGTTTGCCGCCGATCATTCCCCAACCAAACGCACCGCGCTGGTGCAGCGCCTGCTCGCCGACCGCACGGCGTACGCCGAGCACTGGATGACGTTCTGGAACGATCTGCTGCGCAACGACGAAGCGGCCTGGATCGAGATCAATCACCCGCCGATCACCGCCTGGCTGTTCAAGTCGCTCAGCGACAACAAGCCGTACGACCTGTTCGCCGCCGAGCTGATTAATCCTGGCCCGCAGGGGCCCGTGGGTTTCATCCAGGGGGTCGACTGGAAGTTCGCCACCAGTGCCAGCGAGACGCCGCCGATGCAGGCCGCCCGCTCGGTCGCCCAGGTTTTCCAGGGTGTGAATCTCAAATGCGCCAGTTGCCACAATCACTTTACCCGCCCCTGGAAGCTCGACGACGCCTGGGCATTGGCCGGCTGCTTTTCGACAACACCGCTGGAGTCGCAACGGTGCGACCGGCCGACGGGGCGGATCGTCGGCCCGCGTTTTCTATTCGCCGGCCTAGGAGAGATTCCCGCCGATGTGCCGGTGGCAAAGCGGCGCGAAGTGGTCGCCACGATGGTCACCCGGCCGCGCAATCCTCGCTTTGCCAAGGTGATCGTCAATCGGCTATTCAAGCAACTCTTCGGCCAGGGCATTATCGACCAGGTGGACGACTTTGACGGCTCGCCCGGCTTCATGCCGGAGTTGCTCGATTATCTGGCGTACGACTTCGCGATGCACGACTACGATCTGAAGCACACGCTGGAGCTGCTTGCTACGTCGAACGCGTATCAGATGCAGGCCGTGGCGACCGTGCGTTCCGCCGTCAGGGATGATGCCGTCAAAGGTGATGCCGAGCCGCCGTTTGTCGGCCTGCGCGTCAAACGCATGACCGCCGAACAATTCAGCGACGCGGTGTCAAAGCTCACTGGATCGTGGCGACGGGCCGAACTCGCCAAGGCCGAAGTTCCCAACCTGCAACCGCGCGCCTGGCGGTTCCGCGACACCGACAGCCTGGCCGCCGCCCTGGGACGCCCCAGCCGCGACGTGATTCAATCGGGCCGGCCGGACGGAGCGTCGGTGCTGCAAGCCTTGGAGTTGATCAACGGCGATGTCCTTCGCGACCATCTCACCACTGCCGCGCAGTGGATGCTCAGTGGCCCGCTGGGCCAACAGGCCGACATCGCGAATGTCGTCGACACGATCTGCCTGCGAGCCTACTGCCGGCACGCCACGCCCGCCGAAGTGCAGCAAGGCCGCGAACTGCTCGGCACGCCCGCAGCCGCCGCCGCCGACCGGCAAGCCGGCTGGGAAGATTTTTTGTGGCTCGTCGTGATGCGGGCGGAGTTTCAATATATTGAATAAAACCCCCCCTCTCTTTTAGGGAGGGGTTGGGGGAGGGTAACGCGTTGCCCCGCCAATCGATCGCGATCCAACGCTACGCTTCGTTTAGTCCCAGGCACTCGCGAAACGGATCGCGAAAACGCGAAAGAGCGAAAGCACGAAAACGGAGAGTTGCGGTCGGTAGCACCACAAATCACACAGAAAGTTTTTTCGCGTTTTCGCCCTTTCGCGTTTTCGCGATAGTTTTAGATTCAAATCGCCTGACACCAACTGCTTGACCCCCATGCGCAACTACTCCTACCCCGGTTCCAGCGAACTGGATCGACGCCACTTTCTCCGGCTCGCCGGCATGGGGCTTGGTGCGCTCGCGACCGGTGGCATCACGCTTCGCCCCGCCGCTGCCGCCGCGCCGAAAATCCAACCCACCGCCGACGCCGTGATCTTCGTCTACATGGGCGGTGGCCAGGCCGCCGCGGAAACGTGGGATCCCAAGCGCTACACGCCATTCACGGCCGGCATGAAGGCCTCGGAAGTCTACTCGACGTTCCCGTCGATCCCGACGTCGGCCGATGGCGTCAACATCTCCAAATACCTCAGCCAGATGGCCAAGGTGATGCACCACGGCGCGGTGGTGTCGTCGTTCAAGCCCGGCTTCATGGGCGTGCCGATCCACGTGCGGCACATCTTTCATCTGCACACCTGCTACATGCCGCCGCAAACGGTGGCCGCGCCGTCGATGGGTTCGATCGTCGCCCGCACGCTCGGCCCGCGACATCCCGACGTGCCGGCGTTTGTGGACATCGGCCAGCGGCTGGAGTTCCCCGGCCTGACCGCGGAAATCAAAACCGCCCACAGCCCCGGCTTCCTGGGAAGCGCGTACGGCCCGTTCGCCATCCCCGATCCGGCCACCGCCGCCTTGGCCGTCCGGCCGCCGGCCAACATGTCGAAGGAGCGGTTTGAAGAACGTTTCCGCCGGCTCGAAGCGCTGCAACAGCGCCGCGCCGCCGCGCAGCAAACCGCCGACAAGCGCGACGAACTCTTCACCGCCGTCGAAGGAGCCCGCCGGCTGATCCATTCGCCTGCCGCCGCGGCGCTCGACCTCAGCCTGGAGCCTAAGGAGTCGTACGAAGCCTACGACACGGGCCGGTTTGGCTTGGGCTGCCTGCTCGCCCGGCGGCTGGTCGAGTCGGGCGTGCGGTTTGTCGAGGTGGCGTACGAGTACGACCCGTTCAAGAACTGGGACACGCACGACAACGGCCACACCCGCACCGTGGCGATGAAGAATGAAATCGACCGCCCCCTGGCCCAATTGATCCGCGACCTGCACCAACGGCAGTTGCTCTCCCGCACGCTGGTGGTCGTGGCCAGCGAGTTCAGCCGGGCGATGCTGGTGGAAGGCGTGACCGACGATCCCGACCCGGTCCGCCGCGAATACTTAAACCGCACCAGCGTCAAAGTGCCCGACACGCTGGCCGACGAAAAGTCCTACGGCCTGCACCGCCACTTCACCGGCGCCGGCAGCCTGCTAATGTTCGGCGGAGGCATCCGCGGCGGCATACGTTATGGGAAAACGTCCGACGAACCGCCGTTTAACATCGTGGAAAAACCCGTCACCATGCCCGACCTGCACGCCACCATCTACCGCGCCCTGGGCATCCCCGCCGACCTGTCGTATGAAATCGAAGGAAGGCCGTTTTATGTGACGCCGGATGGAAAGGGGAAAGCGGTGCGGGAATTGTTTGCGTGAAGTGTTGCTGGGGTGCCACTGCTGGCTTGCCAGCAGTGCCTTTCTTTGGCCACTTCTTAGCCGTCGCATTTCGTGCCCACTCTCTATTTCAAGACATTCACCGTGCTGATCTTGCCGGAAATGTCGACATGAAATCATCGGCAGTTTGAATCCCGCGCCTACCCCGTCTTCAGATGCGGCTTCAACAGGAACTGCCGTCGGGCGGCGTCCAGGCAGCGCTGGCATAAGGGGCCGTGGGTTCGGGCCCAGCTTGAAACGTCCCTCTCTTTGCACAGGTGGGCGATCCCCTGCAACGCCAGCAGCGACGAGCTGGCCGTCATCGCGGCCAGCGGCCGCTCGCACCCACGACAATGTTGCTCAGTGGACATCTCGCAATCTCCGCCTGCTGAAAGGGCGTGGCGTGAAGAGACCGGCATTATCGGGCTGGCGCCGGGAAATTGCAATAGTCACGCGATGTTATTCAAACAGGTCGAAAACCTCAGCGGGCCAATTCCTGCCCATGTCGTCACTGACCAAGACGAGTATTACCGCTTTCCCCAGGTTGGTTTTGCCAAAGATAAATTGCCTTCCGT
>JAIOQB010000351.1 GCA_021413585.1 Planctomycetia bacterium
TGGGTGTGTTCCTGGCACTCGACTTCTTCCTGTTCTTCGTGTTCTGGGAAGTGATGCTGCTGCCGATGTACTTCCTGATCGGCGTCTGGGGAGGCCCGCGCCGCGAGTATGCGGCGATTAAGTTCTTCCTGTACACGATGCTCGGCGGCGTGCTGATGCTGATCGCGATTCTGATGCTGTATTACACCAGCGATCTGACGAAGCTCAAGCCAGAACACCTGGTCGCGGCCCACGTCCATCAGACAACCGCCGAGGCCCAGAAATTCCTGGATCAAGCCGACGGCACGCCGGTTCACACGTTCAACATCCTGGCCCTGCAGCAGATGGGGCAGCACACCAAATTATTTGAACGAGCGCTCCCCATCGGTCACACCGTCCAGTGGTGGGCATTCCTGCTGCTGTTCATTGGGTTCGCGATCAAAGTCCCCAGCGTGCCGTTGCACACCTGGTTGCCCGACGCGCACGTCGAGGCCCCCACGCCGATCTCCATGATCCTGGCCGGCGTGCTGCTGAAGATGGGGGGCTACGGCATCATTCGCATCTGCTATCCGATCTGCCCGGCCGCCGGTTATGACCTGGCGTGGCTGGTCTGCACGATCGGCGTGGTCAGCATGCTCTACGGCGCCTTTGCCGCCATCGCACAGAAGGACTTCAAGCGGCTGGTGGCCTACAGCTCCGTTTCCCACATGGGTTACGTCGTGCTGGGCATCGGCGTGTGGAGCGCCTGGGCCGGCACGCAATACGATTCCAGCTTCTGGCAGTGGGGAATGAACGGGGCGATGTTTCAGATGATCGCCCACGGCATCAGCTCGGCCGGCATGTTCTTTATGGTGGGCGTGCTCTACGACCGCGTCCATCATCGCGACCTGGACAAGTTCGGCGGCATTTTCAGCCGGATGCCCTCCTACGCGGGTTTGTCGATTGTGATCTTCTTCGCCGGCCTGGGGCTGCCCGGTTTGTGCGGGTTCATCGGCGAAGTGCTGGTGGTGTTTGCCACCTGGAAATACAGCGTGGTGCTGGCGGTGCTTTCCGCGTTCGTGGTAATCCTGACCGCCAGCTACATCCTGTGGGCGATCCAGCGCGTATATCTGGGGGCGGAATACAAAGGCCCGCACGGTGAGGACTTGCGCCCCATCAACCCACGGGAATGGTCGATCGCCGTGCCGCTGGTAATCCTGGCGATTCTGTTCGGCGTCTATCCGCAATGCGTGTTCCGATACATGTCACCCAGCGTCGATCACGAAGTAAACGACCTTGCCGCCTGGGCGAAGGAATATCGCCCCGGGCCAGGGAAAAACACGCCGTCAACGGCGACGACTCAACTCCCCGCTTCGCTGCCTGCAGCGACAATTGCGGTTGCACAACCAGAACCACTGCATGCCACGCCCCCGGTGACCGCCCCTGCGGCAGATACGAAACCGGCGAATGCGGGGAGCAGCAAGCCCAAGAAGACCGTTTTCCATGTGAAGCCAGACACGGAACTACCTGGTCGGCCAGTTTTGGCCGAGTCACCTCTCCCCAACGAATAGCCCGCCCTGAATTGGCCGCCAGCCATTTAAGCCGACAATAATTTTCAGACGCTGACTTTTTTAGAAGCTGACTTGCAGAGAAACCGAAGGCTCTCGTGGACTACCAGCAACTCATTCAATACGTCATCGGCGACACGGCCGGCTCCTTGCGGCTGTTTCAGCCCGAGCTGATCGTTTGCGGCACGATCCTGGTCATGCTGGGGCTGCGGGTTTTCAACCTGACGCGGCGGATTCCAACATGGCTGGTCGCACTGGCCGGCGTCGGGCTGGCGCTGACGTACGCTCTGCCGTGGCATCACCTGGCCACGCCCCCCGTACCGGGGTCGTCCCGCGAATTCTTCACGGGGATGTTGGTCTACGACAATTTCACCATTTTCTTTCGCGGCCTGCTGCTGGTGTTCGCGATTCTGTTCATCCTGTTCACGCAGGTCTCCGGCATTCCAGACCGCGACGACGCGGCCGACTTTTACACGCTCGTGTTGGGCTCGATGTTCGGCATGATGCTGATGGCGTCGGCCAATCACCTGCTGGTGATATTCCTGGCGGTGGAAATGGCCAGCGTTCCGTCGTACGTGCTGGCCGGCATGCTCAAAGGGCGGCGGCGCAGCAGCGAAGCGGCATTGAAATACGCGGTCTACGGCGCCGGCGCCGCGGGCATCATGCTTTACGGCATCAGCCTGCTGGCCGGGACGCTCGGATCCTGCCACCTGCCGACCATGGCCGCGCGACTGGCCACGCTCACGCCCCCCGGCACCAGCGACCCGAACCTGATGGTGCTGGTCCTGGGCGGGTTGATGGTCATGGTAGGGCTGGCGTTCAAACTGTCCGCCGTGCCATTTCACTTCTGGTGCCCCGACGTATTTGAAGGAGCCAGCGCCGAAGTGAACGCGTTTCTGTCCGTCGCGTCGAAGGCGGCCGCACTGGCGCTGCTGGTGCGCGTGGCGATCGGCTTTGGCACCGTTCCCAACCGCCAGGAAGTCTCGCCCCCGCCCGTGGCGGTCTATCAGGCAATCCAGGATCCGGCCGGCGCCAGTGACCAGTTCCAGCAGGAGAAGTCGGAGCTGATTCGCGAGGTGGAAATGTCGGAGGAAAGCCGCACCGACATCGAGCAATCGAAGGTCGAATCCCCCAATCAGCAAATGCGGCCGCCCGATTCCCTCACCAGCCTGACCGTCGTGCGGCAATTCATGATTTACGTGATCGTACTAATTTCCGCTATCACCTGCACATTTGGCAATCTGGCGGCGTACGGCCAAACGAACATCAAGCGACTGCTGGCCTACAGCACGATCGCCCACGCGGGTTATATGATGATGCCGGTGGCGGCCGGACTGTCGTTGATGAACAGCGGGCACCCGAATCCTGGCGCGGCTGAGGCATTTTCCTCGCTGCTGTTTTACGTCGCGGTGTACGTGTTCATGAACCTCGGCGCATTTGCCGTGGTGGCACTGTTGAGAAACGCCATGCGGAGCGAAGAGATCAGCGACTACGCGGGGTTGATTCGCTCGGCCCCCGGCGTGACGGTCTGCTTTGTGACAATTCTGTTCAGCCTGATTGGCGTCCCGCCACTGGCCGGATTCCTCGGCAAGTTTTTCATTTTTGAAGCGTTGATCAAAGCCAACACGGCTCCCACCATCGCCTTGCTGGTCATCGGCGGCCTGAACACCGCGTTGGCTTTGTACTACTACCTGCGGGTAATCAAGGTGATGACCATTGATCCGCCCCCCGCGGACCGGCCGCCGGTGGAGTTTTCGTTGGTGTCGATTCCTGGTGCTTACGTGGTGGCGATTACGCTGCCGCTGCTGCTGTTGATGCTCGACTGCAATGGTCTGGGCACCTGGACGCTTAACGCCTGCCTGCAGTTAATCCCCGGACACTAAAGCCCTCTCGCTTCGCGATATCCCCTTGAATGACATGGCACACACGAGCAATCAAAGCACGCTGGACGCGCTGAATCGGCTGCTGGCGATCCATTATCGCTCGCTGCCGATGTACCTCGTCGATGCCGACCCGTGGACTCATCACGGCGACGAGCGAGCCACCGCCGCCGTGGCAGACATCGTCAGCAGCCATCGCGAGATCGTGCAGCGACTTGCCGAAGAGATCCAACAGCGCGAAGGGGTCATCGACCCGGGCAAGTTCCCGACCGATTACACCGACCTGCATTTCCTCTCGCTCGACTATCTATTGCGAGAACTGATCGCCAGCCTGGATCGCGACATCGACGCGATCCGCCGCTGCGCCGCCGGCCTGGAACACGACCGCGTGGCCCGGTCGCTGGCCGAAGAGGCGCTCGGCAATGCCCGCGGGCACCGCCAGTCGATTCAAGAAGTACTCGACGCGCTGGCGAGCAAGGCCTGAGGGCCGCGACGATGGCTCCCACGGACTTTGGCAACGCGCCTCTTTTCGATACTCACGCGCATCTCGATCAGCCGGAGTTTGACGCCGATCGAGACAACGTGATCCGCCGGGCCGCGGAAGCGCGTGTGAGCAGCATCCTGTGCGTCGGCATCGGAGCCGAGTCGAGCGAAGCGGCCGTCATCTTGGCCGCGAAATATCCCGGCGTCTACGCGGCGGTTGGCGTTCAACCCAATTATTGCGCCCAAGCGCAGCCGGGGGACTGGGACCGCATCGTGGCCCTGGTGGGTCGTCCCAAGGTCGCGGCGCTGGGAGAAACGGGGCTGGATCGCCACTGGGACTATTCGCCGTTCGAGTTGCAGCAGGATTACTTTGACCGGCACCTGCGGCTCTCCCAAGAAACTTCCCTGCCGTTCATCGTGCATACGCGAGAGAGCGATGCCGACGTGCTGGCGATGCTGCGCGAAGCCCGCCAGCGCGGTCCCCTGCGCGGCATTATGCACTCGTTTACCGGCAGCGCGGCCACGGCCGAGGAGTGCCTGTCGCTGGGAATGCACATCAGCTTCGCGGGCATGGTCACATTCAAGAAGTCCGACGAGCTGCGGCGCGTCGCCGCCACGATTCCCGCGGATCGGATGCTAGTGGAGACCGACAGCCCATACCTCGCGCCCCATCCGCTGCGCGGTAAGCGAAACGAACCGGCCAACCTGGTGTATACCGTTGCCTGCCTGGCGGAGGCACGCGGTTGCACGAGCGAAGAGTTGGCACGCGTGACCACCGCCAACGCGCGAAACTTGTTTCGCCTGACGTGACACCACAAAGTCAGGCAAAACCATCAGGGGGTACGACACGCCCCCCGGCAGGGATATAATCAATTGCTCAAGTCAA
>JAIOQB010000352.1 GCA_021413585.1 Planctomycetia bacterium
CGCCGTGGTACGCCACGGACCTAGCTTGTCGTGACGGCGCACGTATTCGATCTGCGCTTGCACCACCTGTCCCAGGATGCCCTGCGAAATCACCTCCGCGGCCGAAGAGTAACTGTCGTCGCTCATGGCCTGCACGCCCACTTGCAGCGCCAGCCCGGTTTCCTTTTGCTTCTTCATCACCGCCTGGGCTTCCGGGATGGTGTGCGTCATCGGCTTTTCGCAATAGACCGGCTTGCCGGCGTCCATCGCGTCGCACGTCATCTGGCTGTGCCAATGCTCGGGGGTGGCGATGGTCACGTAGTCAACTTCTTTCCTGTCGAGCACGTGCCGATAGTCGCCCGTCGACTGAGTGGCCCCCACCAGGTCGGCCCCCTTGGCCGCCCGCGACTTCCAGCAATCGCCGACGATCACCCCCTCGACGTTGTCCTTGTCTTTGATCGCCTTGATGGCTCGCAGATGGACCCCTCCCATGCCGCCCGCCCCAATGAACCCGATCCGAATCCGCTCGTTGGCCCCTATCACCTTGGCATAGCTGCGGGCTGGCAACGCGATGGCCGAGAGCGCCACGGCTCCGGCAGTTCCCAGAAAACGGCGGCGGGAAACAGGGTGATCGCTAGGCTGCATGTAAGAAGCTCCTGTGAGATGGCGGGCGGGAAGGTGGGATGGTGGGCGGGAAGCGGCGCGGCGGGAACTCCTAGTAGTCCGTCAAGCGAGAATTATCGGATGGGTGCCATGCGTAGCCCACCACGGCGGGGTCCATGATTGGCAGCCCTTGCTTTAGACAAAACCCCAACGGGGTTTGATCTCAAAGCCCAGGGTAAGCGGCGCACCGCGGCGCAGCCGTGGTCGTCCGCGCCACCCTGGGTTGCGACCCCCGATTAATTCACGTCAACCCCAACGGGGTTGGATCAAAGTAGCGAGCGCGATTCAATTCAGACGATGGAGACGCTTCTAAATGATATTACCCCGTTGGGGTAACAACGGTTTTTTTGCGGTACGTTACCCAGGGTGGCGCGGACCACGCGGCTGCGCCGCCGTGGCCGCTTACCCTGGGCTTTGAGATCGTACCCCGTTGGGGTACCTCAATGCACCGCGTCGTCGACTTGAGGGCAACGCCCCAGCTGCTTCATTGAATAACGACTGGGGCGTTGCCCCAGGCACCCACTCCATTGCGGGTCTACTTAGCAGTCTTGGGTTTCGCGCGCGATGCCGCGCGAAACCCAGACTGCCATTACGCGGATTAACTTCTCGTCAATTCACAATCATCATCAGCCCGCAATTCTTCGCCGCTTCCACGCGACCAGCCCCAGCCCGGCCAGGCCCAGCGCGGCCAGGACGAACGTGCTCGGCTCGGGGACGCCAGCGGGTGCGGCGTCCTGGGCAATATCCATTCCCCAGCCGTTAACGATGGTATTGATGAAGCTTCCATTCACACCTGTGGCAGCCGGATTACCAACGCCGGCTAAATCGGAACGGCCAATGTTATTCTGGTTATAAGTGGACCAGAAAAGGTGGCCCCCGATGGGATCGACTTCCACATCAATCGCACCAGTGGCAGCGGCACCCGTCACAAATGAGTTGTTAATGGATGTGCCGTTAAGATTGGCCACGCCGACGTTGTTACCTATTGAGTTTGCCCAGTAGATCTTGTTGTTCACCAAATCGACGTCAACTCCGTCGAGATGCCCTGAGCCGGTAGTGAGCCATGTGAGATTTGGTGTGCCACTGCCATCTAAATTGCCTTGACCGATATCTCCAGCGCCGTACCTGACAAAGTAGTACTTGCCACCAGCCACATCGATAGCGAGGGCCTGAACTGCCGTGGTCAGCCCTGTATCGACCAATGTGGCGCCAGTCCCGTCATAGCTGGCACTCCAGAGTTCACCCGTGCCAGTCAGATCAACCCAGTAGACTTTCTGATTTACGGCGTTGTAAGCGATGCCTTGGGGAGCTACCGCGGCGACCAGGCTGTTGTTGATTACCGCGCCGGTCGTAAGATTCGCCACACCGATGGCCCCACCCGTACGACGGCTATAGAAGAGTTGGTTGTGAGTCGTATCGACAGCCACGTCAATCGGATTTCCGGCCCCGGACGAGACGAAGGTTGAATTGACGCCCGTGCCATCAACGTTGGCCGACGCAATAAATCCTCCTGAATTGTATTCAGCGATGTAGAGCTTCGCGGCCCAGGCAGCGTTCTGACCAATGGAAACCAGAACCAGTGCCGCGACGGCAAGCAGGGAACGACGGGTGACGGTACGCGAGAAGTTCTTGATCGATAACATTGGCACACCTTTTGTGTTGGACGAGTGATTTCCGATTCGCATCCGGGTACACCCCGGAGGAAGCGGAGAACGGAATTCATTTCAGATTGGAGATTTCAGATTGAAGAGACAGGGCTGTGATAAGCGTTGCTCCAGGGGAAAGAGGAGGTTGAAAGGTGCTAAAGTGTGAATGTGTGAAAGTATGTCATTTTGCAATCACTTCGATCCGGACGTTGTCGAGCAAAAACACGCCCGCAGGCGTCGTGGGCGATACCACCGGGAAGCCGAACATCGCGTAGCGTGGCGGCGTGGACCAATCGAGTTGGGGCGTCGGCGGCTGAAACGTCAGGTCGCGCTGCCAGCCTTGGGGTCCGAGCCAATGCGACCGCTCCGCTCTCACTTCGCGCGCGACGCCGGCGGCCACGTCGACGAGCACCCGCAGGCGATACCATTGATAGCCGGGGCAATCGATGACCTTCCCGCCGGCATCCCGCCACAATTCGATTCCTCCGCAATGGCCGGCTTCCGCCGCCAGGGCCACCGAAAATTGAGCCCCGGGGCCGAGAGGCATGTAGTCGAACTCGACAAGCACCTGGCAATTTTTCGTTAGCAGCTTGCCATCGATCTCCCGGGCCAGCAGCGGGTAGGTGTTCTTCGGATTCTGCCCCGCCGCGCCGATGTAGGCGACACGGCTGCCGATCGGCGGCGGCGGCGAAAGGTTGGCGACCGGATTGGCCGCATCGTTCGTCATCTCGGCAAGTTTCGCCCTGGGATCGTAAACGCAGATCCCTTGCCCCTTGCGGATGCCGCTCTGGACGGTCCACGGACCGATGGCCTTGTTGCGCTCCCCGCCGCTATATGTTTCGCCATACGTCTCAAAGTCATCCGTCAGCAACACAGTCCGCGGCTTGCCCTGGAGCTTGTCTAGCGCGAACGTGAACGGATCGGCGGCCGGCAGCGGCGTGACCTTGTTCTCGCTGATCGTGACGGCTTCGCCGGCGGAGAGGATTTGCGATTTGCGATTGGGGATTGGCGATTGCGGAGGGGTCGGGCTCTGCGCCAAGCGGTCTCCTTCGTCGGTGATATCTACTTTGCCCTTAAACACGTGCACTTCCGTGACGGGCGGCCGTTTGTCGTCCTGCTGTTTACCGCTCAGCTGCTGCTCCTTGAGTTCGTCCGCTTTCGGCTCTCCGCTTTCCGCTTTGACAAAGACGCCAAACTCGGTCCCCAGGTCGGTCACGGTGCCGTCGGGCGTGTGGACTTTGAATCCGTGGGCCGGCTCGGGGACCTGCGCCGTGAGCCGCCCGTTCGAAAGCCGGCACGCCGTGGCGTCCACAATCGTGAACTCAGCCGGGCCTTGGAGGATTACCCGTGCCTGTCTATTGAACGTAATCTCCGCCGAGCCGCTATTGAGCTTCAGCCGCTGCCCCGGGGCTAAAGCGTCGCCAGTGGGAGCGATGTCATCTTGCCATTTCGCGTCCGTAGCGCGGACCAGCATTGCGGCGGAGCTTGGAGCAGTCGCCAACGGGCCGGGGCCATGGCTGGTCGTGGCCCAATACACAATCCCCAGCATGCCCACGACGACGAACCCCAGCAGAGACCAGAACGTGGCGGGGTGGCGGAGGACATTGAGGATTGAGGATTGAGGATTGAGGATTGGCGAGTCCGGAATGGGTGCCGGCGGACTCTTCGGCGGGCGAGTTGGCCGCGCCGGTTTTTCAACCGACTTCCGACCTCCGACCTCCGACTTCTCCGTCAGCCTCCGGTCTCCAACCGGCGCGTCGTCCGGCGCAGCCAGGCGCAAGTGCAACAGCGAGTGGATGCGGATATAGCGGCGGTAGTGGGCCCGCGCGGCGGCGTCGGCCAGCAGCGTCGCTTGCAGCCAGGCATGCTCGTCGGCCGTCAATTGGCCTTCGACCAGCCGGGCCAGCACGTCTTCAAAATCGTGTTCGTTGGAACCAGTTGTCATCTCAGCCGGCATCCCTTCCCGTCAATCTGAAATCTGCAATCTGCAATCTGAAATTGCCGCGCAATGAAACCATCAGTGCCCCTCCTTCGCCGCCAGCGTGGTTTGAACGCACTCGGCCAAAACATTGCGGGCACGGTGCAGCGCCGTCCAAATAGCGGCAGGCGTGCGCCCCAACCGCTGGGCGATCGTGTCGCAAGAGAGCGATTCGCTGTAGCGCATCTTAAGCAGCTCGGCACTGCGGCGCTCAAGCTTCTTCAGGCAGGCGCTCAGCGCCGCCAGCTCCCGCTCGCTCTCGGATGTTTCTTCAATCGATTCGTCCGCCAGGATGCCGACCAGTTCCGTGTCGAACTGGTGGTGGTCGCGGCGGGCCGTCTTCACATGGGCCAGCGCCTGAAACCGGGCGAACGTGCAGGCCCAGGGCCAGAAGGGGCGGGCCGGGTCGTATTGATCTCGTTTCGCCAGCAGGGCGAGATTGGTTTCCTGCAGCACGTCCTTGGCGTCGGTCGCGTCCGGCACCAGGGTCAGAATAAAAGAGAACAGCGGAAATTGCGCTTCCGTGATCAGCAGCGTGAAGCGGTCGAGTGGGTCAGGAGTCATTGGCAAGCCGCCCGCTGAAATCGCCGAGATCTGCAATTCCTCTGGTCATGGAAAGCTCTTTGACCGCTGCCGCCGCGCGGTTAGGTTCGACCGGGCCGCCCCCGCCCTTCACGAATAATTAGTGCCCCGGCAGAATCCTTACATGGGAAATTCGTCGCTGGCGGCGGCCGGGCCAGTGAACTGCCGTCGCCGCCAATAGTTACGTCGCGAAAGAATGCTTCGGAGAAATCCGAAGCGTGGAGGGGTGCGGACGCCGCATAGCCCCGGGCTCCGCCCGGGGGTTGCGCCGCTCTACAGCTACGCCGAACCAACCGCTCACTAGCCCGAAGCGCAACAACATTATGCATCTGCTATCACGGAATTCGCCAACGAATACTGCGCTCTGCGAAACCGGCGCGACGGTTTGTTTCCAAACGTCCGAAACCTGCCCCCTAGAAGCGGCATCCGTTTTCAAAAG
>JAIOQB010000325.1 GCA_021413585.1 Planctomycetia bacterium
CTACGTGAAATACGGCGTGCTGGTGAAGGATTACAAAAACGCGAACATGATCTACACCCCCAGCGAAATGGTGGGCAGCAAGCGCAAGGGGATAGTCGGAATAGAGGGGAATCAGAAGTGGTCGATTTGCACTTCGCACGTAGAGCGACTGAACGGCACCCAGCGGCTATTCCTCAAGCGGCTGAACCGGCTCACCTACTGCTTTAGCAAGAAACTGCGGAACCTGGAGGCGGCTTTCGCCATGTTCGCGGCCACTTATAATTTCTGCTGGCAGACCAGGAAGCCGGGCAAGACCGGAAAGAAACGGGACACGGCGGCGATGATGGCGGGGCTGGCCGGGCACGTCTGGAGTTTCGACGAACTATTCGATGCCGTTCTGGCCCGCACACAGGATTAAGACACTACCGTGGTTTGCCTTTCGTGGCAATTTCGGGCTAAAATCCTTATGACCCAATTACCAGCTAAGGGAGTGCACTATGACGTACACCTTTCCTGCGGACATTCAAACGCTCATCACCGCCCATCTAACTAGCGGCCGCTATGCCGAAGCAGACGAAGTTCTCCGAGATGCGTTGCGCGCTTTAAGTGCTGAAAATGAGGACTTGGTGGCGGTACAAGAAGCAATCGCCGAGTGGCGCGCAGGAGACATGGGCACTCCCGCCGATGAAGTTTTCGACGAGATAAGGCGAGAAATAAATGCGAAGAGTTCCAGTGAATGACGTATCACCTTGCTATTCATCGCGCGGCGAAGAATGAATTGCACACTGCCAGCCATTGGATAGCCGAGCGCGCGCCGCTGGCCGCGATACGCTGGCTCGATCGATTTCAGGAAGCGCTGGAGACTCTTCGCGACCGCCCGGAGAGATGTCCGATCGCGAAGGAGAGTCGCAAGGTCGATTTTGTGGTTCGAGAGTTTCATTTCGGCAAGCGACCGAATGTCTTTCGTGTACTATTTGTGATCGATGCGAATTTCGTACGCGTCCTGTGCATTCGCAGAGCGCAGCGGCTGCCGATTTCGCCGGACGAGCTACAGGAATCCTACTTTGATGAATAAGGGCGATGCCTTCGATGCCCTCTGTTCGCTTCATTCCCCAGCATCCGGCAGACGTCCCTTGGCCTGAGACATCTGCCGCCGATTCATGCGGTGCGGCTTGGGCAGACGATTCGATCAATACGAATGCGTGTCTTTTTCTCAGACTGTATCCGAGTGAAGAATTATGAATCCGGAAACGACTTTGAATCACAAGTGGTTCGGGTACTGGAGCGGAAAATCTGAACGTGTTCCCGGATTTCCTAGAGCGGACGAATTTATCGACCTTACGTGGAATCCACCAGACAAAAATCAAATGATCGCATACTTGCGAAATGCGCCGTTTATGGCACTTGTGTCCTGGTCAGAAACAGGCTCTTGCTTGATATGTTCCTGCGATGTCGGAAACTCCAGCGAGCACCGCTCTGACGGGGTTTGGTTGTGGTCGGGAGATCTAGCGCACTATGTCAAGGAACACGCTGTTATTCTTCCGTTGGAGTTTGTGGATCACATCAGGAAGCGTGGCTACAAGCTCCCATCTCAGCAATCTGTGGATTGGACATCTCTCGATTGGCCCAAAGGTGAATCGAACAGCCCCGTGCATAATTGAATTCACTCACCCCGGCCCGTGCCCATACAAATGTTGGATCGGCGTGGCGTGTCCCCAGGTGATATCTTCCACCTCGACGTGCAGCGCCGCGGCGATGCTCTGGCGTTCCGCCGGGCTGGGGGTCCAGCGGCCCAGGTAGATTGCGGAGACGCGTTGCGCATCCAGGCCGGCCTGCTGGGCAATCTGTTCGATGGTGAGGCCCCGTTTTTCGCAATGTTCGCGCACGCTTGAGGGCATGGCTGGAATCTCGCGGTAATGGGCATTTACTGATTGAGGTTCCCTGAGACCATTATGCCAGATGCACGCGCGGTGAAGCGAGGATTGCGGTGAGAGCGGCGCCCCGATTTACCCTCCCCCGGCCCCTCCCTGGAAGGGAGGGGAGTTGCTGTCTTCAGCCTTCACTGAATCCTCCCTGAAAGCTGGGGAATCGGCATGGATTATCCGGAAGTGGGGGGCGGCTTCGCATCGCAGGGGGGCGATACATCGTGGCAATCGCCGTAACATGCACAGCCGCCATGGCTTGCCGAGACCGCAGGACGATCATTGCAAGTCGCAGATTGACGTGTTACCCTGACCAGTTCCGATGATCTTCCAGCCGGTCGAATTGCCCACCCCGTGCAACCGCCGAAGCCGTTCGATTTCGGCGTGACCATGGCGCATTCCGCACACCAGATCAGCAGGCCGGCCCACGGCTGTAGCCCAATGAGCATAGTTCAGCAGGAAATGCGACGCGGCTCGTTCTTCTATCCCGAGACGTTGGTCCATTTGTTGCGGCATCGCGCAACAAATCAGCCCGACGATCGCGCCTTCACCTACCTGGTGGATGGCGAAGTGGAAGAGCTGCACGTCACCTATGCCGAGTTGGACCGCCAGGCCCGCGCCATTGGCGCCTGGCTGGAGTCCTTGGGTTTGGAAGGTCAGCGGGCGTTGATGCTCTATCCGCCAGGGATGGAGTTCGTGGCGGCGTTCTTTGGCTGCTTGTACGCGGGAGTGACCGCGGTGCCGACGAACCCCCCGCGGCGCAATCACAAGCTGTCGCGCATCGAAGCGATCGTGGACGATGCCGAGGCCAAAGTGGCTCTGACCACCGAGTCGGTCCTCGACACGATCTGGCCCGTGCTCTCCACCACGCCTCGGCTGAAGCAACTCACCTGGCAGGCCACCGACGTCGCCGGGGCCGGCATGGCCGACCGTTGGCAAATGCCGGAGTTGCGCGGCGACACGCTGGCGTTCCTGCAATACACCTCTGGCTCGACCGGCACGCCCAAGGGGGTGATGCTCAGCCACGACAACCTGATGCACAACTCGGCGCTAATTAACCTGGCGTTCGAGCATACGCGCAGCAATATGGGCGTGTTCTGGCTCCCCAGCTATCACGACATGGGCTTGATCGGCGGGCTATTGCAGCCGATGTACGTCGGCCGGCCGAACATCTTGATGTCGCCGATGGCGTTCCTGCAGAAGCCGTTTCGCTGGCTCAAGGCGATCACCAACTATCGCGGCACCACCAGCGGCGGGCCGAACTTCGCTTACGACCTGTGCGTGGAAAAGATCACGCCGCAGCAGATCGACGAATTGGATTTGAGCAGTTGGCTGGTCGCGTTCAACGGGGCCGAGCCCGTGCGAGCTGAGACGATCGACCGGTTTAGCGAGAAGTTTGCCCGTTGCGGATTCCGCCGCGAAGCGTTTTATCCGTGCTACGGCATGGCCGAGGCGACGTTGATCGTCTCCGGCGGATTCGTGCCGGCTCCACCGGCGATTCGTTACTTCGACGCCGCGGCCCTGGAAAATCATCGCGTCGTGCAGATTCACAACGGCGTCGGAAGCCGGGCCCTGGTGGGCTGCGGCCAGACCATGCCCGATCAGAAGATCGTGATCGCCGATCCCGTCACGCTGAACTCGTGCCCCGCGGACGCCGTGGGCGAAATCTGGGTCTCCGGGCCGAGCGTGGCCCTTGGCTACTTGAAGCAGCCAGTCGAAACGGCCGAGACGTTCGCCGCGCATCTGGCGGATACGGGCGAAGGTCCATTCCTGCGCACCGGCGACCTGGGCTTCCTGGTTCACGGCGAGTTGTTCGTCACGGGACGGGTAAAAGACCTGATCATCGTTCACGGCAAGAATCATTATCCTCAGGACATCGAACATACGGCCGGCCGTTGCCATCCCAAGGTGATCGCCGATTCCGGCGCGGCATTTTCCGTGGAGCAGAACGGCGCCGAACGACTGGTGATTGTCCAGGAAGTTGATCGCGGGCGGGACGTCGAGCCCGTGGCCATCATGCAGGCCATCCGGCGCTCGGTCGCCACCGAGCATCAACTAGTCGTGGACGCCATCGTGCTGGTCAAGCTGCGCAGCATCCCCAAGACTTCCAGCGGCAAGATTCAACGCTACGCTTGCCGGCAGAAGTATTTGGAAGGGTCGCTGGCGGTCTTGGCTCAATGGAAGTCCGGCGAGCCGTTGGGATCGACCGGTCCTGCCCCTTCAGCCGCTGTCTCCCCGATTGAGTCCGAGTTGGCAGACCAGCGGATGGATCCGGCAACCCAAGATTCGGCCGACCGGCCGAACGTCGGGCTGTCGAGTCTCCGCGTGGATGTCCCACCGTCGGCCCAGGTCACAACTCCGCAGCCCAACACTCCGCCGCGCGTGGTCAGCGGCACGGTGGAAGAGATCGTAATGGCGGAAGTGCGGCGGATCGGCCAGGACCGCGTGGGCGAGTTGGACCTGACGACGAACATTGTCGAACTAGGACTCGATTCGCTGGAGCGAATGGAGATCGTCGCGTCGCTGGAGGAAATCTACGGCGCGCGGTTCCCGGAAGCCGTATTGTCCGAGATGGAAACCTGCGGCGAGGTGATTGCGGCCGTCACGAAACACCTCGGGACCGAGCCCCGCGTCCGAGCGGCCCAGTCCGAGTCGAGCGATATTCCGACCGCGTATTACCGGTTCGACGAGTTCCCCGAATATCGCAAGTTGCTGCAAACCGGCCAATTGCTCGAAATGTCGGGCCTGGCCAATCCGTACTTCGACGTCCACGAACGGGTGACGAACGACACCACGGTCATCGACGGCCGCGAGTTGATTAACTTCTCCAGTTACAACTATCTGGGGATGTCGGGCGATCCAGTCGTCACCGAAGCGGCCAAGGCGGCCATCGACCGTTATGGCACCAGCGTATCGGCCAGCCGGCTGGTCTCGGGCGAAAAGGTGTTGCATCGCGACCTGGAAAAAGCGCTGGCGGAACTGGTCGGCGCGGAAGACGCCATCGTCCTGGTCGGCGGCCACGCCACGAACGAGACGACCATCGGCCACCTGTTTGGCCCTGGCGACCTGATCCTGCACGATGCGTTGGCGCACAACAGCATCATCCAGGGGTGCATTCTCTCCGGGGCGCGACGTCGGCCGTTCCCGCACAATGATTTCCGGGCCTTGGAAGAGATATTGGGGAGCATTCGGCACGAATACCGGCGCGTGCTGGTGGTGGTCGAGGGCGTATATAGCATGGACGGGGATTTCCCGGACCTGCCGCGGTTCATTGAAGTCAAGAAGCGGCACCAGTGCCTGCTGATGATCGACGAGGCGCACTCCATCGGCACGATGGGGGTTCACGGTCGCGGGCTGGGCGAGCATTTCGAAGTCGACCCGCGCGACGTCGACCTGTGGATGGGGACGCTAAGCAAGTCATTCGGAAGCTGCGGCGGCTACATTGCCGGCAGCGCCGCGGTGGTCGAGTATTTGAAGTACACGGCCCCTGGCTTCGTGTATAGCGTAGGCCTGTCGCCGCCGAACACGGCGGCAGCCTTGGCATCGATCAAGCTGCTGGAAGAAGAGCCCGAGCGTGTGGCGACGCTGGCTGCCCGTTCGCGGCTATTCCTTGAACTGGCCCGCCGCCGCGGCTTGAACACCGGCATGGCCATGGGGACGCCGGTGGTGCCGGTCATCGTGGGCAATTCGCTGCATTGCCTGCAGCTTTCGTTGGCTCTGGTGGAGCGCGGGATCAACGTCCGGCCGATTCTCTATCCGGCGGTGGAGGAATCGGCCTCGCGGCTGCGGTTCTTCATCACCTCCCGGCATTCCGAGGCGCAGATTCGCTACACCGTCGACACCGTGGCGGCGGAACTGACGAAGATCGCCCCGGAATGCATGCACGCCCCCTCCGAAATGGGTGCGCCGCCGGCCGATTCGCCGCTGCGTGCCGCTCGCGAGAAGGCCTGAGCTTCAGCAGGCCGCCGTCCGCCTTGATGGCAAAAATGGCCACTTAATTGCCTGGTGGCCAAAGTTTGGGCTTGCCTGTGGGGGGATTTCACTTACACTGAAATAACCAGGCAACGATGTATTTTCAGTCCAATTGAATTCACAGTCTTGAGGAGGTTGTCACTTGCTCACAGAGACCGAAGTTTCACGAACTTGGGGTCAATTGTTCAAAGGCCAGGCCATCACCGATGAAGTGATCGCCAAGGCCGAATCGCTGTTGGACGAATTGCGACTCGAGAGTCCGTTGCGGCATCGGCTCGAGATGGAGCTGTCTGAGCTTCGCGAGCGAGTCGTCTGAGCTGACGATCGAAGCCATTCGCCGCCGGCTATTTGTCTGGTGGGTGCCTTGGGCAGCCCACCACGGCGAGTCTGCGACTTGCTGCCCTTGGGCACGGTGCCATGCCCACGTCTTCGTGGGCATGTGTTTTGTTTCCACACTGGAAAGACATGTCCACGCGGGGTGGACATGTCACCCTACTGGCTACCGATTCACGGTAAAGCCGAAGGTCACCCCCGCCACCACACAGTTCTGATCGTTGAACGGCGGGGCTCCACGGGCCAGCCCGCTGCCGAAGTACAGCATTTCGCCGCCGACGGTCAGGGCCATGGCCTTGGTGAACTTGTAAGTAGCTTCCAAGCGCAGGTCGCCCGAGGGAACCCAGGAGTTTTCTGAGAACTCCTGGCGGTTCGCCTGCACGGTGTCGTCGATGCCGAACTCCGCAAACCACTGCTGGTTGTACGAGTAGCAGACGCGGGCTTCGCTGGCGATCACCCAACGCTCATTCATCTTGTAAATACGCACCCCTGCCTGCGGGCCGACCATCAGGTTCTTGATCGACAAGCCCACGGTGGGATCTTCGCCGGCCGGCAAGCCGGTCCACTGCTCGAGCTGCGTCACTTTCATCCCGACAAAGCTCTCCACGATGCCGCCGTTATGCAGCGGCTGCCAGCGCCATAGCTTGCTCAACTCAACGCTGTTGATCTTGCCTTGATTTTCAAACGGGCGGAGCGGATTGGGATCGGTCACGGTGGCGCCGGTCAGATTGGGGCCGTCGATGTGCATCAATTCCAACAGCCAACCGTGGTTCTCCGGCAGGATGTAGCCAGTGCTCACGCGGTTGCCCCAGGTGAAGTTGCCATCCGATGGGCCCCACGACTGTTGCGGCCGATCGACGCTGATGTACATCCGGCGATAGTCCAGGAAGAACCCTTCGTTCGGGTCGGGACCGCCGTCGAAGCTGCTCACCTCAGCGGGAGCAAACGGCGTGAAGTCGTGCCCGCATTCGTCCCAGATGGGTCCAAATGGTTGGACCACCTGGGCGTTCGCCCGCTGGCACGTCACCATCGCCAGCGCGATGAGAAGGATTGGAATCAGAAATCGAAATTGGACTTTCATCGAAGCATTCCTGCGTGGATTAGGCGCGCGGCCTCGGTCCCCGAAAACAGAAGTCTGTTGGATCGTGACGGTAGTATCGGACGTGCCGGTCGCGGCAGTTGAGTAAGAAAGGAAAGACGTTCCGAAAACGGTGCCCTTGCCACGCGATGATATCAGCGGCAGAGCATGAAACCTTCAAAGTGGGAAGGCGTGGCGGAACGGGCGGCTTGAAGTGCCGAAGAAATTGCCCGATGCTGGCAGCGTAGCGACCATGCCAGCACTATGCAGGCACCATGCCGACAGGCTGCGGCGGTCAGGTTTACACTCCGCCCCGGATCACAGATACTGACCGCCTCGGTGCGACCACCGGTGCGCACCACCGGCAAGGGTGGGAAAAGGATGGAGGGAGTCCGACACGGATGGCACGCTTATCGGTCAACGAGCTGACCACCTATCGCTGGACGTTTGAAGAGGACGTGGCTCGCTATGCGGCTGCCGGCTTCGCCGCGATCGGCGTCTGGCGGCAGAAGATCTGCGACTTCGGAGAGGAAAAAGGGGCCGAGTTGCTTTCCGACAGCGGTCTGGCTGTCTCCAACCTGTTGTGGGCTGGCGGCTTCACGGGCAGCGACGGCCGCAGCTATCGCGACAGCATCGACGACGGCATCGAGGCGGTTCAGCTGGCCGGGATGCTGCGCTGCCCGTGCCTGGTGGTTTACAGCGGCGGCCGGGCCGGGCACACGCACAATCACGCCCGACGTTTGCTCATTGGGGCCTTGAACGAATTGGCGCCGCTAGCGGCGCAGCACGGCGTGACGCTGGCGTTGGAACCGATGCATCCCGGCTGCGCGGCGGAGTGGACGTTTCTAAGCACTATCAACGACGCCCTGGATGTGATCCAGCGCGTTGGTTCGCCACAGGTGAAGCTGGCGTTCGACACCTATCATTTCGGCCACGACGGCGCAATCGTCGAGCGGTTGGAAAAGCTCGCGCCGCAGGTAGCCATCGTCCACCTGGGGGACGGCAAGCAGGAACCAGACGGCGAGCAGAACCGGTGTGCCTTGGGCCAGGGGCAAGTCCCGTTGGCTGGCATCATCGCCGCTTTGGCCCGCGGCGGATATCAGGGCTACTACGATATCGAGCTGATGGGGGAAGAGGTCGAGGGTTCGCAATACGAGCAATTGCTGCGCGATTCGAAGCGGGTGTGCGGGGAGTTGTTTTCCGAGTGAAACCCTCGTGTAGTACCAACCGCGTCGGTGTGTGGATGGGTAGAGTAGAATGGTACGCTTCGCGTACCCTACAAATCTACAAATCGTGATGCAGACGTAGTAATCCCATGTTGAAAGTCACAGACAAGCTCCAGATTCCCCTCTCGGAACTCACGTTCACCTTCTCGCGCAGCGGCGGCCCGGGCGGACAGAACGTGAACAAGGTGGCCAGCAAGGCCCTGCTCCGCTGGTCGGTGGTTCAATCTCCCAGCCTGCCGCCCGACGTGCGCGACCGGTTTCTGGCACGCTTTGCCAGCCGCCTGACCAACGACCAGGAACTGCTGCTCACCAGCCAGCGCTACCGCGACCAGGGGCGGAACATCGCCGATTGTCTGGAGAAACTCCGCGAGATGCTCGCCACCGTGGCCCGCCCTCCGAAGCGCCGCCGGCCCACGCGGCCCAGCAAGAATTCGCGAGAGCGCCGTTTGACGACCAAGCGGCAGCAGGGGGAAAAGAAATCGCGGCGACGATTTTCTGGCGGAGATGCGTAAAACACCCTTCACACCCTTCACACCCCTTTTTCACACTCTTTCTCACTCGCTCCCCTTCGGGTCGCGGCTAAACGGGTTTCGCACCTCCGTTTCACACTCCTCTTTCACACCACGTTTTCATACTCTTCTTTCACACTTTCCCCTTCCCCTCCAGCATCGCATCCGCCAGCGGCGTTGTATCGGCGTCGACGTTGTCCGACAGTTCGTACAAATATCGCTTGATCCTCCGCGCCGCGGTGCGCAAGTAATACCGTCCGGCGGCCAAATCGCGGTCGTGGTGCGGCGTCTGATCCGCGGGGGCGAGGTGCAGCATCTGGTCCATGCGCCGCAGCACGCAGGCCGACACATAAAGTTCCGTCGCGCTGTCCGCCACGCGAGCCAATTGGTACTGCCGGTCGACGATCGATTCGCGATAGCGCCGCAGCAGTCGTTCCACTTGTCCGCCGAACGTGCCGATCAACTGCCCCAGCCGGGCGGCGTTTTCAGCCAAATCGTCGTGCTCCACTTCGATCTTGGGCGAAGTCAGCAGCGAAGAAAGCTTGCGGCCCGCGAAACCGGTGATCCGCCCTAGGTTCCCCCAGGGGTGCAGGATCGCCTCGAAAATCCCCTTCAGTTCCAGCCCCACATCGCGCATCCCCACCAGGGCCGCGAATGCCCGCAGGACGTCATTGGCTCCTTCGCCGATCGTGTTGATCCTGGCGTCCCGCAGCAGCCGTTCGTAGGGCTGATCGGTGAAGTAGGCCAGGCCGCCGTGGATCTGGAACGTGTCGTTGATGATCTGCCACAACACCTCGGTGGAAAACACCTTGAGCATGGCGGTTTCGATCATGTAGTCCCCTTCGCCGGCGTCGATCATCGCGGCGGTTTGATAAGTGACCGACTCCATGGCGAAGGTGCCGGCAGCCATGTCGGCCAGTTTTTGCTTGACCAGTTCGAACGAACCGAGCGTCTGCCCGAACTGCACGCGGCGATTGGCGTGGGCCACCGCTCGCTCGACACAGAACTTGGCCGTCCCCGTGCAACTGGCGCCGAATGTGGTGCGGCCGAAATCCAGCACCGTCAGAGCGACTCGCAGCCCGCCGCCGAGCTTGCCCAATACGTTCTCGCGAGGGACATACATGTTGGTGAACTTCAGCCGGCTGGTGGCGGTGCCGCGAACGCCGCATTTTTCCATCCGGGTTTCAACCACCTCAAAGCCGGGCATGTCGGGCGTGACCATAAAGGCGGTCACGCGGGTATCGGGCGAGCCTTCGACGGGCGTGCGGGCCATCACGGTCAGCACCTTGGCCAAACCCCCGTTGGTGATCCAGCGTTTTTCGCCGTTGAGGACGAAGCCGCGTCCATCCGGGGAAGGCGTGGCGGCCGTCTGCACGTTGCCGGCGTCGCTGCCGGCCTCGGGTTCGGTCAGGGCGAAAGCACTCAGCCATTCGCCGCTGGCGAGCTTCGGCAGCCATTGCCGCTTCTGCTCCGGCGTGCCGAAAAGGACAATTGCTCGTGGGCCGATGGACTCGTGGGCCGATGGAATGATGGGCATTGACGAACAACGCGGTGCTGCCGCAGTGCCCACCCAACTGCTCGATCAGCCGGCAATAGGCGGCCTGCGTCATGCCGCGACCGCCGCAGTCGACCGGCAGACAGGCACCCAGCACTCCCAACTCGCCGAGGCCCCGAATCACGGACTGCGGAATCTCGGCATTGCGGTCAATCTCCACCGGGTCAATTTGGTGCCGGCAAAAATCGGCCAGACTGGCCACCATTTCCCGAGTGGCCGGATCGGCGTCGGGATTCGGATAGGGAGGGAGCCGGTCCGCCAGGTAATGGCCAAAATACAGCCCCTTGGCAAAACCGACTTGCGCCAGGCGGTCCCCCAGCAGGGCTTCGGCCTCGGCAATTTGCTTGTCTCGATCGGCCACGGACATTGCCTGGATTCTCCGGTCACTGGGGCGCCGCGGCGGCATCGTATGCCATCCGCGGATGGCTTCAAATAATTCTCAGCACTCAGGTTAGCGTTGCGTTGCAATTATTGGGGATGACAGGGCAAACTGGCAACGCCGACTTAAAAAGCTTCCACCGCCGCACGGTCCCCGGCAACATCTGCCAGGAGGGCGTGGCTTAGAAATTGACGGTTTAGAATTTGACTTTGGAACAAAGAATGGTAGTTTGGTGGCCACGGGGTAGAATGCCCGTTATACCTGATCGCAGCATCACTCAACGCAGCGGCAGCATCCGTTGTAAAAAACTGCGGGCAGGCCTTTTCACAATTGAAATCGATCGATTTTCAACGGCGGCGCGCGTAGCACGGATCGTTCGTTCGCTTTGGGGGCCGGAAGCGTCACCTGGATAGTGATTCCGAAAGTAATTCCACAGTAAGTAGTTCCACAGTGGTGGTAGTGGCTGTTCGTCGGCCAATTTCGGTGTAGGTTCTCGAATCGCTACCGCATAAAATCGACCTGGACTAAAATTCAGCACGGATTACCCAGAGGACTTATCCCTTATGGCCATGATGACTAGTGTCACTGATCCCTGCATTGAGGACGCCGCCTATTTGGCCGAGCAGTGCCTCGTGGAGCATCGCACCCTATCGCATGTGAAAGCGGCTTTGCGATTGGCGCTCGACTGGCAGGTGGGGCCTCCCGGCCTGGTGCGCAAAGTCGCCACGGTGCGGTTCACCGCGCAATCGTTTCGCCGCCACCTCGAGCGTCTGATGAAAATCGAGGAAAAGGATGGCTACATGGACGTGGTGGGGCAGCTCAAGCCCCATCTGGTGGATCGGGCCCTGCGTCTACGAGCAGAGCACGACACGTTCCGCGTCGCCCTGCAAAAGCTGCTCACAGCGATTGAAAAAGTCTCGGACACTGACGGTGCATCCGTATCGCGCTTGTGCGACGACCTGACAGCCTTCCTCGGCCGGCTCGACGTGCATGACGCTCGCGAGGCAGACCTGCTGCAGGAAGTCGTCCTGCAGGACGACGGGGGCGAGGGGGGCTGAGGATTTTGATTTGCGATTGCGGATTGGGCAATCGCGGACGGATGCTGGCGCGGCGGTAGTCGGAGATCGCGCTACTTGACGCTGGTTCCGCTCAATGCGGGCCAGAATCGTCTCTCTTTTGGACAATCCCATTCTTTGGATGTCCCTCTCGCGCCACTGCTCAACTCCCCAGCAATGCTATCAATGCGCGCGGTTAAGTTGTACCGCTTGCGGGCTTTTTCAGGAAATTAACGGAAGCCCGGGTCGTAACGGTCGAACCAATTATAGCGGTTATAGCGCGCTGGTCCGGTGGGGAGGCATTGCGCCGCGGTGTCGTGCTTCAGCGCGTCCAATATGCAATTACTTGCCAAGCCTAAAACATGACAACAAGCAGGGCGGCGATGTCGGCTCATAGATCAGCGTCATCACTTAGTTTGCTCACACCGGTGCTGGCGGTTGTCGCTTGCCTGTTGATTGCGGCAACGGGCCGAGGCCAGGCGCCGTACCGTTTGCCGCCGCTGCCGCAATCCGGCCCTGGCGGCGTGGGGCAGGCCAAAGCGGCACGTCGCGACGCGGCGGACGATGGCAGCAGCCCCATGGAGCCGGCCATCGCGGCGGTCTCCGCAAATTCGCTGGCGGACGATCAAGGCACACTCGGTGCAAATCCTGAAATCCAACCCGGCGGGGCTGCGCCCATTCCAACCATCGCCGCGTCGTACGCTGAATCGACTCAGGGCGTGCCGGCCGAGGCGGCTGCGCTCCCTTCCTACGCCGAACTATCGCGCCGCTTGCAGGCCCTGGAAGCCCGCATGAACGAGGGCGCGGTGGCCAAAGGGACCGAGATCAAGGAAGTGCCGCTCATCGACAAGCCGACGTTCAAGCTGCGCGGCTGGATCGCGGCGGAGCAGTTGGCTGTGGAAGACACGCCCATCAGTGGCCCGCTGAAGAACTTTTCCGGGTTCCGATCGCTGCGTCTTGGTTGCGAAGGAAATATCGCAGAAAACATCCGCTATGCGATGGAGTGGGAACTGTTCGGCGATCAGATCGTTAACACCAATTTGGACGACATCCGCATTAAGGACGTGTACACTGAATTTGAGAACCTTCCCTGGGTGGGGCATTTTCGCGTCGGCCACTTTAAGGAGCCGTTCAGTCTCGAAGAGAATATCAGCGATCGGCTGAAGGTGTTTGTCGAGCGATCGACCGCCACGCAAGTGTTCTCGCCGAAACGCAATTTTGGCATGATGATCTACGACAGCGTTGGGGAAGGAGACTACCTGACCTGGTTCACCGGCGTGTTCAACGCGGACGTGCTGGAGCAGAGTTTGGGTTATGCAGGCGACAGCAATGATCTGGCCATGACAACTCGCGTCGCGTGGCTGCCGTACTTCGATGAAGCGACGCCGGGCCGATACCTGGTCCACCTCGGCGCGGCGGTCAGCACCCGCCGCACGGTCAACCCGATTGCCGACAACGGCGATTACATTCCCACGGTTGAATTGGACAGCTACCGCACGGGCTTGCGAGCCACGTTGCCCGCCCGCTCCGAGTTCATGCTCTACGGCACGGAATTCGCCTGGGCCAACGGGCCATTTGCTCTGATGAACGAGTTTTATTTCGTCAATACCGGCGCGGCCGAAGGGAACTTTTTCTGGGGCGGTTACGTCGAGGCGAGCTACTTCCTGACCGGCGAAAATCGGTCGTATAAGAAGCTGGAAAAGGAATTCGATCGGACCTATCCGTACGAAAACTTTTTCGCCGTTCGGACCGCGGATGGCGTCGCACGGGGCTGGGGGGCGTGGCAGGTGGCCGGGCGGGCCAGCTATGTGGACCTCGACACGAACGGCCGGGTGGCGCCGGGGGCCGTGCTGGGAACCCAGTTGAACCTTAGCGCCGACTTGCATTGGTACCTGACCCCCTACTGCCAGTTGGTGGGTACCTACGTCCATCCGATTTCGACGGTGCAGTCCAGCGGGCTGGTCGCGCAGGCGGATGATTTTGGCCTGCGGTTTCAAGTGGACTGGTGAGTACGGGTGGACTGGTGAAGGCTGGCGACGACGGCGTGACTCGTTGGTTTTTCAAAGGAGCAACTCATGGCAATTCGCATCCTGCTGCTGGCGTTGGGCTTGTGGGCCAGCGCACTGATCACTTCGGCGGCCGTTGCCGATGACTGTTGCGAGTGCGGTTGCAAAGTGTGCAAGCTCGTGAAAACCGAGAAGAAAGTGACCGTCACCTGCTACGGCGCCAAGTGCAAAGACATTTGCATCCCGGGCAAAGGGTGCAAGGGGGAGCTGGTGACTGAATGCGTGGATTGCGGCAAGGACACTTGCACGAACGAGCCCGGGCGGGCGCGGATCACCTATTCGACGGATGAGCCTGCGTGCGGCAAGGTTCGCACGGTCAAAGAGCTTGTCAAGTACGAGGTGACAAAAAAGGTCCCCTCTTTCAAATGGGAAGTGGTGAACGCCGGTTGTTCGGCGGCCGCGCCCACCGCCAAAGGGGCCACCGCTGCGTCTGAATTGCCCACGCCGCGCCGCATTGCGTCCACAGCCGGTTTGCCGATGGAAGGCGCGAATCGCTAGTTGAACCTTCCAGACGTCCCGTGCTCGTCACTTCAAGTGGCGTGTGGCGGGTCGGCTTTAGTTGCTGGTTCTGACCTCAGGCAGGCATTTTTCCACTTTTTCTTGACGGCGGTTCCCGTCGGCCAGCCGGTGTCTATAATGTCAGCGGACAGGGGCGAGCGGCGTCCCGGTCCGGCGGCATTTAGAATGAAACACCACCGGCAACCGTGCTGACGAACCGAGCCATGCCTTCTCGCCAGGACATCGACGCTATTTTGCGTACATGGAGCTACCAGCCCGGCGAAGTCGTCGCGCGCGTCGTGAAGGCCGCCGATGGTCGCGAGGTGGTCCAGATGCGCGTCGAGATGGGCGTGCTGCAAATGGAAGTCAGCGGCCGCCCGGACGGCATCCGGCCGCACAACAGCGATAGCTACTTCGCCTACCTCAAACGCCGACAGATAGAAAAGCCGGACGAGTCGGCCCTGTCGGAAGATGATTGTGCCGAAGCGGACCGCGAATTCGTGCAGTTCTATCACCGCCGCATGTGTTGGCTGGCTCTGCGTCAGTTCGACAAAGCAGTGCGGGACGCGGATCACACGTTGGCCTTCATGGATTTTGTGCGCGACTATTCGCCGGCCGAGGAGTGGACGCTGTCGCACGAGCAGTATCGCCCGTTCGTGCTGTTCCATCGGGCCCAGGCCGGGGCGCTGTCGAAGCTGGAACACACGGGCCCCGAGTCGGCCATTCTGGAGATCAATCAGTCGCTGGTCCGCTTTCGCGACTTTTTCGAGCAGTTTGAAGCAGAAGAGCACTATGACGACAACGAACTCGTCACCCGGCTGGAAGAGCTGAAAGAGTCGATCCGCCAGCACTACCACCTGGGCCGTACGCTGCCCGAGCAGCTATCTGACGCGGTGGCCGCCGAGGATTACGAGCTGGCGGCGCGGCTGCGCGATCAACTGGCCGAGCGCGAGTCTTCGGAAAGCTGATTGCCGGCATTCCCCGCAATGTTAGCCGCCGGTTCCCTGCCGGCGCGTTGCCAGCGGCCAGGATTCGCGCCGCTGGGAGCCACAGGTCGCGCCGCTCGGAGAGCGGCGGCTAACTCCCCGAATATGCAATCCGTTTGCAATTTTCGGCATGCTTTTTCTGCGTCTGCCTCTGCTGGCGCGCATCCCTAACACGTTATCGCCACGTGGATTGCACGCGATAGCACGCGGATTGCCTGCCGATTGGCACGAGGCGTGCATCCTCCTCCTCCGTCACTTCAGGGGTCTCTCATCTCATCCAGACCCACAACGGAACAAGGAAGAATGCCATGTTGGTTCTCAGCCGCAAGAAGCAGGAACGGATTCAAATCGGCGAAAACATCGTGCTCACGGTGCTGCACATCCAGGGCCACTCGGTCCGGATTGGGATCGAAGCCCCGCGCGATATTCACGTCATTCGCAGCGAGTTGGCCGATGGGGGGGCCGGTCGCGCGACCCAGGCCTTGATGGAGCCGAGCATGGATGACGCGCAGTCATCCGTCGCCGCCGGCAAACCGTCAAGGATCCGCGCGACCGAAGTCTCGGCCAGCTCGCGGCTGGTAGGCTCGGCTCCGCCGCTGCGCCGCCAGGTGGGGCGCAATCGTTTGGCCGGCTGGCAGGCCCGCATGGCCGCGGCCAGTCGCATGGTGCCAAAATAGTCGCCCGCTCGCCAGGTAGTTACATGATGGCGAAGTAGTTCGTCGCCGCCGCGTCGAGCGCCTCGTTGGACATCGCGGGCTGCATCTCGTGGAACAGGCAGAAATTGCGAACTTGCAGCAGCAGGTCGCGTGGGTGGCAGTAGCGCATCCGGCGCTCTGCCTCGTGATAATGCTTCACCAGCAGATAGTCCACCGGCGCTTCGCGGTACTCGACTCCGAGCTTGGGAGCCATCATTCGCATCAGTTCCCGAAATTCCTCTTCAGAAGGATCGCGGACTTCGATTTTGTATGGAATGCGGCGTAGGAAGGCTTCGTCCACCAGGTCGCGCGGCTCGAGGTTGGTGGCAAACACCACCAGTTGCTCGAACGGGACTTCGATCTTCCGTCCGCTCGGCAGCGTCAGGTAGTCGTAGCGTTTTTCCAGCGGCACGATCCAGCGATTGAGCAGTTCTTCGGTCCGCAGGCGTTGTCGGCCGAAGTCGTCGATGACCAGTGTGCCCCCGTTGCTCTTCATGTGCAGCGGGGCTTCGATGATGCCGGTGGTGCCCGAAGGGGTCATTTCCAGGTGGCTGAGCGTCAATTCACCGCCGGCCACAATCGTCGGGCGGCGGATGCGGATCCAGCGCTCGTCAATGCCAGATTGCACGCCGGGCGGCGTATCGAGCGGGGCCGCTTCATGCACCGACGCATCGTACAGCCGGACGATCTCGCCCCAGATGCTGATGCAGCGCGGGATCCAGATGTACGGGCCAAAGGCTTGCGTCACGCGTTCCGCGATGCTCGTTTTGCCGTTGCCCGAGTCCCCGTACAGGAACATCGCCGTGCCCGCCCATAACGCCTGGCCAAGCTGGCAGAACAGTTCGCGGCTGACCACCAGGTCGGACAACGCTCGCCGCAGTTGATTGGCCGTGGGATGCTGCCGGCGGAGCGACTGCGGCATGATGCTGGCTGTGTAATCGGCCAGCGAGACCGGGGCGGAGCCAAAGTAGGTACACACTTCCGAATAGCGCCGGCCCCGTTCGCAACCCAGCGGGGTCAGCTCGTGGGCATAGTCGTGCAAAGCGGTGGAAGACTTGTAGACGAGCAGTTGCTCGCTCTTCATCCGCTGCAGCAATTCAGTGATTAATGGGAACGGCAGCCGCACCTGGTCGGCGATTTCGCGACCGGTGGCGCTGCCGAAGTTCAGCAGGAACTTGAGCACCAGCGCCTCGACCTGGCTTTCGCCAATGCCGGTGGCGGCCAGCGACTTGGGGACGAGGGGAGTAAAGTCGTCGCCCGTGGACGGCGGACGTTGGTAGGTGGCGACCGTGGGTTGCTGCGCGGGGGCGGCCGGAGGCGCGGCGGCGGTGCGCGGCACATCGCGGCGAGCGGCCGCGGTGCGCGGTTGAGAATGCGTGGCGGCGACAGCCCACCAGGGGTCGTCACCATCCACGATCATCGTACCCACCAGCGTTGCCACGGGCAGAGCGTCCATTTCAGCCATCGACCCAGTTCCCCCTCGGTAGTCATACATGAACGGTCGCACCAGCAACGACCGCGCAAATATAGGCCACTGGGACGAGGTATGAGCCTGGTTCGGGCGCCAATGCGAACCCCGGCCGGCGGCGAGAGAGATGATGCTTTACGCCATCAACTAGCCGGAATGTTTGATACAGTCGTTACCAGTGCCGTCGCGTGGGTGCTCCCGCCCACGGCCATAACGAAAACGCGGGTGCAAACCACCCACGCTACGGCCCAAAGGTCTTGAAATGCTCGACCAATGCCCCTGGCAGATCGGGGAATGCCGTGGAAAGCCGCTGGCTGAGGGCCCCCGGCGGTGTATTGGGCTGCCCCGGCTGATTACTGGCGCGAATGTCCGCCAGATAGCGAATCAACTCGGCCCGCGCCGCGGGGGGGCCGTGCAGCAGAAAATGGACGTACGCCCACGCTTCGCGGTATTCGCCACTTCCCATCTCGTTGATCGTCCGCTTGGCTTCCAGCTTCGTCAGCACGGGCACCTGTCCCAGCCGCATCCACCACTTGGTGGCGTTGTGGTGTGGGTTCTTCGTGGCCCGGTCGGCCGCGGGGACTTCAAAGTATTCGGCCAACCCTTCGTCGAGCCACAGCGGCACGTCGGGCAGCACCGCGTGCAGCATGGCATGCGTGCTCTCGTGCCGCAGATCGACGGGCAACTCCTCGCTGCGAAACGTCAGCACGGACTCTTGCCCGGCGTTACTGACGAACAGCGCCTGCCGGTACGGGACGTTAGGAAATCGCTGATTGAGGTACCGCCGATACGACATCCGATCGCGGAACAAATAGACCTCAATGTGCTTGTCGGCCGGGGGAAGTTGCAGGCGTTGGACCAGCTCGGCCTGAATCTCTCCCAACTCACTAATTAGCGGGTCGTAACTGGCCAACGGAAAGTCGGCATAACAGACGAACGGGCCGAAGGCTCGTTGATCGCGCCACCCTTGGGCGGACGCGAAGCGCGGAAAGCCGCAGGCGACGATTGCAGCCAATAACATCAGCGGCCCCATCCAGCGAATCGAACGCGGAATCAGGTAGACGCGCCGGTGCTGTTTGGTTGTGGGCTTGGGCATCTTAGGAAAGCCTGCCGCTGTCGCTGGGGCAAAATCGTAAAGGGGCGGAGGGTACTGGGGGGCGCGAGAAGGCGTCAAGGTCCATTCCTGCTAGCTACGGGCTAAACTTCGGGAAAAACAGCGAAATGGATCGCGTTTGGGAAGCACAAAAACGCGAGATTGCAGGGTGCCGGGCAACAGCAAGTTACGGCCCGGCAGACCGTGCCAAGTTTTGGAAGCCGGCTTTCGAGCCGCCAACACCTGTTCCATTGGGGCTCGGCACACCCCACTGTTTAGCGGGGATGCTTGGCGCGGCCAGTTCCTCGTGGGATGATCGGGCTGGTAGGCGAAGACCGCCTTCCGTGAATTTCTTGTCGGGCGTTGCGTGGGTTCTTGAGGTGTTAGTGGTTCCTTACACTTGGTTTATTCCATCGCGATAAACCCCGTGGCTCGTTCTCTTTTTCCTCCCCTTTGAGCGTGGAACACATCTGACTTGAGCGAATCGCCTCGTACCCCATTTCGAGCCGCTGCAATCGGCAGTCGGTTGCTGAGCCAGGATCAAATCGACCAGGCGCTGATGTCCATCAGCTCTGAGTCGTTGGGCCCGGCTGCGCCGTTGGTTGACGTGGACGATCAGCAATTGGCAAATAAGCTCGTTGCCATAGGCCACCTGAATCGTTGGCAGGCCGACCAATTGCTGGCCGGGCGGATCAAATTCAATCTGGGGCAGTATCAGATCATTGATTCCATCGGCCAGGGTGGCATGGGGCAGGTCTTCAAGGCCGAGCACATGTACATGGGGCGAGTCGTGGCGGTCAAAGTGCTGCCCAAGGCTCGCTCGACGCCCGACGCAATTGCCGGATTTTCCCATGAAATCCGGGCGCAGACGCAGTTGGACCACGCCAACCTCGTGCGGGCCTACGACGCCGGGCACGACGGAAGCGTGTACTTCCTGGTGACGGAATACGTGCCGGGGACCGACTTGCGGCAACTCGTGCTGCGCCGCGGCCGCCTCGGCCAGCGCGAAGCGGCCACGATCGTCTCGCAGGTCGCTCGCGGACTGGATCACGCGCACCATCGGGGGCTGATCCATCGCGACGTGAAGCCAGGCAATGTGCTGGTGACGCCTGACGGGCATGCCAAGCTTTCGGACCTGGGGCTGGTAGGTTTCTCCAGTCCTGAGGCGGCACATGAAGATCCTCGCTCGGGGCGCACCGTCGGCACGGCCGATTATTTGGCCCCCGAGGTGATCGCCTCCCCGCGAAAGGTTTCCGCCGCCAGCGATATTTACTCGCTCGGCTGCACTCTGTATTACGCGGTAACGGGCAAAGTGCCGTTTCCCGGCGGCACGACGCGGGAAAAGTGTTATCGGCATTGCAACGAAACGCCGCTGCATCCGCGGCGGTTTAATCCTGAGTTGAGCGATGAATTTCTCGACGTGTTGGCGGACATGATGGAAAAGGATCCGGCCCGCCGCATCGCCACGGCGGTCGATGTGCTGAATCGATTGTCTCCCTGGGCCGACGAGGCGATTTCGCCGTTGCCGCCTGCCCGCGAGTCGTTTGCCAGGGCGACCCCCCCTGCCCTGCCGCAGAGGAAACCACCCCGATCGTCGACCGCCCGGCGGCAAAGCCTGCCTCGACTGCCGAGTCCGAATCCGCCGAATCATCGCCCCGCCGATCGCTGCTGCCGATCCTATTGCCGGCGGCGGTGGTGCTGTTGGCTGCGATCTTTGCGGTGATTTTCATGCTGTTCCGCTCGCATTGAGCATGTGATTGGCGAATTGAATCTGCTGCATTAGGTGCTTGGGGCAACGCACCAGATTCTTTCAGGCAATATCCCAAGGGCTTTGCCGGGGCATGCATCGGCATCCTGCCGGCTCGGCTTCGTCCTGCTGAATTGACAGGCCGCCCAGCGCCGCGTAGCATGGACGCCTTTCCGGTTTGGCGCGTCGCGGAGGGTTGGACATGCTCCAACGCTTTCA
>JAIOQB010000326.1 GCA_021413585.1 Planctomycetia bacterium
GCCGACGTTCAACAGCAGGTTGCCATCGCCGGCCACGCACCGCACCAGCAGGTCAACGCATTGCTTAAGCGGCAGCACCTTCGCGTCCGCCTCCCACGACCAATACTGGCCCGCCAGCTTGAAGCACGATTCCCACGGCTCGGTGAAGTTGTATTTGCCCACGCGCTGCTCCGGCGTGGCGAAATCGCCGGGCACGCCGCAGCGGTCGTTGATCAGCAAGTGGGGCTGCAACCCGCGGGCCAGCTGAAACACCTCGTCGGCCGCCGAGTCGCGTGCGTCGCCGCCGAACTGGCCCCCGTGTCCCAGGTTGTCGAACCACAGCATGTCCACGCGGCCGTAGTTCGACAGCAGCTCGCGAATCTGCCCCTGGTAATACTTCAGATACCGGGCGTGGTTCTTCGTCTTGAAATCAGGATGGTGCCAATCGACCTGAGAGTAATACAGGCCGAACTTCAGCCCGGCCGCGTGGCAGGCGTCGGCCAGCGGGCGGACGACGTCCTTGCCGTACGGCGACGCGGGGCTGGTGATCTTGTAGTCCCCCTGCTGCGTGTCGAAGTTGCAAAAACCATCGTGATGCTTCGACGTGAACACCAAGTACTTCATGCCGGCCGACTGGGCCACGCGCACCCAATCGCGCGGATCGTACTTCACCGGGTTGAACTGCTTGTAGAGATTGTCATAGACCTCGTTGGGAATCTCGCCGGGGCCGAACCGCCCGCGCCCCTGCCGGGCCCAACTGATGTCCTTGCCACTGACCGCGGCCGGTCCCCAATGGACGAACAACCCAAACTTCAATTGCCGCCACGCGGCGACGTCGGCCGGATTGGCATACCAGTAGGGGGCGGATTGGTCGTATTCGTCGGCGGCGGCAGGAACCGAAGCGAGCAGGAAACAAAAAGCGACAAGGCAACACATGAAGTGAATGACCCCGGCAGAACCGTGGTGGATGTCGCTCTTGTTCGTTGAGAGTGCGTCTGGAGGCATTATTCTTTATCCTTCGCCAATCGATTGAATGCTTCAATCCTAGACAAATTATTTTGGGTACCGGTAACGACAACTGGCTCCCACACTGCGGTATTTGAAACGAACGTAGGATCAGAACTTGAAGTAAGATTAAAGAGGCAGATTTCCTGAGGGATTGATCCGAATTGTTCTCGACTGTCGCCTCGGTTTCGGCATAGGAATGGGCGCGGTCGGTTGCATATAATGGGATGGAGGTGACCGGGCTGTCAAATCGCCACCGATTCTTCCAACCCTAGTGGTGCCGGCGACGAAACACTCCATCGACAAGCTTGACCAAGACTGGAGAGCGTGAAGGAACCACGTCTTGAACAGCGACCCGGACAACACTGGAGAACCTGAGTATGATGATAACTCGGCCGATCCAAATCAACGAGGCGGCCAGCCAGGTTTCAAGAGTGCCCAGCAGCGAAAGCAGCTTGAGAGTTACAAGAATATTCTGAAGCGACAGTTAAGTGAAACCCAGCGTGAGGAGTTCAAGAAAAGAATCGAGCAGGAGAAGATTGGGCAACAATTTCTGGATAAGCAGACCCTCGAACGAATCCACGAGGACGTTTTGAAAACGGTCAAGCCATGACGACCATCGAAATCGAATCCGAAATCCGCACGAACCTCGACGCGAAGCGATGCGCTGACTTTCGCTTAGTTGAGGGGTGGACGCTGATCCTCTATTTTCAGGCGAAGCGCGAATCTGATCGGATAACATTCTGGATCGAGTGTGCGTGGCGGCTCGTTGACAACGGCCGAATGGTAATTGGCTCTTTGGATGACCCCCAGATAGCAGTCACCGAGCTACAAAGACTTCGAGATCATGAATTAACCGGTGTCGAAGTTACCGAAGGCACCCGCGATATTCAACTTTCGTTTCGGGATAACTTGATGCTTCAAGCGTTTTGCTATTCCGTGCAAGACGAGCAATGGGAACTCCGGCTGCCAGACGGCCATCGCATTGGCATAGGGCCACACCTCATACCTTTTGATAAGTGGGCAACCAGTACGTAGATCGACTAGCGCCACATATCATCGTGGGCAAACGGATGCGCCGGCCCGTCCAGCTTCGGCTTCGGCAGCACCTTGAGCGCCTGGGCCGCCAGCCGCATGTCTTCTTTCGTGGCGATCTTCAGGTTCAGCGGCGAGCCGGGGACGACAGTTACTTTGTGCCCTAGCCGTTCCACCAGTTGGGCATCGTCGGTGGCGACGAACGTGCCGCGCTTGGCGTAGGCGTCCAGCAGCAACTGGCGACGGAAGACTTGCGGGGTTTGGGCTTCCCACAGGCCGTCCCGGGGGACGGTCTCGGCGATCGAGCGGTCGTCGCGCACCCGCTTGAGCGTGCCGGTCACGGGCAAGGCAAAGATCGCCGCGCCGCTCTGCTCGGCCGCCTGAAAGATCGTCGTGATCCATTCGTCCGCCAGACAAGGCCGCGCCGCGTCATGCACCGCCACGAAGTCGCACTCCGGCTTCACGTGGGCCAGGGCATTCTGGATCGAGTCGGCCCGTTCGGCGCCGCCGTTGACCACATCAACGCCCAGGATCATCACGTTGGCCGCGAACTTCGACTGAAACTCCTCGCGATCCCCGGGCGACACCACCAGGATCACCTGCTTCACATCGGGCCGATTGAGAAACTTTTCCGCCGAGTGGAGCCACACCGCCCGGTTCTCCAGCGGCGCGAAGGGCTTTTTGTAGTGCGCATCGCGGAAGCGGCTGCTGGCGCCGGCGGCGGGAAGGATGACGGCGAACTTGGACATGGTGAGCCCATTCTAATCGCGCTGGCACAAAATTGCATCTCAATGGGCTAATGACCAATAACCAAATCCCAATGACCAATCATCCGTGTGACAACCGCTTGCGCTTCATTGGACATTGGGATTTGGTCATTGGTCATTCAGGCGAGAGCAACAGGCATTACTCTTTCTCACTATACGGCATCATAATCTCCCCGACCTGCTCCAGCCCGGCGATTGACTCGAACCCGCCGTCGGCCACCGCCTCGCCCAGCCGGTTCACGTCGCGGTAATAGCGATCCCCCGGCGGGCGGCCCGTGACGCGCTGCAACAATTCCTGGCACGCCACGTTGGCGGAGTCCTGGATCACCTCGTCGGCGCTGGTGCTGGCGTACAGGCTCGTGGCCAAAATAGTCAGCAGGTTTTGCACTTGGGCGGAGAGGGCCGCCATGCGGCACTGCCGGTCGGCCAGCGCCAGTTGATACTTGCTCATGGTGCTGCTGATGGTCAGCGGCATTTCTTGCAGCCGCTCGATCGCCAGCTCGGCATGTTCTTTCAGCCGCGTCGGCATCGGCGGCAGGCCGGGTTTTGCGCGAGGCCGGACCTTCTGGGCCAAGTACCAGCGGGCGTACGGCAGGATCGCCCCTTTGAGCGCCCAGGCGTGGGCCGGATTGAGCGGATTCGGCTTCTTGATGCCGGCCGCAGCCAGGGCTTTGCCGATCGGCTCGAAGTACTGCACGCCGTGTTGCTTCACCAGCGACTTGAAGAACGCCATGCCCAGCATCTCGCCTTCCCCTTCGTAGATGCAGGGGGCCAGGAACTCGTGAATGTTGTCCCCCAGCATGTGGCCGTGCAGGAACGACCGGCCGCCGTGCGTCTTCATCAGCAACTCGACCGCCGCTTCCTTCTGCGACTCACTGCCAAAGATCTTGGCGATGATGCATTCCATCTCGCCCCGGTAGCCTTGGTCGATCAAACCCGCGCACCATTGCACCAGGGCGTCGCAGGTGACCACCATGCCGGCCAGGCGACCGAGCCGGCGCCGCACCAGTTCGCGCTTGGCGATCGGCTGCCCGTACGTCACGCGGAACTTGGCCCACGGAATCATGCTGGCCATCATCAACCGCATCGTGCCGGCCGCGTTGGCGCACAGGGCGATGCGGCCCAGGTTCAGGCCGTGATAGGCAATCGTCAGCCCGTCTCCCTTGGGCGGCGTGAGCAGGTTATTCGCCGGCACGCGGAAGTCGCGGAACACGATTCCCCGGTTGTACGTGTGCTTGAGTGCCCACAGGCCGTATTTCTTCAGTTGGAACTGGTCGTTCTCCGCGTGCGGCAGATCGACGATCAGCACGGCGGGGCGCCCTTCGATCAGACAGACTAGCCCGATCGTCCGCCCCGGCACCACGTTGGTAATGAACAGCTTTTCGCCGTTGACAATGAACTCGTCGCCGCGGCGTTCGGCCCGCGTGCGGAGCGCGGTCAGGTCACTGCCGGCGCAGGGCTCCGTCAAGGCGAACGCTGAGAGCCGCCGGCCGCTGGCCAAGTCGGGCAGAAATCGCTGCTTCTGTTCCTCGGTGCCGAACGTCCGCACCGGATCGACCGCGCCGATGCAGCCATGCACGCTGGCCAGCCCGGCGGTGGTCGGATCGACCATCGCCATCCGCGTGAGAAACGGCGCAAACGCTCCGAACTGCGCCCCGGAGCCGCCGTATTGCTTGCCGACGAGCAGCCCCCAGTAGCCGGCGGCGCCCAATTCATTGAGCACCGTGTCGCTGATTTTGTTCTCGGCGTTGAGCAGCGTGCCGCCCAGCCGATGCCGCAGCACGACGTTGTACGAGTCGTCCATCACCTGCCGCACGTCGGCCGGCACGCGCGGGGCGCGGCTGACGAACAGATCCACCGGCACCGGCCGATCCCACACCGCCCGATGGGCAGGGCTGTTGATCGTTTGATACTGCGGGGCGAAGAGGGCCTCGACCTGATCGTCGGCCTTGTCGATCGCCCCGGTCCGCCGCGCTTCGTCGACGCTCTTGCCGCCGAGCTGCAAAGCTGTCTCGGCGAACGATTGGCCGTCGCCGGCGGAGGGATCGGGGGGTGCGGTGGTGTGAGGATCAGCGGTCATGGGTGCCCAAGCATGTAGAGTAGGCCAACTGGAATAAATCAGACGCAAAGGCGCAAAGGCGCCAAGACGCGCAAAGGACGAAGAAAGTAGTTACTACCGCAATCTTGTACCATCTTTGCGCGTCCTTTGCGTCTTAGCGCCTTTGCGTCGAAGTTTGAGTTTTTGGCAGCGACAGTTGACTTGTGACCATGTAATGGCGGTACGCTAAAGCGTACTCTACGTGAATCATTGGCCATGCGGGCCGCGGGTTCAAGCCGCCTTCAGTCCGATTCGTCGATTCGCGTGATGGTGTAACCCCACCGGACCGTACAGGGCAACCGCAGCCCGGCCGGTTCGAGCCAAATCGCTAGCCCATCGTCGGTTGCCCGCAGTTTGGCCGCGGGTGTCCCCGGCGGCTGGTTGGGGAAAACCGTCGCTTCCACCCGCACCGCCAGCCCATCGACCGCCAGGATCAACGCCCCAGCCGAGTCCGCCCGCGCCGCGACCATCGTCCGATAAGCGCTCCCCAGCCGCGCGGGCAATTCCTTCAACCGCACCGCAGCATCAAACGTGATCCGCCAGGCCTGGGCGTCCAACTCCACGCTCAGCGACCAATGGCTCCGCCC
>JAIOQB010000291.1 GCA_021413585.1 Planctomycetia bacterium
CGGCAGTTTTGAGAACAGCGGGACGCTGCGCAGTGATTCAGGCGGGAACGACGCCACCGAGCCAGTCACGTCCACGCCGATCCGTTCCGCCTTCGTCAACTCCACCTTCGTCCGGTTCACCCGGTACGTGCCGCCGTTGACATGCACCCACGGCAGTTGGCTCAGCAGCCAACGCGGGGTGATCGACATCATCTTCGGAGTGGTCTTCGTCGTGCTCGCCAGATTGCGAGCCACCGCCGTCGTCACGCTACGCTGTAATAAACTGTCCGACATGACGAATTCCTCTAAGGCTGCCGTGACGCGAAACCCGCGAATTCACGGGCGAAACCGGATGAAAAATGCGGCTGAGATGGCGGCTGGGATGCTCGATCAACCCTGCGACTTGCGACGAAGTCCTAGCGACCCCCGCTAGAATGGAAGCAACGGCTTCGGGAGTTAAATAAGCGAACACAGCATTCCTTTGCGGCCGCTGCGCCACCTCCGGCAAGTCCGGTGAGCTACGCTTTCCATAAAGACTTTTTTGCCTGGCACGGCTGCCTCGGCATCGTTGAAGGAGAAGTCTAGTTGAAAAGCAAAGTGCCCCCAAGCCCCCCAATCAATCAAGAGCCCATTATGTTTCGTGAGTTCTCCAAAACAACTCCGGCCACGAAAATTAACAAACCGAAATGCAATGAACATGCGTTGATGCATCACAGAACGCTGATTCGCAAGTGCGCCGCTGGCGCCATCAAATATCACGGCGCATAGTTTGGGCGAGTGAAGGATGCACTTCGTATTATTATTGTCCGTCCACTACAATCGCCTCGGTATTAAGCAGCGCCTCGGAATTAAGCAGCGCCTCGGAATCAAGCAGCGCCACGGAAGCGAGGCGCAAACCTTTGGGAGCCAGCCATGGATGTTTTATCCATTACTCCACAGCAGCTAGCGGAGATTGCCCAGCGGAACGGCAAGATCGATCTGCTTGATGTTCGCACGCCGATTGAATACCGGGCGATGCATATCACACATGCCCGTAATGTGCCGTTGGACCAGCTTGATCCGGCGGCGCTGATGCAAGCCCGCCAGGGCGCTAGTGCGGACCCCGTGTATGTGGTGTGCCAGGGGGGAGGCCGGGGCCGTCAGGCGTGCGAGCGGTTTCAAGCGGCCGGGTTTACCAACGTCGTGAATATCGAAGGGGGAACCAAGGCCTGGGCAGACGCGGGCCTGGCCGTGGTCCGCGGCAAGCAGGCGATATCGCTGGAGCGGCAGGTGCGCATTGCGGCCGGGTCGCTCGTGCTCGCGGGTGTGCTGCTGGGCTGGTACGTCCACTACGGCTTCTTCGCATTATCAGGGTTTGTCGGCGCAGGGCTAATCTTCGCCGGCGTGACCGACACCTGCGGCATGGGAATGCTGTTGGCGCGAATGCCGTGGAACCGCCTGGGCGAATCGGCCAAAGCATGCAGCGTCAAGCAGGCGTGACGTGTCCACGGCGCGGCCGAGTTGCAACTCCTCGACGACGCACCGGAACAAAGCTATCGCGAAAACGCGAAAGTACGAAAACGCGAAAAATCACCCTGGCGTTAGCACCACTGCGACTGGCGATGCACTGTTTTCGTGTTTTCGCTCTTTCGCGTTTTCGCGATCCGTCTTTCCTCAGATAGCGCTCTGCCGAAAGTTTTCTCGCGGTGATGTGGATTCCAACATTTGTAGTGCAGGGAGCATCCGTCGTGAAGGTGTTGATCATCGGGGGTGTGGCCGGCGGCGCTTCGGCCGCCACGAGAAGCCGGCGGCTGGCGGAAGACGCAGAGATCATTCTGATTGAACGAGGGCCGGACGCCTCGTTCGCCAACTGTGGCCTGCCGTACTATGTCGGTGGAGAAATCGTCAAGCGAGACAAGCTGCTTGTCGTCACGCCCGAGCGACTGCGGGCGCGGTTCAATCTCGATGTCCGCGTTCGCACCTCGGCCGAAGCCATCGATCGCCAGTCGCGCCGGGTCCGCTTGCACGACCTCGCCACCGGCCGGGTGTATGACGAAACGTACGACAAGCTGATTCTCTCCCCCGGCGCGGCCCCGCTGCGGCCTCCAATTCCGGGCGCCGATCTGCCCGAAATCTTCACGCTGCGAAACTTACAGGATGTGGATCGAATCAAAGAGCGCGTGGACCAGGGCGTCAACCACGCCGTGATCCTCGGCGCCGGGTTCATCGGCCTGGAGTTGGTCGAAAATCTTGTCCGACGCGGCGTCGCCACCACCGTGATCGAACTGCAAAATCAGTTGCTGCCGCCATTCGATCATGAGATGACCACGCCCATCGCCGAGCATCTTCGCCAGCATGGCGTCACACTGCTGCTGGGTCAGTCCGCCGAAAGCTTCGCGCGTGCGGAAAACGGCATCGCGGTTCATCTTCAATCTGGTGGAACGATTGCGGCTCAACTGGTGATTCTGGGCGTGGGCGTTCGTCCCGAGAGCAAGCTGGCTGTGGACGCCGGCCTGGAGGTTGGCCCGCGCGGCGGCATCCGCGTCAACGAGTTTCTGCAAACCAGCGATCCCGACATTTACGCCGTGGGCGATGCGATCGAGGTGAAGGACTACGTCACCGGCGACGCCACTCAAGTTCCCTTGGCCGGCCCGGCGAACCGGCAGGGACGCATCGCCGCCGATCATATCTTCGGCCGCCCGGCCCGTTATCGCGGCACGCAGGGGACTGCCATCGTCAAAGTGTTCGACCGCACCGCGGCGCTGACTGGCGCTTCAGAAAAAACTCTCCGCCGCGCGCAACGGCACTTTCGCAAAGTCTACATTCATCCCGCGAACCATGCCGGTTACTACCCCGGCGCGGAGGCGATGTCGCTGAAGTTGCTGTTCGATCCGCACTCCGGGCAAATCCTGGGGGCACAAGCGGTCGGCGGCGCGGGCGTGGACAAGCGGATCGACGTGCTCGCCGTTGCCATCCAAGCCGGCATGACGGTGTTTGACCTGGAGGAAATGGAGCTGGCCTACGCGCCGCAGTTCGGCTCGGCCAAGGATCCGGTGAACATGGCCGGGTTTGTGGCGGGTGGCCTGCTACGCGGCGATCATCCGCAACTCGACGTGGAAACTGTGCTGGCTCTGCCGGCGGCTGAGCGTCCTGCGCTGATCGACGTTCGCACGCCCGAGGAGTTTGCTGCCGGCTCGCTCCCCGAGGCGATCAACATTCCCGTCGACGAGCTGCGCGCGGAGACCGGTCGTTTGCCGACCGATCGACCGCTGGCGGTCTTCTGCCAGGTGGGGCAGCGAGGCTATCTCGCTACGCGAATTCTGCTGCAAAAGGGCTATCCGGCGGCAAATCTTGGTGGGGGCTATAAGACGTATCAACTGTTCTTTCCGCCGCTCTCGCCCTCGTGATTTGCAGCCGCTGATTGCCTGGCGACCATCTTCAATCAGGTCGCGTGCTTCAATCAGGTCGCGTGGAGTGGAATCGAATTGCTGGTTACCGCAATGAGTTGACGGAGCCCATTACGTCTAGTTATTGTTGGCAGCGTATGAGCTTTTCTTGTGGCAGCAATGACAGTATGCCCCC
>JAIOQB010000400.1 GCA_021413585.1 Planctomycetia bacterium
GTTGCCCGGGGCCAGGGTGACATTGGCCCCCGTGGTGATCGCCGAAGAGATCGTGCCCGTGCCGCCGAGCGTTCCCTGCGTCAGGGTGAAGTTGCGGCTGACGGCCACGCTGCTGTTTTGCATGAACGAGGCGGTGGAACCATTGAGGACGATGTTGTTGGGCTGGGCGAAGGTCGCATTGACTGAATTGATGGATCCGGAACCGCTCAGGGCCAGCGTTCCTCCGGTGATGGTGGCGGTGCCCGTGTAGGTGTTGGTCGCGCTTAAGGTCAGTGTCCCAGTGCCATCCTTGGTCAGGTTGCCGACGCCGCTGATAACTCCCGTCTGAACCGTGGTATTGCCTGCACCCCCGAAGGTGATGTTGTTGGTCGTTCCGTAGGAGCTCGGCATACCAGTGCCGGTGCCGAAAGCGGCGACCGTGGTGACGATGCCACCGGTGAGCGTCAGGGTGCCGCCGGCGTCGGAGTTGATCCGGGCGCCGCCGGTGCCGATGGTGATCGCGCCGCCGTAGGTCGACGTGTTGCCGGCGATGTTGCGAAGCGAGCCGCCGCTCGACACTCCCGCCCCGACCAGTTGCAGCGGCTTGGCGCCGACCGTGATGTTGTTGGCCAACTCCACCGCGGCGCCATTCTGCACGGTGATCGTGCCGGTGGTGGTGCCTGCGCCGGTGGCGTTGGACATGCGCACGACGCCCTGGTTGACGCGTGTCGCCCCGGTGTACTGGTTGGCATTGCTGAGTTCGAGTGTCCCTGATCCGGTCTTGGTCAGGGCGCCGGCTCCGTTGCCGATTAGCGGTGCGCTGATCGTTAACATGCCGGTGTTGGTGTTGACGATGAATTCGTTCGCGGCGACAGCGCCGATGATGCCCGCGCCTGTCCCACTGATGGTGTAGAGATTGTCATTGCCGCCGACGTAGAGCAGGCCTCCCAACTGCGTCGCGCTGGTGAATGTGAAAGTCAGGGGATTCGTCCCCAGCGCCAGTGTCTGGCTGTTGGCGTTGTTGGCGATCTTGAGGGTATTGGCCAGCACGGCACCGGATTGGTTCTGTCCCCCGGTGAGAGTGTAGTTGGCGGTATTCGCGCCGGTGATTTGCGGCAGCGCGCCGGTATAGGAGGATAAGGCCGTGACGGCCGTGTTGCTCAGCCCACCTACCGCCCAGTCGGTGCCTCCCACGGTCGCGTAGCCCCCCATGATGCTGTTCGCGTTGGCGAGGCTGACGGTGGCGATGCTCGCGTCTCCGAAATCGATCGTGCCGCCGGTGCTGCGCGTGAGCACTTGCAGATTGATCTTCGAAGTGCCGCCATTGGTCCGCGTGAGGAAGTTGCCCCCTACCTGAAGTGCCGTCGAGGCGACGGTTTCCGTAGTGCTGCCGCCGTTGAACGTCAGCGTGGTGCCGCTTTGCCCGCCCGAGTTCCCCCCCGTCGCGAGGAAAGCCGCGCTGCTTCCGAGCGTCAGCGCGCCTCCGGTGCCGGCGCCGGACAACTTTGTGGTGTTGCTGGTCGCGTAGTCGAGGATCAGTTGGCCGCCGCCAAAGAGTGACGTGGCGCCGGAATACACATTGGCCCCATTCATCCTCCAGGTGCTGGTGTTCGACTTTTGTAATGTTGTCGTGAAAGTGTTGGGTATCGCTCCCACGGTATTGTTTCCGGTATTTGTTCCGTCCAGAACCAGCGTCGAAGCTCCTAAAGCTACGACGACCGAGTTAATGGTCACCGAGGCTGTAGTGGGCATGATCGTTCCAGGGCCGTTTTGAATTTGAAAACCGCCGAGGACCGCGGAGTAGCCGTGATCGCCGGTCACGATCAGACGGCGTCCATTGCCGACGGTCACCGTTCCCGACATGGTGATGATTTGATTTGTCGTGGAGTTATCGCTGTCGGGGCGGTCCTCGTTCAACGTGGCCGTGGTTTCGTTGCTGTTGCCGACCTGCCAGGTGTTGGCGTAGGTCGAACTGGTGGAACTGCGAATATCGAGCATTGCGCCTTCCAGGAGCGTTATTGCGCTCGTCGGCAGCGCGTTGGCGCCGACGGCTCGCAAGGTTCCGTACGTCGTGGTGCTGTCCCCTGTGCTGACAGTGATTGCGCCAAACGCTCCCACTGCGCTGTTATTACCGTTGAGGACGAGCGTCGCCCCGCCGTTCACGTTGGTGGCGCCAGTTTGCGTGTTATTCCCACTGAGCGTCAGCGTGCCAGGGCCCGTGACGGTCAGTGCGCCGGTGGTGGCGGCACCCGTCGCGCCGGCGAGGGTCAGATTGGTGGTTGCCTGGGAGACATTGATGGTGGCAGTAGCCCCGGTGTTGATCGTGAAGGCGCGGTCGGACGAGACGGTGGGACCGGTGTACTGGAAGGTGGACGTTCCGAGCACCAGGTTGGTCGCCGCGCTGGATGATTTGCCGATGCTGCTCGCGGTGCCGCCATTGGCGAGAGTGGCCACGCTGAGCACGCCGCCGGTGACTGTCGTGACGCCGGTGTAATCGTTGGTGTTCGGCAGGGTGACGTTGCCGTTGACGGTCAAAGCATTCCCGGCGCCGGTGATCGCATTGGTGTTGCTCAAGATAAGCGTCCCACCGCCACCGCCGAGTCGATAGGTTGTGCCATTGGGAGTGAGCGTGCCGGTGTAGGTGAAGCTGCCGCCAAAAGCGCCTAGTGAAGCGGAGGTGAGGTTTGCACCGATCACATCAGAATTGAAGTTTAGGTTGTTGCTGCTGTTGGCGGCCAACGCGATCGTGCCTGTGGGCTGGCTAGTGTTGTTGATGCGCTGAAGGAAGGCGTTGTCAATGGCATATCCGGCCGCCATGGTGTTGGCGCCGATAACGACGCTGCGTCCGCTGCCGCCGATCGATGCAGCCTGGTTGAATTGGATGGTCCCACTGGTGCCGGTGATCGTGGTCGAACCGGGGTAGTTGTTGGTGCCGGAGAGGATGAGCGTGGTGTTGGTGCCGTTGTAGGAAATGCCTGCGCTGGCGCTGCCGGTGATGTTGGCCGAGATGGTCAGCGTTTTCGCGAGGTTGTTGCTAACCCCGAGCGTGATCGTCCGGGTTGAGCCTCCCAGGCCCAGATTGCCGCTGATCAGTTGGTTGCCGAAAGCGTTGGAGTCCGTGCTGATGTTGCCGTTGATGGTCAACGCCCCCGCGCCCGTGGTAATCGAGGATAATTGCCCCGCTGTGCTCGTGCCGAGGGCGATTGCTCCGACCGTGTCGCTATGGCCAGCGAGGTCAATGGTGGCGGTACCGCCGAGCAAAAGCGTTGCGGCATCCGGGAATACATTGTCGTTGCCCCAGCGCAGGTTCCCGCCGGTGGCAGCACTCACGCCAAAGGCACTCCCTGCGCCAAAGGTGCTGGTAAAGTTATTGCCAGTATTGGTGAGTGTGAGCGTCCCGGTTCCGACTACGCTGAACGCTTGACTGCCGCCGGTGACGACTCCATCGAACTGGGCGTCGCTGGCGAGGTTAATCGCATGGCCGCCCGTTGCGCCTGACAAATTCACCCCGGCGCTGAAAGTCAGTTTGCCGTTGTTCGTGGCGTTGCCGAGGGTAGTAGCTGTGCTGCCGCCGCCGGTAAAGGCCACTGCGTTCAGGATAGTGCGTGCCGTGGCACCATCGGAGGATATTCCGCCGGCGCCGAGGGTCAAGGTGCCGGTACCAATCGCACTGCTGGTTATCGCGCCGACTGAGCCCACATTGTCGATGCCCACCTGGGTGGTGTTCCCAGTGAGCGTCGTGCCACCGGCGTAGGTGTTTGCGCCGGAGAGGAGCAGGTTGGCGCCGTTGCTAAGGCCGCCATTGGAAATAACCGCCGAAATCGCCAACAACCCGCCGTTAGCGCCAATGGTTCGCGTTGCGCCTCCGAGGTTGAGATTGCCGGTGATGGCTTTCGTTCCAAACCCGTTGCTGTCCTGAGCGATGTTGCCGCCAATGGTCAGCGTCCCCGTCCCCGTGGCGATCGTCATAGTTTGACCGACACTATTTAGACCGAAGAAGATCGCATTCCCGCCGCTGCCGTTGACTGTGTCGTTAAAGCCGTTGAGGTCAATGGTGCCATTGCCGGCCGGGTTCAATCTCGACCCGTCGGACAGCACATTATCGGCGCCGCTTTGAATAACACCAGTTGTGGCACTATTAGTGAGGCTTGTGTCGCCGGTGTACGAGTTGTTGCCCATGAGAGTAAGCGTGCCGTTGCCGTTCTTGATGATACCACCCGCGCCGCTGATATTGCCACCGAGCGTAATATTGCCGCCGCCTGCGGTCGTCGTGAACGTCCGCTGCGCAGTCATGCTGAACGGATTATTGATGGTCTCCAGGTTCGTGCCGTTGTTGGTCACGTTGCCGGTCAGGACGAAGGTGTTGCCGACGTTACCATTGGTAGTGCCATCGCCGATGACGAAGGCTGCCGCACCAGAGTTGAAAGTGATGCCGGCGACGTTGAATGCGCCGCTCGTCAAGTTGTTGTTCAGGTTCAGGCCGCCGGCGCCCGTGACGGAAGTGAAGATAAGAGAGTTGCTGCTGACTGGCAATGTATCCCAGTTCGCGCTGGTACCCCAAGCATTACTGGTCGCGCCCGACCATGTCGCCGCCTGCGCCCCTGGAATTGTCAGCAGACAAATTATGATGGCGATGGCAGGAATCGCCGCTGACAAGAGAAGTCGTCCGCCATTGCCGAGCAGTGGACTGGGGATTGCTCGGGTTTGGAACAGACCAAGCCTGTCAAACCTCATACAAGCGCGCGTCGCGCCAAAATTCTCTGCGCGCAATTGCGGCGTACTGCTCATGAGCGTTCTCTTATTGAGTGATGCATCAGCTTGCTCGAAAATGTTAAAATGAACGGCGGCCCGACGAGCGCAAACTCTTCAAGGCGTTTTGCGACGATTGAACAGCAAAAATGCCGGCCCAACCGATCCGCGCTTAAACTAAATGCCAGCCACGATTTGCGTGCCTATTATTTGACAAAATTGAGGATGCGATTGGCGACGAAGACCTAAGAAAAGCGATGCCCGCGAATGCCGGATTTTGAGATCGAAATCAACCCTTAATGATATCACTGCTTGATTGTCTTCCCGGGACAAAACATTGTCCATTTATGACAAATGTGTGCCACCGCCAAACGGGCGCGATTTCCCGTGATTGCGCGGATTATCGCTGGGATTCACGGCGGTTTGAGATCGCTGGGACGTGATCTGCGGAGGCGAACTGGCAGTGAAGCCCATTGCCGGGGCACGATCCTGCCTCACTGTCGTGGCTTCGCTATCGTGACATCGCTGGGTTGATCGATTCCCGAAACGGCCTACCCGCCTCGTACAGTTTGAGCCGCTGCTGTGCCTCAGGTTTCGGCTGACCGAAGTAGAGTCGCAGCGCCTGTTCCTGCCATCGCACGGCCTCGGGAAAGTCGCCCGTCTCAGCACAGGCGGCCGCCAGGGTCTCGAGAATTGCCGGGTTATTCTGGCCGCTGCCGAGCGCCGCGATCCTGGCGTGAAGCAAAGCGCGCTCACCATCGCGGAAGTGCTCGTCCGGGTACGTCGCGGAGAACCAGGCCAGGCTGTTGTTGGACTGCGGGTCGTTCGGACTCAAGCGCACGGCCTCCTGAAAATGCCGCAGCGCTTCCTGCGGCCTGCCCAGCCTCTTCAGCGCATTGGCAAGATTGATATGGGCCGCCACGTAGTCGGGGCTAATCTGCAGCGCTTGCTGGTATTGATCAGAGGCCGCTTGAATTCGTCCCAGAGCGATTAATGCGTTGCCCAGGTTGTTGTGAACATCAGCTTGATTGGGCGCAATTGTGAGCGCTTGTTCGTACTGAGCAATTGCTTCGTCGTGGCGGCCCATGGCATTGAGTGCATTGCCCAGGTTGAGATGGGCCTCGAAGTATTTCGGCTTCAGCCGCAGCGCCTCCTGGCAGTGGGCGACCGCTTCCTGCGGGCGCCCCAACGAGTTCAAGGCATTGGCCAGATTATTGTGCGCCTCGGCGAACTGGGGTTTAATGCGCAGCGCTTCTTCGCAATGCATGACCGCTTCTCGCGAGCGACCCAGCATAATCAAGGCGTTGCTCAGATCTTTGTGCGCCTCGGCATAGTTCGGCCTGATTTGCAATGCTTGATGGTATTCGCGCACCGCGGCTTCTGGATCTCCCGCCGCCTGCAACGCGCCTCCCAGGTTGTTGTGGGCCTCGGCATAGTTCTGCTTGAGTTGCAGGGCCTCTCGATAATGCACGACCGCTTCCGGATACCGGCCGAGTGCCTGCAAGGCATTGCCCAGGTTGTTGTGGGCTTCGGCCCATTTTGGATTCAGTTCGACGGCCTCCTGCAACAGCACAAGAGCCTCCTTCGACGGCCCATCTTCCAGCAGGATCAGGCCCAGATTGTTCTTGGCGAGCCAGCATCCTGGATTGCGGGCGATCGTTTCGCGATAGAGCGTCACCACATCGGCGTATTGCCGGCATTGTCGCCAAGTCAATGTAGCGAGCACGCCGGCGATGACGAATCCGGCAGCGAACAGCATCAAACTTGAGTGGCGCGGCCAGCGTGCCGCGAGTCCCGCAACGCCTGCGGAAAACAGGGCAATTAGTCCCAGATTGGCCAGGTATTGAAAATGGTCCGCCACGAAGGAATAGCGATAGGAATACTGGCTAAAAAATCCGAGCGCCGGAAACAGCGTTCCGCAGAACAGCAGCATCGCGGCCAACGGGGCTCGGGACCGACGTCGGAGCAACCACAGCCCGTCCAGCAGGACCAGCACGCCGAGCGGATAAAGGTATTGCCACCACGCCGTTTCGCGGATGTTCCAGCGGGGATAGATGAAAATCAAATTGGCCGGCCAGACGAGTTCGCTCAAGTAAAACCAGATCGCGCGGCCCGCAATCAGGCAGCGCTGGACAAAGCTAAAATCATATTCGATTCCCAGCGTCCCGATGTACGTTCGTTCGACCCAGACAGTAAGCCGCCCCGCGGCCAGTCCGAGCAGCAGCAGCGGCACGAGCGGCAGCACGTCGCGTCGCCAACTGAGCCGTCCCCGCTGCCACCAGAAGACCACCAGCAGCGCGGCCGGCAACGTGGCAGTGACGGTCTTGCTCAGCAATGCCAGGACAAATAATCCCAAAGCCAGCCCATATTGCAGCTTGCTGCGGCGCTCGTCGAAGTTTAGATAGGCCAGCGCCGCGCCGAGATAAAACACCGCGGAGAGCACGTTCTTGAGTTCCGTGATCCAGGCCACGGACTCCACATGCACCGGATGCAGCGCGAAAATGGCCATCGCCAGAAAGGCGCCGGGGATCGCCAGCCGCCGCAAGATCAGGCCAAACAGCACCGCTGCCACCAGGTGCAGCGACAGGTTCACGAAGTGATAACCGGTGGTCGAGTCACCCCACAACCGATGCTCAAGCCAAAACGTGCTGTGCGTCAGTGGATAGTATTGTTGGGTCGCGCCCAACTTGAACCAGATCCGATACAAGCCGTGCCACGAACGCAGATCCGGCCGGGTGACATGGGCCGCGTCGTCCCACACGAACCCCCCACGGAGCGCGGGCCAATAGGCGACCACGATCGCGGCCATCAGAATGCCGGTGCCCAGCCACCAACGAAGCGACGATTGCTCACCGGTCCGAGCTGCGAGAATCGTTCGATCTGAGGCAGTCGACAAGGCCGTCATGGTTATAAGGCATTATAGACTGGCGATCGTCGACAAAGCCGCGTGTGACTCGGAGGATTTCCTTGGATGGCATTATCACGAAATGTCATTGCCGTGATAGATGAACTTGGACGGCAACTGTGGCAAGCCGCCGTGGGGCAGGGATAACCAGCACGACCGTTGTATTCTTGCCGCCCCAAACGGCAGAGCAGTCACGACGATGCTTCGCCGCAACCGACAATCGTTGTGTAACAAGGTTGAAATTGGACGCTCCGGCGGATTCAGATAGGATGAAGGCATGGGGAGGAATCTCAGCATTGTGATGCCGGTTTACAATGAAGTCGATACGATCGATGAAATTCTGTCGCGGGTTCTGGCGGTGCCGCTGGAAAAGGAGATTATCGTCGTTGACGACCACTCGACGGATGGCACGCGCGACAGGCTGGCCAAATACGTGAATGTCGCCGGGATTCAGGTTGTCTATCACGACAAGAACTACGGCAAAGGACGGGCGATTCGCACGGGTTTGCAGCATGCCCGGGGGGAAATTGTCGTCGTTCAGGATGCCGATCTGGAGTACGACCCGGCGGACCTCGTGGCGCTGATCGCGCCGCTCCGCAGCGGCGCGGCTCAAGTGGTGTTCGGATCGCGACGTCTGAAGCCCGAAAATCCGCGATCCTTGCCGCTCTATTTCGTCGGTGGCATGTTCTTGAATTGGCTGACGTGCAAAATGTATCGAATTCGCATTACGGACGCCGCCACCTGCTATAAAATGATGTCGACGGACCTGCTGCGATCTCTGGATCTGCAATGCGAGGGATTTGAGTTCTGTGCGGAAGTGATCGCCAAGCTGGCCCGGCGAAAGATTCCCATCGTGGAAGTGCCGATCAGCTATGCTCCGCGAACGACGCTGGCCGGCAAAAAATTGCGGTGGTGGGACGGGTTTGACGTACTATGGACGTTGATTCGATGCAAGTTCGCCAGATAGCGTTTCTGGCGGCCGCGGGGTCACCCACTCCTGGGAGTTGGTCACAATCAACGGGTTCCGCGACTGCCGGGTTCCCTGCCTGTCGGCTCCATAAAAAAGTTTCCGCCAGAGCACCACGGTGGCAAGTGTCATGCTGAAGTATCATCGAATCGTGCGAGGGATTTTCCAGGGCAATCTCCTGTCTCAGCCGTATCGTTTGAATATCAGCCTCACGAACCTCTGCGACAGCCGATGCAAGACGTGCGACATCTGGCAGATCTATCCCGAAAAGCGGTTCGCCTATCGCGACGAGCTCAGCGCCCACGAATTCCGCCAGATCTTTCGCCGGCTCCCATCGTCGGTGATGTGGCTCAGTTTTTCCGGTGGCGAGCCCCACCTGCGCAAAGACTTCGTGGAGATCATGGCGGCGTCGTTCGCCGAAGTGAAAAACATTGCCCTGGTCAATGTGCCCAATAACGGGATCAGGGCAGATCGCTGCGTCGAGCAATGGAACGAGGTGCTGGCGATCAAAAAACGACCCTATGTCTATATTTCCATGAGCATCGACGGGCCACGCGACGTCCATGACGAAGTGCG
>JAIOQB010000401.1 GCA_021413585.1 Planctomycetia bacterium
TGCTGAGGCCGATTTCACCGACCTGCACGCTTGGACCGAAGTGTATCTGCCGGGGGCCGGCTGGCTGGGGCTCGATCCCACGTCCGGCCTGCTGGCGGGCGAAGGGCACATTCCGCTCGCCTGCACGCCCGACCCGCAAAACGCGGCGCCAGTCAGCGGCAGCCGAGAAGTGTGCGAGACGAAGTTCGAGTTTCACATGTCGATCACGCGGGTGCATGAAGACCCTCGCGTGACGAAGCCCTACACCGAAGAGCAATGGGCGTCGATCGAAACCCTGGGGCGCGAAATCGACCAGCGGCTGGAGCAAGGCGGAGCCCGCCTGACGCAAGGAGGCGAGCCGACGTTCGTCTCGATCGACGACATGCAGGGCCCCGAATGGACCATCGCCGCATTGGGCGAAGACAAACGCAAGCTGGCCGGCCAACTGCTTCACCGGCTCAACCACCGGTTTGCCACCGGCGGGCTGCTGCACCACGGCCAGGGAAAATGGTACCCCGGCGAGCAGCTTCCCCGCTGGGCGCTGAGCTGCTGGTGGCGAAAGGACGGCCAACCGATCTGGCGCACACCCGAGTTGCTGGCCGATCCGACGATCCCGGGCGATCAGGCCTACCCTCAGGCCGAGCGATTTGCCCAGCGGCTGGCGGAGCGGCTGCAAGTCGGCACGGACAAAGTGGTGCCGGCGTACGAAGACGCACTCTATTATCTATGGCGCGAGCGGCGGCTGCCGGTGAACGTCACCGTGCATGAGTCGAAGCTGGAGGATGAGGAAGAACGGGCCCGGCTGGCGCGCGTGTTCGAGCAAGGCCTGAGCACGCCGACCGGCTGCATGTTGCCGCTGACGTGCGACTTACTGACGAGTGATGAATTAAACGGGGGCGTGGCGTGGCGAAGCGGATTGTGGCCGGTGCGCGCGGACCAGATGTTTTTAGTCCCCGGCGATTCGCCGATGGGGCTGCGGCTGCCTCTGGCCTCACTGCCGTTTGTCGTGCCAAAACCGTATCCCACCTCGTCGTTCCCGCTCGACCCGATGGCCGAGCGCCAGCCACTGCCCGACTATGAACGGCTCAGCTCGCAGCGCACCCTGGCCGACACGCCCGGGGCCATGCAGCAGCGCCGGGCCGCGTTCTCCCAGCACGCCGCGTATCAACATGCTGGAGCTGCGGCGTTAGAGGCAATCGAAGGCGCTTCGGGCCTTTTAAGGGGCGAAGGAGAAGGTTACGGAGAAGGAGAGCACGATGCGGGCCACGGCGGCCCGCACGATGGCTCCGGCAATGGCCACTCGAACGGAGGCCATTCAAACGGTGCTCACCTCGGTTGGCAATCACCTGCCGAAGGCTTCGCTCCGCTATCGAACATCATCAGCACAGCGCTGTGCGTCGAGGCGCGCGGCGGGCATCTGCACGTCTTCATGCCACCGCTCGATCGGCTGGAAGCTTATCTGAACCTCGTCGCCGCCGTGGAAGAGACGGCCGCGGAGTTCAATACGCCCGTGGTGATCGAAGGGTACCTGCCGCCACACGATCCGCGAGTGTCGCACATCAAGGTCACCCCCGATCCGGGCGTGATCGAAGTCAACGTCCAGCCGGCCCATCATTGGGACGAGCTGGTCAACATCACCACCGGCGTGTACGAAGACGCCCGGTACTCGCGCTTGGGGACGGAAAAGTTCGGCCTCGACGGCAGCCACAGCGGCACCGGCGGCGGCAACCATATTGTGCTCGGAGGTCCGACACCGGCAGAAAGCCCGTTCCTGCAGCGGCCCGATTTGCTCGGCAGCCTAGTCACCTATTGGCACAACCATCCGGCACTGTCGTACTTATTTTCCGGCGGGTTCATCGGCCCCACCAGCCAGGCCCCCCGCGTTGACGAGGGGCGCCGCGACTCGATCTACGAACTGGCCATCGCCATGCAGCAACTGCCGCCGCGCGGCGACGAGACGCCCCCGTGGCTGGTGGACCGGTTGTTCCGGCATCTGCTGGTCGACGGCACCGGCAACACGCATCGCGCCGAGTTCTGCATCGACAAACTGTTCTCGCCAGACGCCAGCTCGGGCCGCCTGGGCCTCGTCGAGCTGCGGGCGATGGAGATGCCGCCGCACGCGCGGATGAGCCTCACGCAGCAGTTGCTGATCCGCGCGCTGGTGGCCCGCTTCTGGGAGCAGCCGTATCAGGGAACCCTGGCCGAATGGGGAACCACGGTTCACGACCGGTTCATGCTGCCGCACTTTATCTGGCAGGATCTGCAAGACGTGTTGGAGGAATGCGGTCAGGTGGGCCTCTCGCTGCGGCCCGAATGGTTCGCTCCGCACTTTGAGTTCCGTTTCCCGCTGATTGGCGAGGTGGTGGTGCGGGGGGTGCGAATGGAATTGCGGCGGGCGATCGAACCCTGGTACGTCTTGGGGGAAGAGCCGGCGGGCGGTTATACTGCACGCTATGTTGACTCGTCCCTGGAACGGATGCAGATCCTGGTTCGCGGCATGACCGACTCGCGCCACATGGTCACATGCAATGGGCACAAGGTGCCGCTGCATCCCACGGGGACCGAGGGGGAATACGTGGCCGGCGTCCGGTTCAGGGCATGGCAGCCGCCGAATTGCCTGCACCCGACGATCGGCGTGGACGAGCCGCTGGTGTTTGACTTGCTCGATACGTGGATGGAGCGTTCGATGGGAGGCTGCCGCTACCACACGGGGCACCCCGGCGGATTGAATCCAGAGAAGTTTCCGATCAACGCGTTCGAGGCCGAAAGCCGCCGCGCGAGCCGCTTCTTCCGCACCGGGCACACCGGCGGGAAACTGAGCGTGCCGCCCGACGTGGCAAACCGCGAGTTCCCGCTGACGTTGGATCTGCGGAGGCTGAAGAAAGCGAATCGGTGAAAGGGATATTCACCACGGAGACGTGGAGGCACGGAGAATTTTAGCTGTCAGCTATCGGCTGTCAGCTTTTAGCCGAAAGCTGACAGCCGATAGCTGACAGCCCACAACAGCAAAGGCGGGCCGGTTCGTGGCGATCATTGAAGGCGGGACCACTGCTCAAAAACGTTCGGGAAGCGGGCTCTTTGAGGGGTATGCGGTTCGCCCGGGCATCTTCGACGAGATGTGCGCCGCCGGCGGCGCCGTGCGCCCCCATTGGCAACCGTTCGTGCAGTCGGTCAGCAAGCTGGGGGAGCAGGAGTTTACCCGGCTGTGGGATCAGGCGGGCCGGCTGGTTCACGAGCACGGCATCGTGTTCAGTGCCTATGGCGATCCGCGCGACAAGCCGCGCCCCTGGCGGCTCGACCCGCTGCCGTTGATTATCGATGCCGACGAATGGCAGGGCGTGTCCGAAGCGCTGGAGCAACGGGCCCGGCTGCTGAATCTGATTCTGGCCGACCTGTACGGCCCG
>JAIOQB010000402.1 GCA_021413585.1 Planctomycetia bacterium
ACCGCACATCGACCAACTGGCCAGCGACGGGATTCGGTTCACCGATGCCCACACCGCGGCGTCGGTCTGCACGCCGTCACGGTTTGCGATTCTCACCGGCTGCTATGCCTGGCGGTCGCGGCTGAAGTTGGGGGTGCTCGATTTCGGCGATCCGGCCCTGATCGACGCGGCGCGGCTGACGTGGCCCAAGATGCTCCAGCAGCAGGGGTACGCCACCGCCGCGTTCGGCAAATGGCATCTGGGCTGGGATTGGGCCACGAAGGACGGGCTGCCTGTGGTGCAGAACTCTCGGACGTGGAGCAACACCATCGATTTTACCAGGCCGATCAACAACGGCCCGATCACGCGGGGCTTTGACTATTTCTTCGGCATGGTCGGCGCCACTCCCACGGGGGATTCGCTCATTGAAAACGACCAGCCGATTTTCCAGGGCATCGGCAAATGCCCGCCGATTGCCGGCGCCGCGCCGGGGCGGCTCAACCCTTGGCACGACTACAATTCGTTTCCACTGCTGACCGACAAGGTGGTGTGGTACATCGACCGCCACGCAAAGCAGCACCCTGACCAGCCGATGTTCATCTACTACGCCATCACCGCGCCGCACATGCCGATCATTCCCTCGCCGGAGTTCAAGGGCAAAACGAAGCACGGCGACGCCTGCGACTACATCGCCGAAATCGACTCCGAGGTGGGGCGCGTGCTCAAGGCGCTCAAGCAAAACGGCATGGAGGAGAACACGCTGGTGCTGTTCAGCAGCGACAACGGCTCACCCTGTTATGCCGATGGGCAGTCCCCCACGTTCTCCATCAAAAAGCGCTATGGCCACGACCCCAGCCGCCCGTGGCGCGGCGGCAAGGGAGACGCCTGGGAGGGTGGCCACCGTGTGCCGCTGGTCGCCCGCTGGCCCGCGAAGATCAAGCCGGGGCAAACTTCGGACGAGACTATTTGTCTTGTCGACCTGATGACCACCAGCGCCGCGATCCTCGGCGCGAAGCTCCCCAACAGCGCTGCCGAAGACAGCTACAACATGCTTCCCGCCTTCCTGGGCGAACCGCGCACCAAGCCGATCCGCGAAGCGACCGTGCATCACTCGCTCATCGGCACGTTCGCCATCCGCCAAGGCCCGTGGAAATTGATCGACCACCTCGGCTCGGGCGGTTTTAGCGTGGAACAATACGAGCCGCCCAAGGCAGGCCAGCCGATCGGCCAGCTCTACAACCTGACGGACGACCCCGGCGAGACGAAGAATCTTTATAACGAGCGGCCGGAAGTGGTCGCGCGGCTCAGTGCGCTGCTGAAGAAGTATCAGCGCGACGGGCGCAGCGCGCCGCAGTAGCGGCAAAGTACCCATCACGCTCCGCGTGATGCCTCAACCCAGCCTCACGCGGAGCGTGAGGGGTACTTTAAGGACGTAGGGGGGTCGCAGATCCACCACCTTCTTGCGAGCTAAAACCGTGGTGGTTCTTCGACCCACCTTACATGACTACGTGCCTTGTATAATTTCGAGTTGGGTCCCAAATAACCTCGCGCTGGCAATGGATCCTACTCCAATGATGCATCCCACCCTTAAAACATTCATGGCTAAAATCGGCAACAAGTTGTCCATCAAAAAGGACATGTTTTTCGTTTTGATGGCCGCGATTCTAACTGTCGAGCTATTGCTGTGGGCTTGTCGTGGCCTTGGTTTAATTATGGCCCACAAATATATCGGGTTCAATCTAGTCATGATTTTTTTAGTTATCGTCGCAGCACTTATCCTTACGGTGTCGGGGATTATTGTTTCGGTGGTACGACATCATCGATTGCAATTTAACCTTCGCGCAATTTTTCTTTTTGTGTTAGTAATTGCTATTCCGCTCGGTTGGTGGTCTCAAGAGATAAAACAATTGACGGAGAGGCGAAAAGCAGTGGAGGAGATAATTAACCTGCGCGGCTTCATTCGCTATGGCAATGAACTAGTTTTTAGTGACCTCTCTATTGGTGATTCAATAAGCTTGAATCGCGAATCACCGCCAATACCACGGTGGCTTCAAAAGTGGCTCGGTGAGGATGCCTTTGTCGATGTTAATTACGTAGATCTGAGCCAGACAACCTTAGGCGACGAAAAATTACATCTTTTGAAACAATTCCCCCGCCTCATGGGTTTGGATCTCACTGGCACTCAAGTAACAGATGGGGGGCTCAATGACCTCAATTGCCTGAGTGAGTTAGAGGATTTGAGGCTCTCCGAGACAAAGATCAGCGATACGGGATTAAAGAAAATTAACAAATTGAAAAAAATGAGATTCTTGGATCTCTCGCGTACTAGTGTAGGTGACAGTGGACTTTCCAACCTAAAGGAGTTGAAAGATCTTGTGACATTACGCCTTGACTCGACCAATATTTCTAACTCTGGGCTTGAATATCTGTATGACCTGGGGCAACTTCAAGATGTCTTTATTGATCGCACTCATGCGACCAATTCGGGTGTACAAGAACTAAAGCGGAGATTACCTCGTTGTTACGTTGATGGCCCCGGAGGGGAGCCGCGGGAGCACTTGGACAAGTCTGACGACGCGGTAGAACCAGAAGCGCATTTCATATTGCCCAAGCCTTAATTTCTGCACTGACCCACAGATCCATTGTCCTGCATTGCGACAACAACTGCATATTGGCCATAGTAGCCATCACGCTCCGCGTGGTGCTGTTTATTGCCCGGCATCACGCGGAGCGTGATGGGTACTATCCACTCACGTCACCGCCCGCATCGTGGCCGCGGCGCCGCGTTCTTCCAGCGCAGCGTCGATCCGGGCAAGCTGATCGGCGGTCAGCCGCCACCCCAGCGCCCCGGCGTTCTCTCGAATCTGCTCGGGCCGCTTGGCGCCGCACAGGGCCGACGTGATGCCCGGCTGGTGGATCGTCCAGTTGACCGCCATCTGCGCCAGCGTCCGGCCGCACTCCTCGGCGATCGGCCGCAGGCGGTCGATCAGTTCCTGGTTGCGGACCCATTCTTCGCCCTGGAATTGCGAGTACTTCGCCCGTCCATCCTTCGCGTCGAAGACATGATCCCGCGCCAGCTTGCCGGCCAGCAGTCCCTTCATCAGCGGCCAATAGACCGCCACCGCCACGTGGTTCTCGCGGCACCACGGCAGGCTGTCCGCCTCGATCTGCCGCTGAATCATGTTGTAGTTCGGCTGAAACGCGGTGATCGGGCAGTGGGCATGAAACTCGATTAGCTGCGCCAGCGAAAAGTTCGACACGCCCACGCTGCGCGTTTTGCCTTCGTTCATGAGCCGCTTCAACTCGCCGGCCGAGTCGGCCAGCGGCGTGACGTTGTCCGGGCCGTGCAGGTACAACAGCTCAACATGGTCCGTCTCCAACCGCCGCAGGCTCTCTTCGCAATGCCGGCGCAGGGTTTCCGGCCGGGCGTCGCGGATCATCTTGCGATCTTCGCCCCAGGCGATCCCCCCCTTGGTGGCGATCACCGCCTCGTCGCGGCGACCACGCAGGGCCCGGGCAATCAGCCGCTCGCTTTCGCCGTCGGCCCCGTAGCAGTAGGCCGTGTCGAGAAAATTGATCCCCAACGCGAGCGATTCGTGGAGCGTGGCCAGGCTGTCGGCGTCGTTTACTCCCAGGCTGGTCATGCCGGAGATCGGCCAGCAGCCTAAAGCGACGGGCGAGACTTCGATTCCGGTGAGCCCCAAAGGGCGGCGTTCGTGCAGTGCTGGCATGGGTGATAGCATCCAAAAGGTGATGGTGTGCGAATCAAAATCGTACCCCGGCCAGCCGGCCGCACAATAGCCCGCCGCCCTGGGGCGTTGCCCCAGGCACCCAATCTTTACGCCAGGCACCCAACCAAATCGCCACCGCCAAGCTGCTCTAGGTCCACCGAGGGGGCCGGTCTTACAATACCCGCCGATTGTCCGACGCAGGATCGGTTCGGACACCCAAATACAGCAGCCAACCAGTGGGGATGCGCCATGGCCAGGGACGGCAACGACGACACCGACGAACGCGAAGAACTGGACGAAACGGACGAACGTCCAAAGAAGAAGAAAAAGAAGCAGAAGCTGCCGCGCGAGCATCGCCATCGCCCGCGCTGGCATTGGCAATTGCTGGGCATTCTGATGCTGGTGTTCGGCATCGCGTGGTGCCTCCCGTGGGTCGTCGCCTGGACGCCGCTGCGGCAGCAGATCGTGGGCATGGCGCTGCCGAACCTCGACGGCTCGGCGCAGATCGGCGGCGCGTCGCTCGGCTGGTTCAGCTCAATCGAGCTGACCGACATCCAACTGCACGACCGCCAAGGCCAGCCGGTCCTCTCCATCGCCAGCATCACCACCGAGCGTTCGCTGTGGCGGCTGGCGCTCAACCGCAAAGAAGCGGGCACGATCCGCGTCGTTCGTCCTGAAGTGCAACTGGTCACCTGGCCCGATGGCAGCAACCTGGAAACGATGCTGCGTTCGATGATCAAGCGGCCCGCCAAAGACACCCCGCGCAAACCATCCGCGGCGTCGTTCGTCGTTGAAGTGATTGACGGCAAAGCGGCGCTGGCCGAACTATCTCAAGCCCCGGTTGTTGACGGAAAGAGCAACGCCCCGCCCGAGGCACCCCGCGCCGCTGGGACCATCGAAAAAATGCAAGCGAAGATCACGCACGTCCCCAGTGCCGATCCGCCACTGGCCATGCAACTCGACGCCCGCATGGTGCCGGCCGGTCTTTTACCCGCCAATATCGCGGCCGCGAACAGCGCTCCCCTCGTTCCCGGCGCACCCGGCACCGTGCATGCCGAAGTGACGCTCAAGCGAGAAGAAGCGGACGGCGCGGCCAGTACCGTGCGCGGGCATGTGGCGCTCAAGGCGGCGGCTGCCGAGTTGGGTCCACTGCAACCGCTGGTGATGCGGCTCGCCGGGCCGACGCGGCTCGGCGGCATCGCCACAACGGATTTGCTCATCGACTGGGGACACGATGCCAAAGGCCCCACGATCACCGCCGCCGGCACCGCCGACGCGCAGCGGCTGCTCCTGGCCAACGCCACTTGGCTGGGCCACAGCATCGCGCAACTCGATAGCGTTCGCCTCAAGCCAGACGTGACGTATGGCAATGGGCAACTCACGCTCAGATTGTGCCGAGTCGAATCGGACTTCGGATCGGTCGAAGCGAACGGCACGATCGACACCGTCCGATTGGCCGATGCGAACGACGCCGCCACCATCTCGCAAGCCGCAGGGCAAGACTTTGAACTTGGCGGCTCGATCGATATCGCGCGGCTCGCCGAGCGCATGCCCGGCTTGATTCCGCTGCGTCTGGACACGCGGATCGAATCTGGCCGGCTGGCGGTCTCGCTCCGTAGCCGCAGCGAAGGGAGAAACCGCCGCTGGGAAGGGTCGCTGCTGGCCAGTGAGTTGGTCGCCGTCCACGCGGGTAAGCGGCTCGACTTCCGCAGGCCGATTCAACTCAGCGTCGTCGCGCAAGCACAGCCCAAGGGTTTGCCCACCGGGCAACTCCGCTGCACGTCGGATTATCTGACCTGTCAGGCGGACGGTTCGCCGACCGATGCGTCGGCGTCGCTCGAAGCGGATCTCGATCGACTGGCGGCCGACCTCTCACAACTTGTCGACCTCGGCGGCCTGCAACTGGCCGGGCACGTGCGGGCCGGCTTTGAATGGCGCAGCACGCGGCCGGCGAATGCCCTGGCGCCTGTCGGGCTCAATCTGGCCACCGGCCAAGCCCCTCCTGCCGGACAGGCTGGATCAATCTCGACGCTTACCGCCGACGGCCACGTGATGCTGGACAACCTGCAGATTCAATGGCCCGGCATGCGGCCGTGGCAGGAGCCGCGGCTTTCGGCGGCGCTGAAGCTCCGCGGCGCGGCCAGCGGTCGCAGCGTCGCCCGCGTGGACGAGGCCAGCCTGCGCATTGACTCCGGCAGCGATCATCTGGTGGTGACGCTGCGCGAGCCGGTCCCAGGCCTCGCTGGCGCCTCATCGCTATCGACTGGACAAATCGCACGTGCAATTGCAAACATTCCATGGCGCGTTCGCTGGACTAGTAATTGACGAGCCGCGCATCGAGCTGGAGTCTTCGGTGAACTACGACGCCGCCACGTCGCAGCTGGAAGTGCCGCAGTTGACGCTGGCCACCAGTGCCGTGTCGGTACGGGCCGATCAAGTGGTGTGGCAAACCGCCGCCAATGCACGCCACGCCGGCGGGCAGATCGCCGTGCGGGCAGACCTGGGCCGGTTGTCTCGCTGGCTGGCCACGCCCGGCAGTCCGCCGTCGCTGCAATTGGCCGGCACCGTCGTCGGGCAGGCCGATCTAGCGGAAACGGGCGGGATGATTACCGCCAAGATGTCGGCCGAGGCGCAGAACTTTGTCGCGTCGATACCCGCCGCCACGCCCGATCGCGTGGCCGGCCCCACCACCCGCCCGGCGGCGAGCACGCAGCCGTGGCAGCCGGTGTGGAGCGAAGCGCGCGTGGCTCTGGCGGGCGCGGCCAACTATCGGCCTTCCAACGATCAGCTTGATCTGGATCGTTGCGAGGTCACCAGCGACGTGCTGCGGCTGGCCAGGCTGCAAGCCCGCGTAACGGAACTCAGCGGCCAGCGGCGGATCGAACTAACCGGCGACGTGGACTACGACTTGGCGCGGATCACGCCCCTGTTGTGGCCCTACGTCGGCCCAGGAGTGAAGCTCACGGGGCGCGGCACGCGTAGCTTTGCACTAAGCGGGCCGCTGGCGATGCCGACAAATGCTCTGCCGAGCAGCGGCGTCGTGTCGGCCGCGCTGGCCGGCCAGGCGGGCGTCGGATTCGATCGGGCCGAGTTGTACGGACTCACAACCAGTGCGGGCGAACTGCGCGGTGATCTCAAGCAGCAAGTGGTGCAGTTCGCGCCGCTGTCGCTGAGCGTGGGGCAAGGCCGGTTGATGCTGGCGCCCCGGATCGATCTGACTTCGCAGGCCGTGCTGCTCCACCCGGCGCAGCGCGTGGCGGAGAATGTAGAGCTGACGCCGGAAATCTGTCAGGCGTGGCTGAAGTACGTTGCGCCGATGCTGGCGGACGCCACGCGGGCGGACGGCAAGATGTCGATTGACCTATCGCGGTGCAGTGTGCCGCTGGCCGATAAGGCGAAGTGCGACATGGCGGGCACGCTGCTGCTGCACACCGCCCACGTCCGCCCCGGCCCAGTGGCCGAGCCGCTGGTGGCAATGGCCCAGCAGATACAGATGCTGCTGCAAAAGAATCCGCTGGGGACTTCTCTGGGAGGCACTGGCGGAACCAGCAGCGACGTGCAACTGAACATCGAGAGCCAAAACATTCAGTTTGAAGTGCGCAACGGTCGCGTCAGCCACAGCCCGCT
>JAIOQB010000300.1 GCA_021413585.1 Planctomycetia bacterium
GGCACGGCGGTTTGTTTTCTGTGGCACTTTCCCTGACCTTGCGGCCGGTGGGCGTTACCCACCACTCTGCCCTATGGAGCCCGGACTTTCCTCCCGCCAGGCACAAGGCCCAGCCGGCGACCACCTGATCCACTCCGCTCACTGAGTTGGATTGTAGACCAGTACGCGGAGAAGAAGCAAATGTTTGAAGCAAATGCTCGGGATGAAAAGTAGAGGCGCGGCGGGCACGGCCTAAATGGAATGGCCGGTTGAATCCTGGTATCGCTTCCCTTGCCAACTGTCCCGGTGCTCCAATTCCGATTGGATGGCCAATCGCACCGCCGGCTTATTCAAACACCAACTCGGCCCCACAAAATAATCGGGCGGCGCCTCTCCGCTGACGCGCTCGACAATGCACTCCGGCGGCAGCAACTCCAGAAAGTCCACTACGGTTCGCACGTACTCGTCCTGCTCGATCAACCGCACCGTCCCAGCCGCCACCTGATCCGCCAGCGGCGTGTTCTTCACCGCGTAAAGATTGTGAATCTTCACGGCATCTAGCTTTAGCCGGGCCAATTCATGCGCCGTGGCAAGCATGTCTTCGTGCGTCTCGCCCGGCAGCCCGAGCATCACATGCGCGCAGATTTCAAATCCCCGGCCCCGGCTCCGCTCCATGGCATCCAGAAAAGCGTCGTAATGATGCCCGCGGTTCATCCAGTCGAGCGAACGATCGTGGATGGTTTGCATGCCGTACTCGACGGAGAGATAGCTCTTCTCCGCCAGTTGGCTCAGCATGTCGAGCACGCCGGGCTCGACGCAGTCGGGCCGCGTGCCGATCGCCAGCCCCACCACCTTGGGATGAGCCAGCGATTCTTCAAACAAAGGCCGCAGCCGCGAAACGGGGGCGTAAGTATTGGTGGCGGGCTGAAAGTACGCCAAGAAGCTGTCGGCCCGGTAGCGCAGCTTGATCCGCCGCATCCCTTCGTCCAACTGCTCGGTGATCGTCGACCGCGGCTGCCGCCGGCTGGGGCTGAAGCTCCGATTGTCGCAGAACACGCAGCCCCCGGTGGCCACGGTGCCGTCCACGTTCGGGCAAGTGAACCCGGCGTCGAGGCTGACTTTCTGCACTCGCTGGCCAAACCGCTCGCGCAGGTAGAAGTTGTAGGCATAGTAGCGCAGCCCCGCGGCCCTCCAAGGTGGGGCCTCACTGGTCAGTTCACCCGTGGTTGGCGGTGGATTCATTGACGCGTAAGGAGGATATGCCTAAAGTGGAGAAATGACTGCAACTTGGGACGTTTGAACAGACCCTACTATACGCCTCAGGCGAGCGGTCGCAAAGGAATCACCACGGCACAATCCAAGTCTTCCTGATCTGCGAATCCAGTCAGCGGCATTGGTGCAGGAAGCAAATCTGGCAGGGGTAACCATCGTGGCTGAATCCAAGTATGGCGAACTGGTGCCGGTCGGTGGCGGAGACGTCATTCCGCTGACCAAGAAAAGCCTGCTGGTGGGCCGGCGCGAAAGCTGCGACATTGTGCTCCGGTTCGCCAACGTATCAGCCCATCATTGCCAGTTGACCATCAACGGCGGTTATTGGTACGTCCGCGATCTAAAGAGCCTCAACGGCATCAAAGTCAACGACACGCCGACGACCGAAAAGCGGCTCAGCCCAGGCGATCGTTTGTCGATCGCCAAGCACCGGTTCCAGATCAACTACGTTCCCCAGGACCTGGGGGCCGTTGGTCCGCCGCCACCGCCGGCGGGGGCATGACGGACGAACCTGGCAAAAAGCCGCGCAAAGTGCGGGCCGAGTTCCGCAAGAATCGCGAAGTGCGCGCCCGCGATCACGGCCACACGCGCCGCTACGCCGCGGATCAAACCAGCGACGACGAACAACCCCGCGGCGAGCGCGTCAGCGCCAAAGGGCACCTGTCGCGAAAGCGCACGATCATTGTCAGCGGTCCCGCTGGCGAAGGCGCTGACGCCGCAGTGCATGACGTCGATCTCGCCACCTGCCTTCCGGGCCGGGTGCTGCGTGTGCAGGGGCTGATCAGCTCTGTCCAAGCTGCCGACGGCAAAATCTGGCCCTGCGCCACGCGACGGCTGCTCAAGACCATCTCCACGGATCAACGGCACGTTGTCGCCGCCGGCGATCGGGTTTTCTTTCGCCCCGAAGGGAGTGAAGGAATCATCGAGCGCGTCGAGCCGCGGCACGGAGTGCTCAGCCGCACCAGCCGCGGGCGACAGCAGGTGATTGTCGCCAACGTCGACCAGATGCTGATCGTCACCAGCGCCGCCGAACCCGACCTGAAACCCCACCTGATTGATCGCTTCCTCGTCACCGCTGAAAAGATGCGCGTGCAGTCGGTGATCTGCGTCAATAAAATCGACCTCGTCGATCCGGCCACGCTGCAACCCACGCTCGGCGTGTTCGCCCAGATGGGTTATGAGGTGCTGCAACTGTCCGTCAAGACGGGCGTGAATATCGACCGCCTCCGGCAGTTGATCGCCGGACGCCAGAGTGTCGTCGCCGGCCAAAGTGGCGTCGGCAAGTCGTCGCTGCTCAATGCCGTCGATCCGCTACTCGATTTGAAAACGCGCGAAGTCAGCGCCGACACGGAAAAAGGACGCCACACGACCACCACGGCGTCGCTGATTCCACTTTCTTCAGGAGGCTACGTTGTCGACACGCCGGGCATTCGCCAGTTTCAATTGTGGGACGTGATTCCGGCCGAGATGGCCGGCTACTTCCGCGACCTCCGGCCGTTGGTCGACCTGTGCGAGTTTCCCGACTGCACCCACACGCACGAAGAGCCCTGCGCGGTCAAAGACGCCGTGGCCGATGGCCGGCTCGACGGGCGGCGATATGAGAGCTATTGCCATTTGCTGGCGGGGGATGAAAACTGACTTGTTTAGTCCATGTGCGGAAACTGCCTGGCACACAAGGCGAACCAGATTTACACGAGCCGTGTCCTTTCGAGAACATTAACAATCTGGCCGCAACTTGCCGGCGTGCTATAATGGCAGCGTGGGTGCGAAGCGGTCATTCCTCCCACCGGCCAACATCACCGGCCTAACACCATTTCAGGAGCACTCGCCATCGCCAAGGAAATGAATCGTCTCGACGGGGTTCGCAGCGAAGCCGCCATCCTCGTCGGTGTGATCCTGCCGGATCATCAGTTTGAGGATGATTCGCTGGACGAATTGGCTGGATTGGCCCGCACGGCCGGCTCACATGTGGTGGGGCGCATCACGCAGCGGCGTCAGGTGCCCGACGCGGCCACGTACCTTGGTAAGGGGAAGGTCGAAGAACTCGGTCAGTTCGCCGAGGCGAACGACGCCGACGTCATTCTGTTCGACAACGATTTGTCGCCCGGCCAAACCCGCAACCTGGAATCGGCCACGGGCATCAAAGTGCTCGATCGCTCCGAGTTGATCCTCGATATCTTCGCCACCCGTGCGCAGACCAACGAGGCCCGGTTGGCCGTCGAACTGACCCAGTTGGAATACTCGCTTCCCAAGCTGAAGCGGATGTGGTCGCACTTGTCGCGCATCAAAAACGGCATCGGCATGCGCGGCCCGGGCGAAAAGCAGCTCGAAGTCGACCGCCGGTTGGTTGAAAAGAAAATCTCGGACTTGCGCCGCGAGTTGGCCGTCGTGCAGGCTCGCAAGCAGCGGACCGTGGCCGCCCGCAATTCGCATCGAACCGTGTCGCTCGTCGGCTACACCAACGCCGGCAAGAGCACGCTGATGAACCGGCTGACCCAGGCGGGCGTGCTGGCCGAGGACAAGCTGTTCGCCACGCTCGACACACGCACCCGGCGGTGGCAGTTGCCTGGCTGGGGCCCCGTGTTGCTGAGCGATACCGTAGGCTTCATTCGTGACCTACCACACGGCCTGATCGCCAGCTTCAAGGCCACGCTGGAAGAAGCCCGGCAGGCGGACTTGTTGCTGCACGTCGCCGACGCCAGCAACCCGGCGGCATTGGAGCAGATTTCGGCCGTCTACGGCGTGTTGGAAGAGATTGGCATTCAGGAAAAAGACACGCTGTTGGTGCTCAACAAGATCGACGGCGCGGATCGGGGAGTTGGAGTCGCGGCCCTCATGGCCCGCTACCCACATGCGATCCGCATCAGCGCTCGTACGGGCGACGGTGTCGGAAACCTGGCCCATGAGGTGAGCGATGCCCTCAGCCGGCCCTTCATCGACGTGGACGTTGAAACCGACGCGGGCAACGGCCGACTGCTGGCGTATCTGTCGCGGCATGGCGAAGTCCTCTCGCAGCGGTACCAGGAAAACCGTGTAACGGTCCATTGCCGGATCCCCGCGGCGGACATGGCGCGGATCACGCAGGACGACGTGACCGTGCGGCCGCACCACTTGAATCAACACCTGAACAACCACGGTCATCAGGTGGCGATCGGTCCCGCAGCCGCCCTGCGGCCCGACCTGGCGACACCCTCCAACGGTCACGCGTCCGGCAACGGCCAGTCGCAGTAAGGCTGCATTCCCAGCGGCGTTTCGGGCGCTCGATCGCCCCTCGTCGCTTCGCTTGGCACGGAAAATGCATTTCCATTGCGCCAACCGGATTTCGGGAAATCCCCTTTCGGGCCGGGGAGTGCCAAACTTTCGGCTGTAGCTGCTCCAGAAGGACCGAACCGGGAACCAGCTGGGGGCGTAATGAGTCTTAGAGTTATCGACCTCTCGCTTTGCGGTGGAACACAGGGCGAAATAGCCGAGGTCGGCAACAGGGAAGGCAGGTAAATCATGGTTAGTGCAACGCGATGTGACGTTTTGACCAAAGAAAGCGGATCGGTGGGCGACCAGGGTGGCCATTTTGACGCCGTCCGGTCGGTGCGGCACGCCGCACAACATGGCTGCCTTAGTGCGTTGGAATCGAAACTGGATTATCTCGACAACCAGTCCGAGACCAACAAGCCGGGCGAGCCGCGGCGCAGATTTTTTATTCCGCTTTTCTGGTAGGCAATCGACGTTTCGGTGCCGCACACCCCAGCCATCGGGGGGTGCGAACTTGCCAAGGCTGCTATCAGGTGGCAGAATGCTTATGGCCTTCCCGAGATGCCAAGCTTCCTGGCGGGCCGCGACGCGGCCACGCCGTTCTGAGTAGGGTCTGCTCCTAGAGCAAGGCCGCAAGCGGGCACTCGGGAAGGTTTTTTTGCGCCTGGAAGAACTCTTCTTCAGGCACTCCGCTCCTCTCCACCTGCCTAGGATTGCTCAGCAAGGATTTC
>JAIOQB010000301.1 GCA_021413585.1 Planctomycetia bacterium
CGGAGTCTCCGCGTTGGAAGAAGCGATCCAGAAAGCCGACGTTCTGATCGAAGCCCTCGGCTGGATACGCCGTCTGCGCGACAAGATCACGGTCATCAAGCTCGGCGGGAGCGTCATTGAAGACCCGAATGCCCTGCGGCACTTGCTGATCGACGTGGTCTTCATGGAGACCGTCGGCATGCGGCCCGTGCTGGTGCATGGCGGCGGCGCGGCGATCAGCCGGGCAATGGCCGCGGCCGGCCTGGAGCCCCGCTTCATCCAGGGACGCCGCTACACCGACGAAGCGACGCTGAAAATTGTCGAGCAAGTGCTCGCCCGCGACAACAATGAGTCGATCGCAAAGCAGATCGAAGATTACGGCGGCCGGTCGATGCCGCTGAACTTCGGCACGACGAATGTCCTATTCGGCCGCCGGGCTGAGATCGCCGGCGACGACGGCCAACCACTCGACCTGGGTTTTGTCGGCGAGGTGACGCGCGTCGACCGGGCGACGATCGAGAACTTTTGCTACGCCGGCACCGTGCCGGTGATTCCGTCGATGGCAATCGACGAGCATGGCCAGAAGCTCAACGTGAATGCCGACACGGCGGCCAACGCGGTGGCGGAGGCCTTGGGCGCCGAAAAGCTGATTTTCTTAAGCGACGTCAACGGCGTGCGCAGCCAGCGCGATGACCCGAATTCGCTGGTCAGCACGCTCACCGCCGCGAAGGCCCGCGATCTGCTCAAGAGCGGTGCGATCAACTCCGGCATGATCCCCAAGATCGACGCCTGCCTGGCCTCGCTCGACCGGGGCGTCGGCAAGATCCACATCATCGACGGCCGCCTGCGCCACTCGCTGCTGCTGGAAATCTACACGAACCAGGGAGTCGGTACGGAAATTGTGCGAGACGCGTAGGATGTGCGATGTGTGAAGTGCGATGTGTGAAGTGCGATGTGGCCCGTCCAATCTGAAATCTGAAATCTGCAATCTGAAATCTGAAATGACCACCGACGAAACCATCGCCCTGTTCCGCCAATACGTCGTGCCCAACTACGGACGGTTTCCCGTCGTGTTGGTGCGCGGCGAGGGTTCGCACGTTTGGGATAGCGACGGCGCGCGGTATCTCGACCTGTTTCCCGGCTGGGGATGCAACCTGCTGGGGCATTGCCCCGCGCCGGTGGTTGAAGCGGTGCAGAAGCAGGTGGCGGAGCTGATTCACGTTCCCAACACTTGGTACACCGAAGCCCAGGGTCTGTGGGCGAAGGCGCTGTCCGAGCGCAGCTTCGGTGGGCAAGCCTTCTTCTGCAACTCGGGAACCGAGGCGAACGAGGCGGCGATCAAGCTGGCCCGGCTGCACGGCAGCCCCAAGCATCGCTACAAGATCATCACGTTCTCCGGCGGCTTCCACGGCCGGACGCTGGGGGCCACTACCGCCACGGCTCAGCCCAAGTATCACGAAGGGCTCGGCCCATTGATGGCCGGGTTCGTTTACGCCCCATTCGGCGATCTGGCCGCGGTGGAGCGATTGGTCGACGACGAAACGGCCGCGATCCTGATCGAACCGATTCAGGGGGAAGGGGGCGTGAACCTGCCCCCCGACGGTTTTCTGGCCGGCCTGCGCCGCATTGCCGACGAACGAGGGTTGCTGTTGATGTTCGACGAAGTTCAAACCGGCTGCGGCCGCACGGGCGAGTGGTTTGCCTATCAGCATTTTGGCGTCGTGCCCGACGTGATGACGCTGGCCAAGGCGGTGTGCGGCGGCGTGGCGGGGGGCGCGCTGTTGACGACGCCCGAGATCGCCTTGAGCCTGCGGCCCGGCATGCACGCGGCCACGTTCGGCGGCAATCCGCTGGCGGCGCGGGCGGGCATCGCAACGCTGGAAATGATCGACGACCAGAACTTGCTTGCCCGCGGGAAGGCCATTGGCGAGTTATTCAAGCAGCGATTGACGGAACTGTCGCGGCAGTGTGACGCCGTGCGCGAGGTGCGCGTGCTGGGCGCGATGATCGGGCTGGAGCTGATGCGCGACGGCGCTCCGGTGGTCAAAGGATGCCTGGAGCGGCGGCTGCTGGTCAATTGCACGCACAACACTGTGATCCGCCTGCTGCCGGCTCTGACGCTCACCGATGCCGAAGCGCACGAGGGATGCGACATTCTGGCCGAAGTGGTCAAGAGCTTGCCGGCCGGCTGAGCTGGCCAGCCCGCTTTCTTTGGTGAACTGGCCTGTTGAGTGAACTGGCAGGGACGTGCGGCGACTTACTTTCGTTTTCTCCCACCTTTTCAAAGTGACCATCCGATGCGACACGTGTTGGCAGTCTTTGAACTTTCCACTCCGGAAATCGAACGCATCTTCGAGTTGTCGCGCGACTTGAAGGCCAAGCTGGCCCGTGGCATTCGCGAGCCGCTGCTCCCCGGCCGGGTGGTGGCGCTGCTGTTCGACAAGCCGTCGCTGCGGACGCGGGTGAGCTTTGAGGCCGCCATCATACATCTCGGCGGCGGCAGCATGTTTTTGGGGACCGACGTCGGTTTCGGCCAGCGCGAAAGCGTGGCCGACTTCGCCCGCGTGCTGAGCGAATATGTCGACGCGATCGTGGTCCGGACGTACAAGCACCAGACGGTGCTCGATCTGGCGGAGCATTCCACCTGCTCGGTGATCAACGGGCTGACGGATTTGTCGCACCCTTGCCAGGCGCTGGCCGACCTGTACACGCTGCAAGAACGGTATGGCAAACTGGCCGGCGGCAAGCTGGTGTGGGTTGGCGACGGCAACAATGTGGCCCGCAGCCTGGCCACGGGCGCGGCGCGGCTGGGGATGAAGTTCGTGGCCGCGATCCCGCCCGGCTACGAGTTCGACGCCGCTTTTCTCGCCCGCATCAAGACGCAAGTGCCCGGGGCGGACGTGACGGTGGTTCACGATCCGTTTGAAGCGGTCCGCGGCGCGATGTCGATCTATACCGACGTCTGGACCAGCATGGGGCAGGAAGCCGAACGCGAGCAGCGCGAACAGGATTTCGCCGCGTATCAAGTGAACGCCAAGCTGATGGCCGCCGCCCCCAAAGACGCCTGCTTCATGCACTGCCTCCCCGCCTGCCGAGGGCAAGAAGTGACCGACGAAGTAATCGACGGCCCGCAGAGCGTAGTAGTCGCTCAAGCCGGCAACCGGCTGCACGTGCAGAAGGGAATCCTGGCGTGGCTGCTGGGGCCTTCGAATGGCGCCAAGAATTAAGTTCACCACGGAGGCACGGAGACCGTCAAACATAGAAACTCTTCGCGTCCTTCGCGATCTTCTGTTCAACAAAAAGGAATTTTGAACAGAAGGTCGCGAAGAGCGCGAAGAAGGAGTGACGGAAGGAGTTTTGGATTTTGGACTTCGTCATTCTTTCGTCATTCGAGCTTAGGCATTCGACGTTGTTTGTTTTCCTCTGTGTCTCCGTGGTGAATGAAAAAAATGTCTGTAACTCGCCACGATGGCCGGAAGGCCGATGAACTCCGTCCGCTGAAGATCAAACGAAAGTTTACGCGCCCGGCGCCGGGGAGCGTGTTGATTCAGGCGGGGCGGACGACGGTGCTTTGCACGGCCAGCGTCGATGAGCGCGTGCCGCCGTGGCTCGTGGGCAAAGGGCAGGGGTGGGTCACCGCCGAATACAGCATGTTGCCGGGCAGCACGAGCCCGCGCAAATCGCGAGAGCGCGAAGGGAAAACCGACGGCCGAACGACTGAGATTCAACGCCTCATCGGCCGCAGCCTGCGGGCAGTGATCGACCTTTCGGCCCTGGGCGAACGGACGATCGCCATCGATTGTGACGTGCTCGAAGCCGACGGCGGCACGCGCACCGCCAGCATCACCGGCGCGTTCATCGCCTTGTGCGACGCCGTCCGCAGCGTCAAATTGCCCGACCCCAAACGGCACCCGCTCACCGATAGCGTAGCGGCCGTAAGCGTCGGCATCGTTGACGGCCGGCCGGTGTTGGACCTGGACTACGTCGAAGACGTTGACGCTGCCGTGGACATGAACGTCGTGATGACAGGCAGCGGCCGCTATGTCGAAGTCCAAGGGACCGGCGAGGAGGCCACGTTTAGCGACGACGAACTGGCCGCGTTATTGAACCTGGCCCGCGGCGGCATTCGGCAACTTGTGGCCCTGCAAAAAGAATCGCTCGGGCGGCAGTGGCCGATTGGGTAGCGGCCGATCGCGTCGCGATGGTGTTAGTGCCAGCGCTACCTATTTTGTTTGATAAAATCCTCCAGCGGGCGATTGTCATCGTCGCGTCGAGAAATAAGCGCGCTATAGACGACCGGGTCGATATCATTGCTGATCGCTCGAACTTCGGTTCCCACCATCGCATGGTTTACCAGCCCCGGGTGGTCGCTGCTGGGCCCCCATTGCATGTCTTCCTTGCCTCCGAATTGATCGTGCGTGATGAAGCTCTTTTGGGTGCCGCTCGCCTCAATGTTTAGCGCGGGGGCGGCGACGGGCGGAGACGGCATGCGGTCGTCCCCCACGTTGCCGGTGCCGGGGTGAAAGCCCGGAATCGAAGCGGTCGTGCCATCCCACCAGGCAGCGTATTTCTGCTCCTTGGTTTCAGTGAGGAGGGCCGTTTGGGTAATCGCTCTAAGGTTATTGAAACTGTAAGCCGCATGGGGGTGAATGACGCCACCATTGTAGTACGGCATGCCGACAAACGTGAAATCCTGGAGGCAGGCCAGAGTGGTCGCGCCCAGCGCCTTGTAGTTCGTCAGCGCGGGCTTTTCGACGCCGGCGGGGGGCGTGTAATCGACTGCCTGGCTCGTTGGTTTGCCGCTAAAGCTTGGGCAAAGGAAGCCAGGCACCGACTTGGCGGCCAACGTATAGTTTTCCGGCGCAAACGCTTCGTTCTTGTCAAAAGGCAAGTCGTTGTGGGGCGGTTTCAAGTCGATGTACGGAAATAGTCTCACCAGAAAGCTGTAAGGAGCGGAATTCTTCATTTTTCCTGTTTTCCCAGGCACCACAGTCTTCAACTCCACATCCTTTTGCGCCAAATTCTGCCGGTCTTGATAAAAAGCGGACGTTGGCAGCTTTAGATTGTTATCGTGGTAGAGGTGGAAAGTGGTTGCCAGTTGCTTTAGCCGAAGTGCGCACGTTTGCTGCCGTTGATTTTCCCGCGAGCAGCCAATCATTGGCGCCAGCAGCAAGAGCAATAGCGAAAGCGCAGTGATTGTTACAAGAACGTCGGTCAGCGTGATCGCGCGACGGCTTCTTGCACGTTTCCTGGGTGCCCCCTTGGTCGAGATGGTGATGTAAACGCATGGATGTGGACGTAAGAAATTTGCCGGCGGGCTGGCATGATCCGTTGGCAAGAATTGTAGCGAAACCGCCGTCCGTTGCCAGTATTTCAGAAGCGTTGAGCGGCTTGGCGGCGCCGGCACTGGCAAAGCCAGTGGCACACGAAAAAGGCGAAAACCAGGGACAAGATTATTGGTTGGTCATTGTCTTCGGCGATTGCGACAGCAAATACACCAGCGCCAGAAAATCATAGAGCCCATGCGCAATCACCGGCACCAGCAGGTTGCCGGTGGCCAGCCAGATCGCGCCGAGGTAGAGGCCGATCAGCACGCACAGCGTGGCGTAGGTTTTTGAAAGTGGGTGCATCAGCCCGAACAGCAGGCCGGCGAGAATCAGTCCCACGGCGGAGGCTGCCGAGGGAGTCAGGGCGCGAGATGCCAGGCTGGTCAGCCCTGTTTGCACCAATCCGCGCAACAACAGTTCCTCGCCAACGCCGGCCGCCGCCGCCAGGGCGGCCAACTGCCAAAGTCGCAACCCTCGAAATCGGGGCACCAGTTCTTCAACCACCAGTTGCTTGAGTGCCTTGAGCGGCCCGACTGGAAAGCGGTTGATCAGCCACAGACCCACGAGCATCGGCAGCGTGGCGGCGATCCCCCAGCCGATGGCGTCGATTGTGAAGTGCCAGGTTTGTAACGGCTGCACTCCCACTAGCCAACCGATGCCGAGCGCCACCACACCCAGGCCCGCTTCAAACAGCACGGCGACGAGAAAGAACCGTGGATCACTTTCGGCTGGTTGGTTCGGCTCAGCGGGTTCGT
>JAIOQB010000302.1 GCA_021413585.1 Planctomycetia bacterium
AAAGCCCATCACCGCGCCGATCCAGGCGGGGGACAGCAACCTGTCTTTGGGGGAAGAGATCGCGCCGCCCGAAAGCCTCAGCCATAAATCGCTGGGCTCCGACATCGCCGGCTCGGCCATCGACCTTTCCGGCGACGACGACCTGGTGCTCGGCGGCTCGGGCAGCGACGTCACCGGCAAGCCGGGCGATAGCGGCATCTCGCTGATGGATCCCTCGGACAGCGGCCTGTCGCTCGACGAGCCGATGGAGTTGGGGGGCTCGACCATCGAAGGGGCCTCGCTGGTCCTGGGCGAAGACGACATGATCACGCTCGGCGGCGAGGCCGACGTCTCGGCCGCCACGCAGTTGAAATCCGACGACGGCGACTTCCTCCTCACTCCGTCTTCCACCGCGGGCGACGAGTCGGAAAGCGGCTCGCAGGTGATCGCGCTCGATAGCCTCGAAGGGTTTGACGAATCGCCGACGCAAGTGGCCGGCGCGGCCGCCAGCATGCGGATGCTCGAGGAAGACGTTTCCGGCGCGGACACGATGGTCGGCGGACCCGGCATGATCGCCGCTCCGGCCGGCATGCCCGGCATGCAAGGCGCCCCGGGCATGATGATGGCCCCGGCGATTCCGGAAGCTCCGTATTCGATCTGGAACGTGCTGAGCCTGTTCGTGTGCGTGGCTCTGCTGTGCGTCATCGGCATGATGATGTACGACATGATGCGGAACATCTGGAGCTGGGATCAGGCTTACCCGATCAACAGCAGCCTGATGGAAGCGATGATCGACATGTTCAAGGGAAATAAGTAGTGTGGGGTAGTTGCACCCACGGTTATTGGAAAATGACCAATGACCAAATGCTAATGACCAATGGTGGAGCTGCGCACGATTTTTAGTCATTCGGATTTCGACATTCCTTCGTCATTCGGGCTTAGACATTAGACATTGATTAAGATTCGTGGGTGCAATCGCCCACGCTACAACTTAAGCCGACGCGGCCCGAACGGATTCGTTCTACCGGCCGCCGGTTCGAATGGAGTCGAATCATGCTTCGCCATTGTCTGGGGATCGCGCTGGGGGTCTCCGTGCTCGCCGCAGGCGGCTGCACGTGGATGCCCGAGTCGCAATTCTCCGCCGTGCAGGCTCGCTTCCGCCGGCTCAGCGAGCAGACCGACTCGCAGCAATCGGAGATTGCCAACCTCAATGCCCATCGCCGCAGCGTCGAGGATCAGTTGATCGCCGCCGAACGGGAACTGGCCGCGCTCGACAAGCAGAACAAGGCCAACGTGCAGCGGCTGGCGGTGTACGAGCAAGAGCGGCAGGCCCTATACCGCAAGCTCTCCGGCACCGGGGGCCGGCTGCCGGCGGGTGTGAGCGATCAACTGGCGGCCCTGGCCCGCCGCTACCCGTTCCTCAATTACGATCCCCAGACGGGCGTCGGCAAGCTCGACACCGACGTGCTGTTCAACACGGCCGAGGCGCAGTTGCTGCCTGACGCCAAGGAAATGCTCACCCAGTTTGCCGGCATCCTCCGTTCGCCCGACGCGAAGGGCTTGCGGCTGATGGTCGTCGGGCACACCGACAACGAACGGATCAAAGGCCCCGACGTCCGCGAGGAATATCCCAACAACTGGCACCTAAGCGCCGGCCGGGCCCTGGCGGTGGCCGACTTCCTCCGCGTCTGCGGCGTCTCCGAAACCCAAATGGGCGTGGCGGGCTTCGGCCAGTATCAACCGGTGGCTGCGAACAACAGCGGCCCCGAGCGGCAAAAGAACCGCCGCGTCGAACTGTTCCTCGTCGCTCCCGACGTGCCCGTCGTCGGCTGGACGGAGACGCTTAGCACCGTGTATCGGTGATCTGAACGAGCCTGCGACAATGGACGCAGGTTTGAACAGAAGGTCGCGAAGGAAGGAAAGGCGGAAGTTAGGCACGATTGCAGAGCGGATGCATCACGCGCCAACAGGACACGGCGAATGTTTAGAATAGGAGGAAACAGAGGTAACGGAGACGCAGGTGACGAACTTGGTTCTCCTTTGTTATTTCAGCAACCTTGTCCAATCTCCCAAGTATTATCATTCCTCACGCCCGAAATTAATGGGTTCGCAATACATTGGCAGCAGCGTACCGTGACCATGGTAGAGCATGACGAACCTTGATGACGACGAACTTGGGCGAAACTGGCTGTGGCTCGCCGCTGATCGCAGTGGATACTTGGCATTGTTCCAGTCAATTGGTGACGGTGCGCTTCCACGTAGTCTCCGAAGTTCGCTTGAAGACGCGGAGTTGGTCGATGACTTTATCCTCACACATTTGAAGAGCACGATCGAGTGCTGCGTGGGGCATGTCCTATCCGAAGGGAGAGAGTACATAACCTTCGAGCGTATGGCCGTAGTTGAGAAGTACAAGAAGGAATATGATTCGTATCTGGCAGGTGTGCAGCAGCGTGCATCATGCGGTTTGTTTGTCTTCGATGCCCACCTTCAAACTCACCGGCCAGTTGGCTACTTCCAGATAGGGTATCCTTCGATACCCCGTACCGTTGAAACGCTCCCGTTGAACATTCAGAGCATCGTGCAACATGCGGTCCTTGATGTAAAGTTCTCGGAGACGCATTATATTCCGGTCGATACGATTGAAGGCGTTGTTGGCGCATGAATTTGTCGGCAATTGTGGTAAAATTCCGCCCCGCTCCCTTTCTGGCGTTTGCGGCTGGTGTTCAAAGGTTCTAATTTCTCTTGTTCCGATCGGATGATCGGCATGTACGATCTGCTCGCCGGCGGCTTGGTTCTGGCGGCGGTTTGCGCCGGATTGTTCTTCGGTTGTTGGCGGCTTGCCCTGCGGCGCCCGCGTTGGGTTTCGCTGGGCTTGGCCGGCGGCAGCGTGCTGTTCGTTTGCCTATACGGCTGGTTCGTGCATGGCAAGCTGCTGGTCACGTCGGTGCTGCCGCTGTCCAACGCCATCCTCCTGGGCAACGGCATCGCGTTGGCGCTGGCGGCGCTGGCCGGCGTGATGGCAGGACAAAGCTGCGTGCCGCGTTGGAGGCGGTGGCCATTTTTGATCGGCTTGCTCGGGCTTGGCGTCTACAGCGTGGCCTGTAATTTCATCGGCCCCGCGGTGAGCGCCAACGATGCATGGACGCCCGACGGCATTTGTCTGCAATCGTGCCCCGCGTCGTGCAGCCCGGCCAGCGCGGCGACGTTGCTGCGGCTGCATGGCCTTGCCGCCACCGAGCAGGAGATGATCGGCCTGTGCCTGACGAGCGAGTGGGGCACTCCGTCGCTGGGACTCTATCGAGGGCTAAAAATCAAAACCGCCGGCACGCCATGGCGGATCGAGCTGGTCCGCGGCACGGTGGACGATCTGCTCTCAAGCCGCGCCGGCCCGGTGCTGCTGCGGATCCGTTTGGAAGCGACCGACGACCCGGCCGAAGGGCGCTGGCCCTGGTCGCAAGGAATCGGCCACGCGGTAGTGCTATTTGGCGTTGATACTTCCGGCCGCGTCGAAGTCGGCGACCCGGCCCTGGGCCGCGACCGCTGGACCCGCCAAGATTTAAAAACCCGCTGGCGCGGCGAAGGGCTGCGCCTGGTGCGGCGCGAGGGCAATTGAACGATCGCTCGTCACTAGCCCAAAGCGCAAGCGAGAGACGGAACAGAAAATTTTTCCGTAATTCTTCCACACCTTCTTCGCGTCCTTCGCGAACTTCTGTTCAAGCTTTTTGTTCTTGAACAGAAGAGCGCGAAGGTCGCAAAGAAGATTTTTGTTTTATGCGGTGTGAAAGCTGGAGAGCGATGCCCCCTTGCTTGCGATTCGGGCTAGTGATGGGACACACTTCGGCGGAGCCTGTTACCCTCGCGCCGGTTGCCCTACGACGATTGCGTCGATCACCTTCACCGGCCGCGGGCCGGTCAGGGCGGGGCGGCTCGAGGCGGCAATGGTGCTCCACCAGAAGCGCGTCGGCAGCAGGCCCAGGCCGATCAGCAGGGCATGCACGGTCCAGGTTACGCCCATCCAGAACACGGCGGCGGGGATGAACCCGTAGGCGTGCAGGCCGATGCCCAGCATGTTCACGCCGAACCACGACCAGCTCGTCACGATGTTGCCGAACACCGTGGCCACCGCCACGCCGCGCGGGCGGAGCATGCCTCCCCAGCGGGCGTGCAGCACCAGGGCGTTCCAGATCACAATCAACAGGGCCCCGTTTTCCTTCGGATCCCAGCCCCAGAAGCGGCCCCACGATTGATCGGCCCAGATGCCACCGAGCACCGTGCCCACGAAGCTCAACAGCATGGCCAGGCAGACGACGCCGTAAATCATGGAGCCGAGAATCTTCGCCACGTCGCGGTCCAGCACCGGCGTGAAGACGCCCAGCAGGATGAACACCGCCCCGAGCGTGCCGGCCAGAAACGTCGCCGCGTAGCCCAGCGTCACGCAGATGACGTGCGTGGAAAGCCAGAAGTTCGTGTCGAGCACCGCCCGCACCGGCTCCATCGTGTCGCCGTCCATCGCCAGATGGTGGGCGATGATCAACGTCACAAATCCGATTACCGCACCCACTGCTGTGCCGATGCCCTTTGGGAAGAGTATCTCAAGCACGAGCCCAAATACTACCACGGCCCAACCGATGAAGATCGCTGAAGTATACAGATTCGTAACCGGTGGGTGGCCATGGATATAAATCCGGGCTCCGATGGCAAACGTATGCACAATTAGCGTGACGCACATCAGCCCAAAGGCCGACCACCATACCGGCTTTGACCACCCTAGCGGATCGACCAGCCACCCCAGCACTGCCAGTAGAAACACACCCACGTACAGCACCATGCACTTAAGAAACGGCGCGTACTGATTGAAGTGCATCTCCACGCGGCTGCCCCGCAGATCGCCGGCAATTTGCTTGTCGAGCCCGGCCAGATAGTCGGTCACTCCGGCGTTAAACGCGGTAGTCCGCCCGCCGGCAAAGCTTCCCAGCAGGCCGGCAAACCGGCGGGCATTCTCATTGTCGGATGTGTTTCCCTCGGCTTGGGCGTTGGCCTGCGTTTGCACCGCATCGGCCAGCGTTTGCCACTTGTCTCCTTCGACCTGCGGCGGAATCGCATTGGGAAGCTGCAGGCTGGCGATGCCCGCATACAACTCCAGCTTGGATTGCAGTTCCAGCACCTTGGCGTCAAACTCGCTGAGCTTCTGCCCCGACCGCTTCTTGTTGCGTGCCACATTGACCCGCTCGGCCAGCCGGGTGAAGTTCGATTCCGGTTCGTCTTCCTTCCTGTTCGCGGCATGGATCGGATCGCCGTGCAGGATTTCGTCGAGCGAAAAACGCAAGCCGGGGCGTTTTGTCTGCCCCAGCCCCAGCAGCCCCAGCAACTGGTCGTTCGGGATGCGGAACACCTGGAGCTTGAGCGCCGGGTCGGAGAAATCCTTGGCACGCTCGTTGCGGGCGGCGATGCGGCGCGGGCCGGTGGACATCACCTCCAGCAGCCAGCGGATCGCCGGCTGCTCTTTGCCATCGGGGTCGGTGTAACTCATCTGCTGGCCGGAAACGATCATCAGCGACACGCGGGCCACCGTGTCGAGCGGCTTGACGCGTCCCTCGTGCATCACTGGGATGGCGCCGAATTCGCGCACGTGCATTTCGTCCGCCTTGTCGCGCTCGGGCCGCGCGGCGGTGACGATCAAATAGCCGGCGGCGTTGAGCACCACAATCGGCAGCAGCAGCCACAGCAAGAGTTTCATAGTGCCAGGCTCCTACGTAGGAAGCGGACCAGCAGAATGCCAAAATGAACCAGCATGCCCAGGCCGACCAGCGTGCAGGAAATGTACGGCAGCAGCCAGCCCGGATTGCGCACCACTTGCAGCACGGTACCCATGTCGTCGGGGCGGAAATCGGCCTGGTAGAAGCTTTCGCCGGCGTGCCGCAGGGGGTGGTTCATCCAGATTTTAAGCTTGCGGTTTTCCTGGCGCGTCGGATCTTCCAGGCGCACCAGGCTGGAGAAAGTCTGCGGGACGTTGGTCGCTTCATAGTCTGTGTGCTTGAACTCCAGCAGGCTCAACGTGTACGGCTTGTACTCGCGTTTGAACCGCAGGAACAAGTCGTACTTCTGGCCGTCCACGATTACGGTGCGCGGCATGGGCGGATCCTGGCGCGACAGCCAGATCGATACCAGGAATTTTCCCAGCGACTCGTCGGAGCCTTTTTTCTTGAGCGTGATGTACGCGCTGGGGGCGTCGATGATCTGCTCTGGGTCAGCGCCGGAGACTTCGGCTTTTTCGATCGGCACGGCCGCGGCCCATTGCGCGGCCGTTAGCGGCTGGTGCTTGCCGACGCCAGGGTTGACCATTTCCGAATTAGACATATAGCGGTCGACGACGACGTCCAGCGGCAAATCGGGGTGCGTGATCCGCTGCCCCGATTTGAGGATATGCTCGGGGATCACGGCCACTTGATCTTCCTTGCCAGCCCCCGATTTGACCATCGCCAATTCGATGGCGCTGGGCTGATAAACAAAATTGGCGGACGAGCCGACCAAAATATCCATCCGCGACTCGACTTGAAACAGGCCGGTGACGAGTTCGCCCACGATCAGCAAGATCACACCGACGTGAATCATCCAGATGCCGATTCTCTTGATATCCACCCGGAATCGCACCACATGCGCCGCGAGCAGATTGACTAGAAGTGCCAGGCCCAGCAGCCAACCGCCGGGAAAGGGAAACGATCCGTGCATATGCCAGTCGCGCGGAAAGAAAACTTGCAGCGGAATCCAGATGATTGACATCGAGCGAAAATATTTCGCCACCACCGACTGGATGCCACTGTCCACTTGAGCCAGCGTGCCGGCGAGGACCAGCACCATGCACAACCCGAACAGCACCACCGTCAGCTTCAATGACGAAATGGGCCTGAGCCACTGCTTGACCGTATCCCACGTTCCGCGCGGCTCCGCGGTCTTCCCACCCTTCCGCTGAGGGTTGTCCATCAGAATTGCGTCGAGTGCTTTACTCATGACTCGTCACGGACAGGAAGTCGTTGGGATGGGGCGATAGTACGTGGAAGAATCGCGAAAACACGAAAGAGCGAAAACGCGAAAAACTGGAACAGCCAACGGCCTTGCTAATGCCGCATCTTTCAAAAGCTACTCTGTGCCTCTGTGTCTCTGTGGTTCAAAAATATCTTTGCAAGGATCTACTCTTCCTTGACGTCTTCAACGGGTTCTTTATCGGCCGCCGACTTGAACCGCACCGACTCCGCGAACCTGGCGAATGGTTCTTCCAGCTTCAACACCGCGTCCGCCGGACCGGTCATCTTGATGAACCAGCTTGTGCCGCTGTGGATGGTCATGGCGCCGAGAATCGCTCGTTGCTCGGCGTCTGCGGACTTAGCTCCGACCACCCGGATCAAGATCCCTGGCCGATTATCGATCTGCAACTTCCGGGCGTCGGTTTTTACCAATTCCTTTAAATCGGCCGGTTCGAGCCCCACCTGGCCGCGCCACCGGTTCACGTTCGCTTCCAGCCCGCCGGCCGCACCCGCCAGCGGAGTGACGGTGACGGTGATGCCGTCGCGTTCCGGCCCCACGACAAACCCAGCCACGGCAAACCGGCTTAGCCCAGGCTTGGCGACCCAGCCCGGGGGCAATTGATATTCTACGTGCTCAGTGGCGGCCGGGGCCACGGCGGCCGGGCCGGAAACCCGCGGCCCTGTGGGCCCTCTGGGGTGGCTCTCCGCCGGTCCCGCAGGCGATTCCGCCGGACCGCGGGCGACCATTGCCGCGCTGGTCAGATCGACCATCACCACCGGCCCGGCCGAGGTGCTGAACTGGGCCACGAACTGGCCCAGTTGGTTCTCGCCGATCGGATCCATCAATCCCAGTTGCCGCCGCCAGCGAATGACGTTGGCCAGCACGCTGTTCGCCTCAGGCCCTAAGGCGGTGACGGTCAATTCGGCCTTCTGTCCGTCTGCCGTGACGCGGAGCGTCGCCACACGCTCGCCGCTGGGGCCGAGGTCCGTCCAACCCGGCGGCGTCTCCCAGGTGACGGGACGATCCGCCTTCTCCGTGAACCGGATCGAGCGGACGAAGCGCTCGAATGCCGGCGCCTCGCGAGTCACTAATTCATCCGGCCCGATGAACTTGAAGAACCAGGTTTTCTCGCCATACGAAATGATCGCCGCAAGCATCCGCTGCCGCGGGCCCCGCTCGGCCGCCCATTGGGGGAGCGGCGGATCTTTGGGGGCGCGGTATTGGGTGATTTCGTCCTGGCTGCAACCGGCGAGGGAAAGGAGGCAGAGTGCCCAACCGATGAGCCGACCGGCGCAAGGTGCCATGGGCAGCCCACCACGGCGGGTCCATGACTTGCCTGCCCTTGCTTGGCTGGGTACCGAGTACTGAGTACCGAGTACTGAGTACTGAGTACTCACCTGTGCGAGTTGACCGTTGGAAAGCGGCATGGCGCACACGCTCGGCAAGGCAGGGGATCAAGAGGCCGGCGGTTCAGGCGGGAAGGATCTCCGCCGGCAGCGTGGTTCAGCAGCAGCGTCTATTATAAGCCAGGGAGCATCCGAGTGTATAGGCGGACGAAGGGCAGGGGCCTGCGGGCCGACAGTGCGTTATTCCCGAGAAAATGGCGATGGAACAGGCCAAGGCGGCATCAGCGGTTTGTCGTGATCGCCACGAGCAGGATGGAAACGACACCCGCCACTAACACTGCTCGCCATCCGGTGCGACGCCCTCGTAGTACGGCAACCGCCATCAGCCCGCTCGTCATTCCAAGGATCACGCACAACAACGCGATGAACGTGCTATTCCAACTCAGCCTTTCGCGGAGGTAGCTGCTGCCCGCGGCCGCAAATACTCCGGTCCAGAATGTGGCCCTGAACATTCCCTGCAACGTGATTTGCACTCGTTGACGACTCATGCCATGGAGTTCGACCAACGGGTGAGCGAGTATTCCCGATGTCGCTCTTCGCGGATGTCTACCGCTGCGGCGTTGTGTCCCGCACCGGCAGTTTCCCCAGCAGCCACTGGCTCTGCTTGGTGGCGGGGACCCAATCGATCGTGGTGGAGGCCGAAAACAGCCGGGGCAGGGCGGTGACGGGGATCGGGCGGATCTCTGTGGGAGCTTCGGCCAGCAGTGGGCTTGCGCGTCCGTCGGCCCGCGTCATCACCGTGCCGGCCACTGCGCCGCCGCAGCGGCCGGTGAGTCGCAGCCCCTCGGCGTCGAGCGTGAAGTCGAAGTGCAGTTGCTCGTAGGCGATCGTGCCGCCAGCCGGAGCGCGTCGCGTCTCGGGCAATCCGACCAAACGGAGTTGCTCGGCGGCTCCTTCAATCAACTGCGGGCTAACCGTGCCCGGCCCGGCGCGCAATGTCCCGACCGCTTTGATAAGGCGTCCGTCGCGAAATTGAGCGGCCGAGAGTTCCAGCGTGGCCGCGCCGGTGGCCGACAGTTCGGCCGGCAGGGCCCCCTTCGCCAGCGCCGCCAGATCAATCGCCGCGAAGCGCCCCCCTAATTGTCCTGTGACACCAGCAGGCAGTTCATCGAACGTCCCGCGACCGCGATACGTCGCCGCCGGCCCTAGTCGCGCGGCGTCGGCTGCGACCAGCGCCATCACGCTTGCGGGCAACTCGGCGTCGTGCGTGTCGAGCTTGATGCCGAGCGAGCCGTTGGCGCTGCGTGCAAGTTCCAACGCAATCGGCGGCGAGCGATCCGGGCCCGGCAGCCGGAAGCTGACGGTGAGTCGCGGCACGTCTTGCGAGGCTTCCAAGGTGGCGTTGCATTGCAGCAGGCTCGCCGACGAAGCACCGCCGGCAATCGTCACGCGGTCGGCAAAGAACTGCACCGGCAATGTGGGGCTGGCTGCGGTCGGCGCGATGCACTGCGCGAGCAGGCGCCACAGATCGTCACCTTGCGGCCGCAGGTTGGCCCCTTCGGCCCGCACCAGCCAGCCGGAGCTCACGCGGTGGACTTCCAGACGGTCGATGTGCGCGATCTTGCGCCGGCTCAGGGCGTCGGTGATGTCAACTTGATCGAAGTACGTCACGCCGGGTTGCGGCTCGCGGAGCGCGCCGATCGTGACGCGGGCGCCCAACTGGGATCCCAGCGCCTCACTCGCAGCCACCGCGCGGCCGGGCAGGCGCTGTGCGACGATCCAGCCCGCCACGCAAACCGTCGGCAACACGCACAGGGCGACAAAGCCCGCGCGACACAGCCGCCGGCGCGTTCGTTCGGCGACGACCCACATGGCCGGCCCTTCCGTGGTGCTAGCATTGGACGAGGACAGAGAAAAATTGCCGGCGGATTCTAGCGATTTCCGGGCCGCGGCACCTAGAGCGATTGGCCGGGGGAAAGCATAGCTATTGAAGTCCCAGCACGACAAAATAGGCCCCGTTAGCCGCCGGTCCCCGACCGGCGCGAGCGGTGCCGGGCCGTTAGAAGGTGCCGCGCCGCTGGGGCAGCGGCGGCTAACGGGAACTGCGCCTGGTGCCAGCAGTGGCACGCCGCTCAACCCCGCTGTCCGCGCAGCCTTAGCCAATGATCCGCCAGCACCAGCGCCACCATCGCCTCAGCCATCGGCACAAAACGCGGCAGCAGGCACGGGTCGTGCCGACCCTTGGTCCGGATTGTGGCAGGCTTGCCGCTGCGATTAACGGTGGGCTGTTCCTGCGAGAGGCTGCTGGTGGGCTTCACGGCGGCTCGCAGCACGATCGGCATGCCGGAGGTGATGCCGCCGAGCATCCCGCCGTGGCGATTGCTGGCGGTCACGATGTGCGGCGGCGACGCGGTACCCTCGGTAGTGAAGCGGTCGTTGTTCTGGCTGCCACGCAATAGCGCGGAGGCGATCCCGCTGCCATACTCGACCCCCAGCACGGCGGGCAGGCTGAACAGGGCTTTGGCCAGGTCGGCCTTGATCTTGTCGAACACCGGTTCACCGAGGCCGGCCGGAATGTTGGTGGCCACAATCTCCGCCACGCCGCCGATGGAGTCCTGGTCTTTGCGTACTTCTTCAATCAGCGCGATCATCCGTGCGGCGGCGGCCGGGTCGGGGCAGCGGACCACGTTGGGCGTGCCGTCGGGCAGGGTCTCTACGTCGCTGAGCGTCACCGCGGCCGGATCGGCGATCGACGCTTTGACGTCGCCGACTTGCACGACGTAACCCAGCACGCGGCCGCCGAACGCGGCGGCGAGGATTTTCTTGGCGACGACGCCGGCCGCCACGCGAGCGGTCGTCTCGCGGGCACTGGAACGCCCGCCGCCGCGGTAGTCGCGCCGGCCGTACTTGGCGTCGAACGTAAAGTCGGCGTGGCCGGGGCGGTAGAGGTCTTTGATGTCGTCGTAGTCGCGGCTCCGCTGGTCGCGGTTGCGGATCAGGATCGCCAGGCTGGTGCCAGTGGTGAGCCCCTCGAAGACGCCGGAAAAAATCTCCGGCACGTCGGGCTCGTCGCGCTGGCTGACGATGGCGCTTTGGCCGGGGCGGCGGCGGTCGAGATCGACCTGCAAATCCTCCACGCTCAGCGGAATGCCGGGCGGCACGCCGTCGATAATCACGATATTGCCCGGCCCATGGCTCTCACCCGCCGTGGTGATCCGCAGGGCCTGTCCGAAGGAATTTCCAGCCATGGATTAAGTGTAGCACGCGCTTTGGCTGTCAGCTATCGGCTGTCGGCTGTCGGCACGAGCCGCGCGATCGGCCTGCCTCGTTAGCCGCCGGTCCCCGACCGGCGCGAGCAGTGCTGGGCCGTTTGAAGCGCGCCGCTGGGGCAGCGGCGGCTAACGGGTGATTTCCTGACAACACTCCGGTCGATAGCCGATCGCCACCAACCTAGCTCCGCTTCGCAAACTCCTCCATGAACCGCGCCAACGTCTCCACTCCTTCGCGCGGCATTGCGTTGTAGATCGACGCGCGGATCCCGCCGACGCTGCGGTGTCCTTTGAGTTCGACTAGTTTTAGCGCCTTCGCCCCGGCGAGGAACTTCTCCTGCAGCTCGTCGCTCGGCAACCGGAACGTGACGTTCATCATGCTGCGCGACGCCGGTTGGGCATGGCCTCGATAAAAACCGTTGCTGCGGTCGAGCACGTCGTACAACAGGCCGGCCTTCGCCCGGTTGAGTTCCTGCATCTTCGCCAGACCGCCGATCGTGCCCAGCAGCCAGTCCGTCACCAGCTTGACGATGTAGATGCCGAACACGGGGGGGGTGTTGTAGAGCGACTTCTCCGTGGCGAAGTTGCGATAATTGAGCATGCCCGGCAGGCGGTCGGGGCTGCGGGTGAGCAATTCATCGCGGACGATGACCACCGTCACGCCGGCCGGCCCGGCGTTTTTCTGGGCGCAGGCGTACAGGAGGCCATAACGGCTGATGTCGATTGGACGCCAAAGGAAATCGCTCGATGCGTCGCACACCAGCGGCGCGGGGCCGAACTGCGGATCGTCGGGAAATTGCACACCCTGGATCGTCTCGTTCGACGTGTAATGGACGTAAGCGGCCGCCGGATTGAGCTTCACCTCGCCGGGTTGCGGCAGGCGGTCGTAGTTCGTCGCCGTCGCGTCGTAGGCGATGTTGACGGTCCCCTCGCGCTTCGCTTCGGCCACGGCGTATTTTCCCCACGAACCGGTCAGCACGTAATCGGCCGTGCGTTGCGGGCCAGCGAGATCGCCCAGCAGATTCATCGGCACCATGGAGAACTGCAGCCGCGAGCCTCCTTGCAGGAACAACACCTGATAGCCGGCCGGCACGTCCAACAGCTTCCGCAAGTTGGCCTCGGTCGCCGCGAGGATCTCAGTGAACGCCTTGCCGCGGTGGCTGACTTCCAGAATCGACATGCCATAGCTGGGCAGCGCCAGCAGATCGCGCTGCGCCTCGCGGAGCACCGCTTCCGGCAGCATCGCCGGGCCGGGGGAAAAATTGAATACGCGCTCAGTCATAGCTTGGTTCCGCCTGAAGTGGTTAGTAGCTGAAACGGCCGATTGTAAGGGGCCGGGGGAGGTGGGGAAAGATGTGGGATGCTGGAGGGAGGATGGTGGATGTGGGGCGGAGACGGGGCCGTTAGCCGCCGCTGCCCCAGCGGCGCGTCCCTAGTGTCGGCGCGGCCCGGATCGCGCCGGTCGGGGACCGGCGGCTAACGGGAAATTGCCGTTGGTACGTAATTTCTGGACAGCCGGCGGTCGGGAAAGGTTCGGACCGCACTGATCCGGCATACTAATGAGCGTGTTAGCCGCCGCTGCATCAGCGGCGCGTTTCTCATGTTGGCCCGGCACGGTACGCGCCGGTCGGGGACCGGCGGCTAACGAAGGCATTTCCGTCCGGTCGCCGCCGCTACCGAATGCTTTCCAACGTCGGCAAGGAGACGACGCGGGGGCCACCGGCGGGAGTCGGAGAGGGTGTGGCTGGCACGGTGCTGCTCAATGCGGCCATGCGGGCTTGCAGATCGGGCTGCAACGGGTTCGACGCCAGTGAGGCATTGAAGTTGACCATCGCCTGGTTGTAGTCGCCGCTCTCCTCGCGCAGCTTGCCGAGCGCCGCGCGGGCACGGCTGTGGCTGGTGTCCACCGCCACCGCCTCAAGCAACTGTTTTTCCGCTTCGGCCCGGTTGCCCAATTCCTGCTGCAAGCGGGCCAGCTCCACGTGGGCGTCGGCAGAGGTCGGATTGCGGCGCGTCCAGTCGGTTAGCAACTGCACCGCTTCGCCCGTGCGCTGCTCTTCCGCGAGCAGCACGGCCAGGCCGCGATAACATTCCGGATGATTGCGATCGAGGTCCAGACATTGCTGATAGTAGTGTTCGGCCTGGCTGTAGTATGCGGTGTTGTGCTGCGACTTGGCCAACTGGTGGTACACCGCGCCCATGTTGTAGTAGCTGTCCGCATTTTTCGGATCGGCCGCCATGGCGTCCTGAAACTTGGCCATGGCCGCGGTCTGCTGCCCACTCTGGTAGTAACGCGTCCCTTCGGCGTTGAGCCCATTGGAGGCGACGTTGCAACCCGCGGCCAGCGCGAGCGACGCGCCGCACAGCACAGGCAGCCACAAATTTATCGCCAGGCGACACGAACGGTTTCGCATGAATTGCTGCACAGCTAAGGTCCTCCACGATCCGGCCGCGCGCGCTCAAGGGCAGCGCAACCGTTGGGGCAGACAGATTGAAACACTGGACTGA
>JAIOQB010000303.1 GCA_021413585.1 Planctomycetia bacterium
GTCCCATGGGCGGCAATGATCGCCGCCACTCCAAATACGATCGAATGGCATCTGATGTGGACAGCGGGCCGGACGATGTCCATGGTATCACAAATGGCCAGCCCTGCGGTCAACGCTCCCCCGGGGGAGTGAATGTGAAGCGTGATCGAGGCCGTTGGGTTGACGTGCTGAAGATACAACATCTTGGCAACAGTTTCATTTGCGGATTGGTCCGTGATGGGGCCACGAACCACAATCTCGCGCCGCGTCAGCAGTAGTTCGTCATTGAGCATCGACGGGCCTCTGCAATGTTTTTCCAATTGAGTATCCATTGAGTAGCCGGTTTCAAGCTAGTGACCGGTCGCGCCTTTTTGCTAATTGCCCGACATTTTTAACGCCGCGTCCGGAAATAGCGTGGGCAGCGGGTGCGGATTAGGGTAAAACAGTCGGGGGGCAGGCAGTCTGCCCGCATTCCATGGGGCAGCACTGTTTATGGAAAAGTTTGATCCTTATCGCAAGTGGCTCGGCATTCCCGAGTCGCAGCAGCCCCCCAACCATTACCGGCTGCTTGGCATCGACCCGTTTGAATCCGATTCGGACACCATCCAATTGGCCGCCGATCGGCAGATGGCTTTTGTCCGAAAGTTTCAGAACGGACCTCACGTCGCTGATTCGCAGCGGTTGTGCGGCGAGTTGGTCGTGGCGTGTCGCTGCTTGTTGGATGCGGAAAAACGCGCCGCGTACGACGTCGAGTTGCGGGCCCAAGTCGCCGGCCCGCAAGAAACCGACGACACCGAAGTTGATGACGAGCAGGAACTGCCGGAAGCCGCCAACGCGTTTGCGCAACTCGACGTCGGATCGCCCCCCACGGCGCCGCGCGGGTCAACGAGCCGCTCGGCCGGTTCGCGCGGCGGGCTGCCGCGGAAACGAGCGAACGTCAAGAAAACGGCGCGCGCCGCCCCCATGCCCGCGGGACGCAAGGCGATTCTGTCGACCGTGTTGACGATCGGCGGTGGCGTGTCGGGCTTGTTGCTGGCTGGGCTCATCCTGTGGTTCTTCGGAATGACGCCGTGGTCGGCGCGGGTCAATCCCGTAGTCGCGCCGCCGGTGGCTGAGAACGCTACAGGGTCGACAAACCGGCCGGCGGCGAATGCGACCCCATCTCAACCGCATCGCGGGCCGGACGCACAAAAAACCGGCGCGGCGCCCTTGTTCATCGAGCCGCAGCCCGGCATCGGTCCAGGGGGCGGCCCTGTTCCCGGTCCGGCAGTCAAAGAGGAGGAAAATCCGTTTAAGGTGATTGGCCCCGCGCCTGGCGGCAATGCGCCGGCAACCACGGCGCGCACGCCGCCCGGCGCCGCAGGTGAAGCGAACCCATTTCAACCCGCCGTTGCTCCAGGTTCGTCGGATCAACGTCCCGCGGCGCCTCGCACGATAACGCCTCCGGCCGATGCAACCGCGGTCGGCGGCCACCATTTCAAGCTCTTCCACCAACGAGTGAGCTGGTCGGACGCCAAGCAGCAGTGCGAGCAAATGGGTGGGCACTTGCTGTGCATTGAAACTCCAGACAAGTTGACGATCGTCCGCCAATGGCGGCTGCCCCCCGTCTGGCTGGGCATTGTCGCCGACCGCGGAAGTTGGCGCTGGTTAACCGGCCCAGCGGTGGGCGGAATCCATATCGAGGCAGAAGGCCCCGCGGTTTTCTCACTGATCGACGGCAATGTTCAGGAGAACAAGAAAGATTGCCGCTTCGTCTGCGAGTGGCCGTATTAAGCGCCGCGGTTGAAAATGCACTGCTGCGAAGGAGTCGCGAATCGCTGCGCGAGCAGCACAGCGCGAGCGCCGGTTTCACTTGACGAGCAAACTCTCGTCCGCTTTGGTCAGCGGCCGGGTGGTGACCGAAATCTCGAATACGGTCGGATTAATTTCTTGTCCGCCCCAGGCGAAATACTGCCGGTCATTCATAAGTACCTTGTGGCCGAATCCCCAACCAGCGCCGTCTCGGCCTGGTCCAAAGTGCGTGATGGCGATTTGTCCGCGCGCCATGTCACGGTTGAGAACCCATTGCTTGTTGTAGATGCCCAGATGAAACGCTTTCCACTCAAATTTATTGGTTCCCATCCAACCGACACGTTCACCATCCACTTGCGTCCGCAACTGGGCCTTTGATATGGGGATAATGATGGCGGCATTGGTGTCCATCCGTTTGAGCTTGAGGAACTTGATTTCCTCGGGCACTCGGTCCAATGGGATGGCGTAGTGATTCACTTGCCTGGAGTCTGAATCCCAGATGGACGGATCGCCGGAGCGGAACAGCACCAGCCAACCAGGTGCGCCGTTGTTTTTTGGTTCGCGGGGAGTCTTGCTCTTTGGGACGCTCGGCTGAGCGGGCGTTTCTATCACCACGGCCGCCGGCTCCGAAGGAGCCGACTTGATTCGTTTTTCGGCTCGCAGCTTGTCCAAGCCGATCATTTGCGGCGCCGCCTGTCGGTACCAATAGGCGGAACGGCGCATCAGTTCGTCCGCATAGGTTCGGTACTTGGGCTGCTCGCTGAGTCCCCACCATTGATCGGCCAGCCCGGCCTGATCGGCAGTGGAGGCGACACGGCTCAGATCGCGTTTGGCCACGGGCGCCATTTCCGCATCCTCGCTGGCCGCCAGATGGGGCAACCCCTGTGCCCACTTGCCCCGAACCAGGCACAGAAAATTCCCCACCACGAGGTTCGCCGCTGGATCCTGGGGTTTTGCCTTGAGCGTCTCGAGCGATGCCGCCACCGCTTCGTAGATTTCCTTTTGCTCCTTCAATTTTCTGCCGCGAGCGGCGATTTGCGCCAACTTTTTCGACTCGTTGGCCTGGCGGATGGTTCGCATGGCGAGGCGGCCCATCTCCATGGCTCCTTCGTAGTCGGCCGCATCCTCCCGCTCCTCCATGATCGACAGCAGTTGGACTGTGTCGGCCGCCGCCATGGCGGGCGTCAGCGAGTCAACCTTCAGCCTGCCCGCCAGAGCGACCCGCCGCACTGGGCCGTCGGCAATCTGGAATCGTTCTTCCAACCAGGCGAGTCGCGTGAGCGCCTCGGCAAGATCGCCCCAGCTTGCCGACACATCGGCCGCCAGGCTGACCGCCGCAAACGCCCCGGCCATATCCTTGGGGAGCGATTCGTTCGCCAGCTCTGTCAGCTTGTTCAAGAACTCCTGCCGCCCATCGTCGCTGGCGCGGGCTTTCTGATACTCGTCCTTCAGCAGATCGCGCAACTCGCTGACTTTCTTGGCCACCTCTTTGGCGTCGGGCAGCGCGTTGCGGTGCGCGGCGGGTGACATATGGTCCGCGGCCGCGTCTGGTGTTGCCGCGTCCGGGGTCGCAGTGTTGTGGGAGGCAGTGTCAGCAGCATTCTCTGCGCGAGGCGCTGGTGCCGACTGCTGCCGCACAAAGTCTTGATCGGCCTGAGAGAGCCGCTCCAGCTTCACCGCGACGACCTGACCGTCGGGGCGCTTCAAGATCAGCGTGCCATCGGCGCGCGCTTCCACCAACTCGGCCTCGACCTTGAACGTGCCCGACGCGCTGCTCCAGGTCCGCGCCATCGCCGGTGCGCCAGCCAGCCCCAGCAGGAGTGCAATGGCGATCGCTAGGGTTCGAGACATGGTGATTGGCTTCGAGGTGGGAGGAACTGCCTGCGTTGCGAGGGCGGGACATCAAGCAGGCTCTAATAATCTAATCCCCCCTGCGGATGGGGTCAACTGGAGTACGTCACTCCAGCGGAGCAAATGGGAGCAAATGTAAGCCCTTGTCAAGCCAGAGGCCTAGACTACGGTTTTGCTTTCAGCTTCGCGTTTTTCTCTTCCGCATTGCGAATCGTCGCCGCCAGCACGGCGCCCGTTTCGCCGGGGATGCGCCAACCTTCCTTGGTCTCGATCGGCGCCGCACCGCCGCCGCCGTATTTGGCGTCGGCACTGCTCCACAGCGGCGTCCACTCGCGCTCGGCCGGAGGGGCCAGCAGCGGCTCGCTAACCGGGGTGAGCAGCAGGTCGCGGCCGAAGTTTACCAGCAGCAGGCGGTCGTCGCCCTCTTGGCCGAAGTAGCGCAGCACCAGACAATCGGCGCCCAGCGCCGCGCCGTCGATCCGATCAGCCTGCTGCTGGCGAAACACCGGATCGTCGCGGCGCAGCGCGAGTAGGTCGATGTGTAGGTCGTACAGTTCGCGGCGCGTGGTTCGTTCTGCAAAGTTCAGCTTGCACTGCTGAAAGATGGCCGGGTCGGTCGGGTTGTGCAGCCGGGCTTGCGCCTCGGGGGTGGCGAGCGATGGAAATTGCTTGAGAAAATTCGCCCGCCCGGTGGCCACTCCCTTCGCCTCGCGGCCGCTGAAGTCGGCGAAGTATAAGAACGGAGTGGTGGCGCCAAACTCCTGCCCTTGAAAAAACATCGGCGTCTGCGGGCTCAGCAGCCACAGCGTTGTCATCGCCCGCCACACGCCGGGGCTGGCCAGTTGCGCGGGTCGCTGGCCCGTGGCGGAGTTGGCCACCTGATCGTGGTTCTCCAGAAACGTGACAAACGCCGCGGCCGGCAGGCCCGTCGTCGGCGTGCCGCGCGGCGAGCCCTGCCAGCGGGCGAACTGCCCTTGATACACAAACCCTCGCCGCGCCGTGGCGATGAACTCCTGCGGCGCGCCTAAAAAGTCCCAATAATATCCTTCGTTGTTGCCGGTGGTGCGCACGCGGGCGGCGTGATGAAAGTCGTCGTTCCAAATCATGTCGAGGCCATAGCCGCCGGCGGCCGGCGGTTTGATCTGCCGCACGTCCTGCGGGCCATTTTCGGCGGCGAGCAAAATCGTGCGCGGCGCAGCCGCCTCGCGCGACGCGCGAGCCACCGCCGCCAGGATATTCTCGGGCGAAGCGTCGTGAATCGCCTGCGTGGCGTCGAAGCGGAACCCGTCCAGGTGAAACTCCTCGATCCAATAGCGGGCGTTCGCCTCGAAAAACTCCCGCACCGGGCCCGACTTGCGGTCGTCGAAGTTCAGCGCCTCGCTCCACTCGTTGCCGTACGTCTTGGAGAAATAAAAGTCGCTGAACTCACGCAGATAATTGCCGACGCTGCCAAAGTGGTTGTACACCACGTCGAGAATCACACCGACGCCGAGCGCGTGTGCCCGATCGACAAACCGCCGAAAATCATCCGGCCGGCCGTAGAGCCGCGTGGGCGAGAACATATACACTCCGTCATACCCCCAGCCGAACTTGCCTGGGAATTCGGCCAGCGGCATCACCTCGATCAGCGTCATTCCCGCGCGGGCCAACTCCGGCAACTGGGCAATGGCCGCCTCCCAAGTTCCTTCCGGCGTGAACGTGCCGACGTGC
>JAIOQB010000304.1 GCA_021413585.1 Planctomycetia bacterium
CCGATCGCCCGGCGGCCGCAGTAGATTCTTCCGGTCACGGTGGCGCCCGGCCGCAGCTCGCTGGGGTCGAGGCTATCGCGATCGATCCGCACGCGCACCAGTACGGTGTTTCCATCATCACCGCGCACCTCGGCGCTCGACTGGACTTCGATGGCGTTGCCGGTGCGGCTGTTGGCGGGGTTCGTCGCCAGGATGTAGTTCACGTCCAGCGATCGTTTCCCCTGCGGCGCTTGCTGCCAGGCGCTGGCAACATAACCGGCATGCGCTTCAGGAACCAGCAGTTCCAATTCCCAGGGGCTCTTGGGATCGGCGACGGAGAGCAGCAATTGGCCCCGCTCGACCGGCCGGTCGTCGAGCCGTTTTTTGAGGTCCCATGTCACCACGGTTCCCTCAAGCGGACTATGGATCGTCAGCAGCTTCTGTTTTTCCAGGAGCAATTCCAATTGGTTGGTCAGGCTATCGGCCGTTTTTTGCAACTGAGCGTATTGGCCTGAAATCCGATTCCGCTCGTCGAACGTCAACCGCGGTTCGGCCTGCGACCGGCGCGCGGAGGCGAGTTGTTCGAGCGTGGCGGCACGTCGGCCACGCACTTCAGTGATCGCCACTTCCAAATCGCGGCTTCTCAGGCGGATCAAGTCCGCACCCGCTTTGACCTGATCGCCATGGTCCACCAGCACCCGGCTGATCACGCCCGGCTCCTGGACGAAAACATCCTGCCGCTTAGCGGGTTGCAGCGTACCGGTGGCGGTCACTCGGAAGTCGGCGGGAATCACGCACGATGCCGCCACGGCCGCGAGCAACAGGCCTGTTATCGCCACGGTCTTCGGCAGACGGCGGGCCTCGACAAACCAGCGGCTCTTGCCGAGCGTTCGCCACACCGGCATCAAGAACACCTGATCGTGCTCGAGCGCATTGGCCACTGCCGCCACGCCATGGTCGCACACCAGCTTCGTCCGCCGGCGGATCGTTTCGGTCAGTCCTTCCTCGTCGATCCGTTCAATCACCAGGGCGCCGAGGATCTTGGGCTGCGGCGGCTTTTCCGCGTTGGGCGCTGTCGGGAGATGCTGCACCAGGGGGACGATACCCAGCGTGCGCGTATGCGACTCGTTGACGAACGCCGACAAGGCCTCTTCGACTTGTGGCGCCAACTGGCTGGTGTCCCCCGAGTACCACATCGGTTCGCCGGTCGCCAGAACGCGATCGACCAGATTCGCCAGCAGTCGCACCACATTTGCCCGCCGCTCGACGGTATCCTGGCCGCTTACCGCTTCGATCCGCACGCGGCACCGTCGGCGGATGGCGACAGAGACTCGGTCGCAGTCGATCAGCCGCCGCGCCTCATTGGCCAGCGTGTAGGCCGTGGTAGGCAGGTCCAGGCTTTGATGGACGGCGCGGCCAAAGTGGGCCAATCGGGTCCACTGCGATTCCCGTTCGGCGCGATTCGTTTCGTCATGTGCCGCAAGGTACGACGCGGCCAACTCCCCCATCTGCTTGAGGAAGTTCAGGTTGCCGCGCTGCGCCGAGTGCGGAATGCCGGGGCGTTGAAACAATTCGACCACGCCCAATGGGCGCCCGTTGTTGGTAAGCGGCACCAGGAGCAGCAGATAGGGCGTGGGATTGCCCAAGTCCTCTTCATCCGCCGCACGCGGACCGGCCGGGATGACCAGGCTCTCTCCCGACACGATTGCTTCACCGATCAGTCTTGCGTGCTGAGCCTGACTGTCGCGATCTGGCCCGACGCCGGTTCGCGGAAGATGTTCACCAATGAGCAGGTCGAACGACTTGCCATCGCCGTTGATCGTCCAGACGGCGCCGCCGACGGCCGCTACGGCCTGAATCACCCGCGGCACGTAGCGGGTGAAGAACTCGCGGGGCTCCATGTCGGATCGCGCCAGTTGCGTGATCTCCGCGACGATGGTGCGGATCTGCTGCTGTGCTCGCTCAACGGCATCAGGGCTCAAAGTGTCTAGGCTCATGGAGGGCTCAGTTGTGCAATGGTGCGGTGCAGTACGGTGTTTAGGTTCTCTCAACCCAGGCAGTCGAGGTAGGGATCCTGGCCCATTTCTCGCTGGGCCTGGCGGCGGTGCTGTTCGTGGTACAGCAACGCCTGGCGCTGGCGGAACTGCCGCAGTTCGATCTTTCGTTGAGCGCGGCGAAACCAGGTCAGCCAACGGTCGGCCGCGGCCGGTGATTCGGTGGCGACGCGGCGGGCAACCTGCTCCGCTTCCTCCAGGCCCAGCCCGACGGAGAGCAACTCATCGTCGAGCGACACAAACTGCCGCACCGTGCCTGGATCGCCTTGCCTTCCGCAACGGCCAAACAATTGCCGATCGATGCGGGCCGCTTCGTGCATCTCCGTGGCGATCACATGCAGGCCGCCGAGTTCCGCCACGCCCGGCCCGAGTCGCACGTCGGTCCCCCGCCCTGCCATGTTCGTGGCGACGGTCACGCGACCTCGCTCTCCGGCTTGAGCGACAATCTGCGCCTCGGCCGCAACCTGATGGGCATTGAGCACTTGATGCTCGATACCCACGGCCGTGAGTCGTTCGGAAAGTTGCTCTGATTTGTCGATCGAGCGGGTGCCGATGAGTACCGGTCGTCCCAAGGCGTGCATCGCGCGGACTTCGTCGACGATCGCCGACCATTTGGCCTGGCGATCGGCAAACACCCTGGCCGGCAGCACGCGGCGGGCGATCGGACGGTTTGTCGGCACGACGCGTACCCTGAGGCGGTACGTTTTCTTAAACTCGGCGGCATTGCTGGATGCCGTGCCCGTCATGCCGGCCAGATGCTCGTACTGCCGGAAATAGTCTTGAATGGTGATCTGGGCCGCTTGCCCGGCGTCGACGGTGACGATCAATTGCTCCTGCGCTTCGACCGCCTGATGGATGCCGCGCCGCCATTTGCGCCCCTCGGCCAGCCGGCCGGTGAACTCGTCCACGATGACGATCTCGCCGTC
>JAIOQB010000405.1 GCA_021413585.1 Planctomycetia bacterium
CTTGACGCAATCGAGAAACGCCGCCTGGCGAGCGGCCAGTTCGTCTTGCATCTCCGACATCTCGGCGGCGATCGACTCGGCAGCCTCCAGACCCAACATCGCCGGCGCACGGGCGGCGCTGCGGCGATAGTGCATCACCTTGTTGCGGGCAATCTGGCAGGCCCAGGCGAAGAAGTTGGTGCCGGACTGGAAGTCGTCGAACTTCTGCCACAGCACGATATGGGTTTCCTGGGCCAGATCGTCTGCGTCAGGGCGCCGCGGCACCAAAGAGTGGATGTAGCCGTAGATCCGCGGCTCGTGCGCCGTGAAGAGGCGCATGAACTCGTCAACACGTTCGTGCTTGTTGTTGGGCATGCTCGAATTCGTGAGCGTCATTGGCCAGGGAAGGAAGCCCGCCCCTTGCTGGTGTGCCGGATTCATCGCGTTACCGGCATATTCCCGGAGGGAGGAGAATTGGACATGGGGGTCGAAAAATCCCAAATTATTTCAGTAGTTCCAAGTTTGACGACAGCCGGGTTTAGAACGGTATGTTGAGCCACTTGGTGGTGCCGGCACTGGCAGAGCCAGTGGCACACGGACAACGGCGAAAACCAGGGACGAGGTTGTTGGTTCTGTGTCGCTGGTTCTGCCGCGTTGCCCCAATCTTGCGACCCGTAACTGCCTTGCCCCTTTCGTTTGCCACTGACTTTGCCAGTGCAGTCCCCGCCACGTCAAGAAATCTTAGCGCCCCGCCAAGCCCGCTTAACATCTTGTTAAGAGATCGAAACATTGCGCCAATGTTCGTGACGCGCGGCGAATAATTTTTGACATTTCCTAAGTCATTGGAGCGGTGGGCTTAACGGTTTAAGTATTGAAACATTTTGCTTATGTTTCGATACAACCGGCATAACAGGTGCATTGGGAATCTCTCCGCTTCGGCGTCGCGGACACATTGGCTGCGGCATTGAGGCCGGTCGGGGGAGCGTTGCCCTGGGCCGATGCCGTTGTCTTCGCCGACGCGGCGCTGTCATCGCCCGCTGCACACGATGTATAGGAGAGAACGAACGTGAAACGCTTTGCGCTGCAAATCTGGCAGGAGGAGGAAGGGTTCCTCACCTTTGAATGGACGTTGTTGGTCACGCTGATGAGCATCGGCGTGGTGAGCGGCCTGGCGGCCGTTCGCGATGCCACGGTCGACGAGCTGGGAGACGTCACGCAGGCGATCCTCGGCCTCGATCAGTCGTACACGATCAGCCACCCACTCTCCGTGTGGGTACACATCGGCCCGTCGTCGGCCGGCGCCGATTCCCGGTTCAACGATCGGTTTCCGCATTTTGAACATTGCAGCCGGACCGACTATCGGGGCGAAGGAAGCGTGACCGACTGCGGCCGCGTGGGGGACCATTTTTAGGAAGGTTTTTCACCACAGAGACACGGAGAAGATACAAATGACCAATGACCAGAAACCAATGACCAAGTGAGGCGCTGAGCACGTCTTTTTTGGACATTGGTCGCCGCAGCGACTCGCCGTGGCGAGATTTGGACATTGGACATTAAGCGTCTGCTGTAAACGCCGCGGCCTTTCACAACGGGCTCCGCGGCGAATTGGGTGCAGCGTGGCGAAACTGGAAACCTCCACGGCGCGGCCGCCAGGCCGGGTCGTGGGGGTTTCTGGCATTTATGGTTGAAATTCCCACTCGCGGCGGCCCGCGAATTGACGGCTGGCTTCACCTGCCGCTAGAATAAAACCCGTGATTGAGCGTACGTGGCCGCGGGGGCGGAACCATCACGGGAGTCTCAAGCGATGCGCATCAGTATCGTCGCCATGTTGGCAGTGGTGTTGGGGGTTGGCATCGGCATGGCCGCCACCCTGTCCGAGTTCGGCTCGTCCGGGGACGAGCGTCCCACGCTGGCTACCTCCGGCTCGCCGCTGCTGCCGGTCGTTGGGCCGCCGCCGAAGGTCGTGTTGATCGAGCCGCACTATGAGTTCGGCGAGATGGACCAGGACGACGTCGGCCGTCACACGTTCGTCTTGCGCAACGACGGACCCGGCGTGCTGTCGCTCGACAAGGGGACGCCGTCGTGCAAATGCACGATCGCCAGCATCTCCACGCAGAGCGTCGAGCCCGGGCAGACCGCCGACATCGCCGTCGAGTGGAAGCCGGCCTATGTCTCTGGCGAGTTCGGCCGCAGCATCACGTTCCATACGAACGACCCGGCCAAGCCGGTGGTGGCATTCGAGATTCATGGCCAGGTGCTGACCACGTTCCGCCTCGACCCCAGCGCCATCGTGATGGGGAGCGTCAGCCCCAAGGAGTCGCGCGAAGCCACGGCCAAACTGTTCGCCTTCAAGGACAGCAACTTTGAGATCCTGGGTCACGAGTTCGGCAGCAAGCCGACGGCCGAGCATTTTGGCTTTCTCTACGAACCGCTGCCGCCCGAGGAATTGGCCAAGGTGAAGGCCAAGTCGGGCTACCTGCTCACGGTGGTGGTACGCGAAGGAATGCCGATCGGTCCGCTGATTCAAACGCTCACGATCAAAACGTCACTGAATACCAAGACGCCGATCACGCTTCCCATCTACGGCCAGATCGCACCCGAGATTTCGCTGGTCGGCCCCAGCGAGTTCAACCACGAGAAGAACATTCTGTTCATGGGCGTCACGCCGAAGGGGAAAGGGCACGCCGTGCAGTTGCGGATGTTCCTCTGCGGCCCGCGCCGCAGCGACGTGAAGTTCACGGTGGATAAGGTGGTGCCGGGCGACTTGAAGGTCAACATCGGCAAACCGACGCCGCTGCCCGGCGGCACGTCGATGCAAGTGCCGATCCTCGTCGAGGTGCCCAATAACGCGCAGCCCGTGGCGCTGATGGGGACGACTCCTGAAGAGATGGGCCAGATTGTGCTGCACAGCAATCACCCCGACTACAAGGAGCTGAAGATCAACGTGCGGATGGCCGTGACGGACGACGCTTCGGCGACGCCGCTGAAGATGGCCAAGCCGGCGAAGGCGCCGGGAACGTAATGGGGGCGGCGGGTGATTACATTGCCGGGTGGCTGGGTGCCTGGGGCTGAACGAAGCGCAGCGTAGTGAAGCCCCAGCCATAACGCAGGGGCGACGCGCGGGGCCCCCCCCCGACGCGCTACCCTCCCCCGACCCCTCCCTGAAAGGGAGGGGAGTACGGCGCAGGGGCATCGCTACGCTCTGCCCCTGGCACGCAACCATTGAACCAGTCACCCGAACTACGCACCAGCAGTGATAACACTGCTGCCATGCTGTCACGCAATCTCTCGGACGAGATGAATTAAAATTCGACATTCTGCCGCCCGGCGTGCCGTACGGTCGATAATCAGTGGATGCGAATCGATAGCGGTTTTATAGGCTCGACGTAAACGCGCGTAAGCGCCGGGTCAATGATTGACGCACCGAATTCCGAATCGCCTCTTCTCTTCTCTGCTAGTTGGACGGAGCCTTCATGAGCCGCCACGCTGATGCACACATGCGACGATGCACCTGGCCCCTGTTGTTGATCGCCGCATTGGTCGGTTGCTCCGGCAGCGCGATCCGATCCGACTCAACGGCGAAAGCACCCGCGGCGAAGGCCAACTCGCCTGCAGCCGAGACGGCGGACCATAACGTCGCCCCCGCCGCCCATGTGGCGCCTGCCGGTGCCAGCGAAGCCGCCGCTCCGCTCAGTCCGGTCAATCCATTGCGCGACGAATCGGCCGTAGCCGCCGCACCTATCGTCGCGACTCCCCCGCCGGCGAACAAGCCAGCGCCGCCATCTGCCGCGCCATCAAGTAAAACGGCGCCGCGCGACGTACCCGAGCGCCTGCCCGGCTATACCGGCAACAAGCCCTGGAACCGCAACCCGCTCACCCCCGCGGACAACCCGGCGTATCGGAACCAGGGGAAGCGGATGAACGTGCTGGGGGACACGGGCTTTGGCATGTTGTTCACCGACCGGATCGGCGCCGACAAGTTCGTCGATTGGCCGAAGCCAAAGCTGGCGCTGGTGCTCACCGGGCCGCTGCAAGGGTACATCGAGCCCTGCGGCTGCGCGGGTTTGGAGAACATGAAGGGGGGACTCGCCCGCCGGCAGTCGTTTCTCGACATGCTTTCCGCCGACGGCTGGCCAATGTTAAAGCTCGACTTGGGAGAACTGGCCCAACGGCACGGGCAGCAAGCGGTGGTCAAGTATCAACGCACGATCGACGGCCTGCGCACGATGGGTTATGACGCGATTGGCCTGGCGGGGGCCGACCTGCGCTTGCCGGCGACCGAACTGATATCCACGGTGCAGTCCGATTCGCCCACACAGTTCGTCTCGGCCAACATCGGCCTGTGGGGCGAAGCGGCCGACGAGAAGAATAAGGGTTACTGCAAGTCGTTCCGCATCCTCAAGGCGGGGGGCATGACGATTGGCGTGACGTCTGTCGCCTCGTTTGGCCAAAACATGACGGGCATGGACAAGCCGAAGATCGCCGACGTGGCCCTGCTCGATCCGGAAGAAGCCCTGGCGAAGATCGTGCCACTGTTGAAGAAAGAGCGATGCGACAAGCTGGTGCTGCTGGCCAACATGCCGGTCAAGGAAGCGATCGAGCTGGCCAAGAAGTTTCCGCAATTCAATTTTGTCGTCGCGCACGACGACAACGACCCGCCGCCGGGAAAGCTGGTTGATGTTCCTGGCACGAACACGAAGGACACGAAGATCGTCGAATTGAGCCACAAAGGGATGTGGGCCGGCGTCGTCGCTTTCTACGACGATCCCGCCCGCCCGATTCGCTATCAGACGGTTCCGCTGGATGTCCGATTTCCTGACGCGCCGGCGATGAAGGAGTTGATGGCCACCTATCAGGAGCAGTTGAAGGAAGATGGGTTTGAAAAGCTGGGGGTGCAGTCGCGGGGCCTCGACGGCAAGGCGAAGTTCGTCGGCAGCAAGACGTGTGGAGAATGCCACACGAAGGCGATGGCCGTGTGGGAGAAAACGCCGCACGCCCACGCCACCGACACGCTCGCCAAACTTAAGCCGCCGCGAAATTTTGATCCCGAGTGCCTCAGTTGCCATGTGACCGGCTGGGACGCCCGCGAATATAAGCCGTTCGTCTCAGGCTTTGAAAGCCTGGTCAAAACGTCGCACCTGGCGGCCAACGGCTGCGAGAATTGCCACGGCCCGGGGAGCGAGCACGTGGCCGCCGAGAACGGCGCCGACAATGCCCTGCGCAAGACGCTTCAAAAGACGATGCGGCTCACGCTCGACGAAGCCCGCAAGGAAGGGGCCACCACCCGCGGCTGCGCCCGCTGCCACGACCTGGACAACAGCCCCGACTTCAAGTTCGAAACCTTCTGGCCGAAGGTGGAGCATCACGGGAAGGATTGAGCGGGGCGGGCCGTTGCACGGAAACTGGGTGCCTGGGCTGAACGAAGCGCAGCGTCGTGAAGTCCCAGTTGCATAGCTCTAGAGCCATGCCCAGCCAACCACTCACTAGCCCGACGCGCAAGAATGCATCAAGCTGTTGCGCTCGGGGCCAGTGCGCGGCATGGCGCTAGCCACCGGTCCCTGTGGGCCATGTCCTTCGGGGGACCGGCGGCTAGCGCCGAACCGCTCACACATTACAGGTACCGCCCGGCAGGCGGAACCTACTCGCCGCCGAGTGGCCAAAAACGACGATTGAAATTCTCGCGCGATTGAGCTAGAAATGCGTTCAGTATCACACCGTGGCGTCGCGCCTCGTGGCGCGCGTGATTGGGGGATAGAACGGTGAGCACGCTCGCGCGGCAACAGGTCGCTGCGGCGGGCGTTTATTGCCAACTAGCTGCGGCCGAAGGGACGAAGGTGCTCGGATGCAAACGAACAAAAAATCGCCCGCGATCGCCTTTTTGCATTGCACCCAGTCGTCGTGCGCACCGAGCAACGCCAAAGAGCGACACGAGTTACGTCGCAGAGCGGGCAGACGCAGCATTAGTCGTTGATGCAAAAGTACGCAAAAAATGCAAAAAAACGCAAAGAATCGCCATGGAAACGCAAAACAATGCGCTGAAAAGGCAAGGATTTGCAATGAATTCGCAATGGTGCGAGTGGCAACGCTACCGCACTCAACGAAGCGCAGCGCAGTGAAGCCCCAGTTGCATTGCTCTAGAACCGTGCCCAACCAACCGCTCACTAGCCCGAAGCGCAAGCGAGGGGGCGCATGTTTCAGTCCTTCGCGTTGCGTGAGCCGCAAGGCGCTAGCCGCTGGTGAACACGCGATATGAATGCCCAACCGTGGGACCGGTGGCTAGCGCCATTCCGCTCACTAGCCCGAAGCGCAAGAGCGCAAGCGAGGGAGCAGGACGAAGAGCAGTGCCCCCTCGCTTGCGCGTCGGGCTAGTGAGGTTTTGAAAGTGCCAGGGCGGGATGGCGGGGCCGCGCCCAACTACGCCTTCGCTTCCGGAAAATGATTCTGCTCCGGCAGAGTGTTGGCGGGGACCATTTTTTCGTTTGCTTTGTCCCAGGCCATCATCGTGCCGGTGCGCCACGACTCGTTGGCCATGTTCACCGCCACCACGCCCGCCATCCCCAGCTCGATCGGGCAATTGAGCGGCTCGCCCTTGCGCAGATGGTTGTGGAAGTTGTGGTGATGGAGCGTCATGTCCTCGCCGCCCGTCTTCTCGTGCTTGTCTTTGAGCTTGGCGCCTGGCTCGTCTTTCCCCCGGCCGGTCCATATTTCCCAACCGCCGGGAGTGAACTGCAGCGTGGCATCGGTCCCGCGAATCTGGTGTTTTAGTGGCACGTCGTTGCTCATCGTCCCCAACACGTACACGGTCATTCCGCGTGGGTATTCGCAAATCATCTCAAAATTGTCCGGCAGATCTCGGCCGTCCGGCCATTGCCAGATGCCTCCCATCCCCACCACGCGACGCGGGTAGAGGAGGTTGCAAGCTTTCATGATCCGCGTGATCCGGTGGATGAACAAGTCCGTGGCGATGCCGCCGCTGTAGGCCCGGTAGTTTCGCCACTCGTGGTAGTGGTGCGGGTTCCAGTCGATCTCCGGCGCGTGCCCCAGCCAAGCCTTCCAGTCCAGGTCGTCGGGCTTGGGCGTGCTGTCGGTGATTCCTTGAATTCGCCACGGGCCGATGTTCTTGTGGTAGTGGCGCACATATTCAATCTGCGCCTGCACAACGCGCCCCAGCGCCCCTTGCTCGATCGCCTTCGCGGCCGAGGAGTAGCTGTCGTCGCTCATTGCCTGCACGCCTACTTGCAGCGGCAAGCCGGTCTCTTTCTGTTTCTTCATCACTTGCTGCGCTTCGGGAATCGTGTGCGTCATCGGTTTTTCGCAATAGACGGGCTTGCCGGCATCCATTGCGTCGCACGTCATCTTGCCGTGCCAATGCTCCGGCACCGCGACCACCACGTAATCCACCTCTTTCATGTCGAGCACCTGGCGATAGTCGCCGGTGCTCTTGGGGGCCTTCAGCGCCTCGGCCCCTTGCTTGGCGCGGGTGAGCCAGCAGTCGGCGACGATCGCCCCTTCGACGTTATCTTTTTCCTTCAGGGCATTGATCGACTTGATGTGCTCCTTGCCGATCACGCCCGCGCCGATCAGACCAATCCTGATTCGCTCATTCGCCCCGATCACCTTGGCATAGCTGGCCGCGGGCAAAGCGAGCGCCGAAAGCGCGGCAGCCGACGCGGCCCCGGTGCCGATGAACGTGCGGCGCGTGACGTGATGATCGGCACTGGACATCGAATCGAACTCCTGTGAAAAGGGTGATGGGCGGTCGCGCTTGGCGACTGCGGGGGGCTAAGTCGTAGGCTATCGATTGGCCCCCATTATGCCCTCCCCCGGGCCGCCGAATCAATCATCCCCTGCGGGAGGACGCGAGGCGGGCGTGCGGGGACAACGCGGATTCTTGGAACTCCGTGGGCGGGGGATGGTAGAATCACGAGCAAAGAAAAGACTTTCACCCGAGCCTCAAATGTCATCCTACTGGTCGTTCCCAAAACTCCCGAAGGGTCCGTACAGCAACGGTGCCTTGCTGGTGCCGGTGTGGTTCATCGGGGGGTACGTGCTGGTGGCGATTTTGTATCAACTGCCGGCGATGGTCACGGTGGTGACCGCGATCATGCTCAGTGCGGTGTTCATGATCTGGCTAGTAAGAAAATTGCGAAGGTCCTGACCCGCCTACGGGTCAAATCACCCACGCCACTCGTTGCGAGATCATTACTCTTCAGGCCTTGCTCCCTTCTCTTCCTCGCGATGCCTCCATGGACACAACCGCCTGGATCAAAGAATCGCTCGTCTGGGTGCTGTATCTGGGTCTGCCCGTTGTCGCAATCTTCGTGCAGGCGATGTTTCTGAAAATCGCCTGCCGAATTTTCAACCTGTATTTGAATGAATGGAAGATCGAAGGGAAGGTGTCGGAGCCAGACTGGTTCAGGGCAGTGATAACTGTCCTTTCGATGATGGCGGCCAACCTGTGGGTGGTCGCGATCGCGTTTATCGTGATCCCCTCCTCCACGGAGATTGCCCCCTTGCAATGGGAACGACAGCTAACGGCGGTTGTCGCGAAGATCTCGGCGGCACTGCTGAGCCTGCTCATTTCCGGCGCAGTCTTGGCCCGCATGCTCCCCACCACGCTGCGTCGAGGACTGGGCGTGCTGATTCTGCATTTGCTGCTCTTGGGATCGTTCGTCGTCCTGATCGCCCTGCTGCTGCCGGCGTTGCAGTGGTCGATGTAAGCGGTTTCTGGCACGTTCCTGACACCATTTGTTCCGTTCGGAGATTTGCCGATGGGGTCGCCCGATCTTTTTGGAGAGTCGATGAAATCGAACCGCGATAACGCGTCCGATTTTGATTTACCACCAGA
>JAIOQB010000406.1 GCA_021413585.1 Planctomycetia bacterium
CCAGGGCATCCGATTCGTCGTCTTTGATATCGAACAACCGATTGAGCCGGGTGATCGCGAATACTTCGTAGATCTCGGGGCGAATGTTGCTGAGCTTCAGTTGGCCGCCAACCTTCTTCACCTTCTTGTCGAGCGTGATCAGCTTGCCCAATGCGGCACTGGACAGGAACTCGACATTGGAGAAGTTCAGCAGCAGCTTTTTACGCTGTTCCTCCTCGACCAGGTGAAACAATTCGCGACCCAATTCCTGGATGTTCGCCTCGTCCAGGATCTTGCGGTCGACGAAGTTCACGATCGACACATCCGCGACGCTGGAAACCGACAATCGTTGATGAGCAGACATACCGGACGTTCCCTCATGGCGGCGATCGAATCGAGGCCGCAAATCCCGAATGACGTAGGATAAAAACGCATAACCCGGCCATCATATTCCGGGCGGGCGGGGGGCGTCAAGCAGAGCGGGGGGCGGTCGAATCGTATATAATCCCGTCGAAACCGACATCCACCTCATGGACCTCACCCCATGCCCCGCTTCAATTTCCTCGTCATCTGCACCGTCTCCATCGTCGCCCTGCTCTGCTACCAGAGGGTGGAGCACAATCCGTACGTCCGCTATTTTTCCGAGGCCTTGGATACCATCCACGACGAGGCCCTGGAGAAGATCGACCGCCAGCCGCTGTTCAACGCGGCGGTCCGCGGGATGACCAGCCTGCTCGACGAACACACCGGGTTCATCGTCCGGGCGAATCGCGAGCGGTATCAAAAGGAACTGGACCAGCAACTCAGCGGGATCGGCATCGAGGTCCATTTGGATAAGGACAAAAAGCGGCTGATCGTGGCCAACACGATTGTCGGCAATCCTCACCCTGCGGCCGACGCGGGGTTGCGCAGCGGCGATCAGATCCTGGAGATCGCCGGCACGCCGGTCGACAGCCTGCCGCTGGACGACGCGGTCAAGCTGATCAAAGGACCCACCGGACAGCCGGTCAGCCTCCGCGTCCTGCACGAAGGGGATAAAACGCCGGTCGACGTGAGCGTCCTGCGGCGCGATATTAATGTTGACGCGGTGATCGGCGACGTTCGCGACGACGACGGCAAATGGAATTATCTATTGCCCACGAAGCCGCCGATTGCCTACGTGCGGATCACCGAGTTCGGCGGCGATGCGGCGGCGCAGATTCGCGAAGTCCTCGACGGGCTCAATAAGCGCGGCGAACTTAACGGGTTGATTATTGACGTGCGCGGCAATCCCGGCGGCTATCTCGACGGCGCCGATCGGATTTGCGATCTGTTCATTAAGCCGGGGGTGATTGTCACTACCCGCGGCCGCAGCGACAATATCACCGGGCAGCAGGACGTGGAAGTCCACCGCTCCACCGGCCGCGGGCCGTACCTCAATGTGCCGCTGGCGGTGCTGATCAATCAGGATAGCGCCAGCGCCAGCGAGATTTTCGCCGCCTGCCTGCAAGACTATCACCGGGCGGCGATCATCGGCTCGCGCAGCTACGGCAAAGGGTCCGTGCAGAAGATGTTTCCGATGGAAGGGGGCGAAAGCCTGCTCAAGCTCACCACCGCCAAATGGTGGCGCCCCAGCGAGGTCAATGTCGACCGGGCGAAAGGGGCCAAGGAAACCGACGTCTGGGGTGTACACCCTGACGCGGAGTTCAAAGTGCCGCTGACCGAAGAGCAGGAAACCAAACGCCTGCAAGAGCGGCAGCAGCGAGACGCCTACCGCAAAGGCACCGCCGCCGGCCCACGCGAGCCGTTCGATCCGCAACTGGCCAAAGCAGTGGAGTACATAGAGCAGCGGCTGAAGGGGGAAGCAGCTAAGAAAAAAGATTCAACGCCCGCTGCGCCAACCACTCACTAGCCCGACGCGCAAGCGAGGGGGCATCGCTCTCCATCCCACATTTGCGCACTTGCGCGTCGCGCTATTGTTTCGTCGCCGAACTACTACCGGGAGTCATGGGCAGCCCACCACGGCGGTTCCATGACTTGTCTATGTGATGCTTCGTGCGTCTGGAATGCCCAGTGCCTACATTCCCCGAAGTTGCGAATTCGCTTTCATGGTTCGGAATTGGTACGTTGCACAGCAGTTAAAGGGGGATCACATGCCATTTACTTTCATCGGCAGCCCTTATGACGGATTCCCGTTGGATCACAACGATTTGAACTTATATGCAATGATCCATAGGGTGGGCATCTATACCTTCGTTCTGATGCCCGCTATTGAAGATTGGGGGACCGTCAAGCGTGGTGGGGAAAGATCGGGTGCCCCACTCTTGCCGTATCAAAGGGTTCAGACTGCCAGCGGTTTTGAATTCCATTTCGATGAAGATGGTTCAGCGCTGGAAACGGCAGTCATTCAAGATCGTGAAGGGGCACAGCCCGCTGTGCCCATTATCGAACCCGTAGGGCAATACTATTTTTGCATCAAGGGTGAAAATCCTACGCTTGAACATCCCGATACATTCACCGTGGTGGATGAAAAGGATCGTTCGTGGCTGTGCTGTGAAGTGGATGATTGGAACAGCCGGGTTTCAACTTCTGGGGCACGCCATTTTGTGAACGAATTCTGCGAGTCGCGGGAACAACTCACCACGAAGCTTTCAGACGTTTTGGATTAAGGAATTGACCATGACCAAATATCAAGAGTTAGGCCGATTGCACGCCGACTCAGTGCAAGAACAGCGCGAATATGCTGACGTCTGCCGGGAGTTTTGCCAAACCGTTCTAGCACAGTTCATAGCCTACTTTGAATGCCCACCTGAAGCCGTAAAGGTTTTTCCACCGGAAGGTGCCGACAAAGGAACAGTTTATACGCTATGGGGTGCTATGCAGTTGGAAGAAGACGCTGCTTGGCATGTGAAGTTCAGCCTTGAGCTTCCTAAGCTAATCGTGACGTTCAATCTTCACGTTCGATTCTGTGAGGAAGTCTTCTACGTTAGGATTCAACTGCTGAAAGACGACGTTTTTGAATTCCGCCGAGCCGAAGAATACGACTTTTCAAAAGTCTTCAATAAGATGTTCGCTCGCATGGAAGACCATTTTCAGAACGGCTTTCAGAAATGGATTCGCAAGGAAGGTGAAGTGAAAACGATTGGGTTTCCAAAGCCCACGAAGCCTGTAGACAATGAACAGGAGTGATACTAGAACTCGGCATCAAGGAACATCGTTCTTCCCGATTCGCCGCTTTCCTGAAGCCAGTATTCATGCTGTCGCTTCACCAGCTTTGCCAGAATCGCTTTCGCCGCGTCCATCACTTCGGCCACATCGACGATCCCGCCTAGCAGTGGCCGATTGTTGAAAAGCACGGTGGCCGAAGAACTCGCATTGATCTTCGGCCCATTTGCTGGCAACGGCACCTTTCGCAAGGGTTCCTGTTTCTTGGCCCCGATGCCATAGCGTTCTTCATCGTGTTCCCGGTTGTCCCGAACTTCCTTGATGCTTGGTTCAAGTTCAAGGAAGCGTTCGGTTTTGGGAAGCTTCAGACCATCAAGCCACCGATGGGCTTTGCGGCAAGCAGTGAGGAAGAATAGTTCTTCGATCCGTGCGGGGCTGTTGAATTGCAATCGCTTCGCGGGTGCCCGGTGTGCTTCCACAACCCGTGTGCCTTGAAGAATGACACCCTTCAGCCAATAGATCGACGTTTCAATATGCTTGATTTCATCACTCATGTGGCACCTGTGGCCAAGGGAATACTTGAGCGTGTTGCGCGCCTATTCGCTTTATGACGTACTTCCTCTGGGGCAGGTTCAAGGCCGGACCCAGCAGAATCCACCACAATGGGGGGTATCAATCCCCTGGTTCGGCTCCCCTTTCCTCTCCCAGCCAACCCCCTTTTCTTGATTTACGCATTCACCCTAACTAATATCAGACTATATCCCTAGCCGTCCAACTCCCGTCGCGGGCATTGGTCGTAGGGGTACTAAATGTTTGCCACAAAAACGTTCCCGTCTCTTGGGTTTCGGCCTGGGAGATGGGGGCGTTATCGGACAGTGACTTTCTAAGCGGCGGATTTTTACGCGGCGGTTTTCTTGCGGCGGAACCCATAGCCAGAGGACTTGCGATGACGATTGCGCTGCGGCGGTTGGTGCGTGCCGGTGTGTGGGCTGCGGCCCTCCTGACAGTGACGGCGACGATGGTCGCGCTCCCCAAAGCTGTGTACGCCCAAGGTGGCGTGCTGGTCGACGCCGAAGGGGTGATGAAAATCCGCCGCTTCGACGATCCGCACGGCATGTTGCATCAGCAACGCGTGGCCGCGGCGCGGGCCGGGCTGGAGCAAAAGCTGGCACATCGCAGCGAGCTGCGCAAGGTGTCGCTCACGCTGCTCGAAGCGGCCATCACGGACTCGCTCGATCACAACCGCCAGTTGTCCGACGCCATGCGCCATCTGGCCGGGCTGACGCGCATCCAATACATCTTCTTCTACCCTGAGACGAACGACATCGTGCTCGCCGGCCCGGCGGAAGGCTGGGTGGATGATCTCTCCGGACGCACCGTCGGCATCGACAGCGGCCGCCCGACGCTGCTGCTGGAAGATTTGATCGTCGCGCTGCGAGCGTACGGCCCCAGCAACAAACGAGCCCCAATCCTCTCCTGCTCCATCGACCCCACGCCCGAGGGCCTGCGTGACATGCGCACCGCCCTGGAGCGATTGGGCGCGAACGTGCAGCCCAGCGACGCTCCGCGGATCGCCGAAATGCTTAAGACCAGCCTCGGCCTGCAGAAGGTTTCGATCGGCGGCATCTCGTCCAAGACGCATTTTGCCCAGGTGCTGGTCGAAGCCGACTACCGGATGAAGCTGATCGGCATCGGCCTGGAAAACCCGGCCGGCGTGGGCATTGGCAGCTACGTGGGGCGGGCCAATCCGTCGGCCATCGCCCGCAATGCTCTGAAGCGGTGGTACTTCACCCCGAACTACGAATGCGTCCGAATGAGCGAAGATGGCCTGGCGGCGGAACTGGTCGGCGACGGAGTGAAACTGATCGGCGAGGACGAAGTGGTGGGAGCGGACGGCGCCCGTCACGGCGGCGGGGCGAAAGACCCGGCCAGCACGGCGTTCACTCAGGCGTTCACCAAGCGTTATGGCAAGCTGGCCGCCAAGGTGCCGGTGTATGGCCAGCTTCGCAACTGCATCGATCTGGCCGTGGCGGCCGCCCACATCCGGACCTCCGGCTGGTGCGAGCGGGCAGGGTGGCAAATGCTGGTGTTCGACAACGAAGAGCGGTACGCGGTCGAAACGCATCACGCTCCGGTGCAGGTTGAAACGGCGGTCAACGTGGTGTGGAAGACGAAGAACCAGTTCTCCACGCCCATCGGCGGCGGGGTGACCATTCAGGCCAATCTGGCCCTGCAATCCGCCAACAAGCTGGCCGACACCGACGGCCAGGTGCAAAAAGCTCGCGAGCAAGTGAAGCCGCCGAAGTTGGCCAAGGGGCAGTGGTGGTGGGACTAGGCTCTGGGCTGTCAGCTATCGGCTGTCGGCTTTTGGGTGGAGAGCTTTGAGTTGGGGTGGCTGCGGCGACGCCCCAGAGGTTTTTGATTTGAACCGACTGCATCCCTCCAGCACCCGGCTGCCACGGTTTCGCGCGAGTCCAGGTTGAGCGGCGGGCTTATCTGGGCTATACCTATAGTTGCTTGCTCTGGGGCTATAAGTGCTTGCGTACTACCCGCCGTTGTAAGACGGTGCCCGCCAAAATCCTGCGTCCCCACCCGCCCAGCGTCCTACCCGCAGACTCGCCGCGACCGTGTGCCGCTGCGCCCAGCTTCTTCGAGGGCCAGCACCCTGCGCCGCTTGCCAACCACAGCCATCCTCGCCGACCACATCACCGTAACGAACCAGCAGGAACGAATATGACAAGGAAGAGCCTGACGGGTGCCAAATGGAAGTTGTGCCTCATTGCGGCGGCGGTGATCGGCGGCGTGGCAGCGCTGGCAGCCACCGCGAAAAGCGGCACGCCGGCTACGGCCGCGAGCGGCACACCCGCTGCCAAGATCACCGGCGCCTCTGCGACCGCCGAAGTCCCGCGGCTGGAACTGCATCCCGGCGACCATGTGGTGCTGATTGGCAGCGGGCTGGCCGAGCGGATGCAGTACTTCGGCAATTTTGAAACGCTGCTGCACGAGCGGTTTCCCACGCACAAGCTGGTCGTGCGGAATCTTGCCTGGTCCGCCGACGAGCCGTATTTGCGCCCCCGCAGCGGCGGCTTCGGCAGTCCCGATCAGCATCTCGCCCGGCAGCAGGCCGACGTCGTGCTGATGTTCTTCGGGTTCAACGAGTCGTTCGCCGGGCCCGCCGGCCTGCCCAAGTTCGAGCAGGATCTCGGCCGATTAATCGACGACATGCGCAAGCAAAAGTACAACGGCAAATCTGCGCCGCGGTTGGCGCTGATTTCTCCCATCGCCTTTGAAGATCTGGGCGATCCGAACCGCCCCGACGGCAAGACCCAAAACGCCAACCTGCGGCTTTACACCGCCGCCATGGCCCGCGTCGCCGCGGCCAAGCAAGTGCCGCTGGCCGATATTTACGCACCGTCGCGCGAAGTGATGAACAGTAGCACTGGAAAGTTGAACGGGGCGAAGTTAAACGCGGAGAAGCTCACCATCGACGGCGTACACTTGTCCGCCGCCGGCGATCGTCGCGTGGCCGAGCTGCTCGACGCGGAACTCTTCGGCGCTCCCAAAGACGCCAAAGCCCGCAATTCCGATGCCCTGCGCGCCGCCGTCAACGAAAAGAGCCTGCAATTCTTCCATCGCTACCGGGCGATCAACGGCTGCTATATCTACGGCGGCCGGGCTCACCCGTTTGGCGTCGTTTCATTCCCCGCCGAGATGAAGAAGCTCGACCAGATGACCGCCATCCGCGACCAACGCATTTGGGACATCGCTCAAGGCAAGCCAGTTCCCGAGCAAATCGACGACAGTAAGACCGAACCGCTGCCGCAGATCAAATCGAACTTCGGCGGCCAGATCGTCGTCCGCACCCCGGAGGATTCACGTAAGCAGATGACGCTGGCCAAGGGCTATGAGGCCAGCCTGTTCGCCTCCGAGGTTGAGTTTCCCGACCTGAAGAGCCCGCTGCAAATGACATTCGACGCCCGCGGGCGGCTGTGGGTTTGCACGATGCCCAGCTATCCGCAGTTAGTTCCCGGCGTGCCGCCGGACGATCGGATCCTGGTTTTTGAAGACACCGATGGCGACGGCAAGGCAGACAAGGAAACGGTGTTCGCCTCGGGCCTGCATGTGGCCACCGGTTTTGAGTTGGGCCACGGCGGCGTGTACGTCGCGCAGATTCCCAACATGCTGTTCCTGCAGGACACCGACGGCGACGGCAAGGCGGACCGGCAGGAGGTCATCCTCTCCGGCTTCGACTCGGCCGACTCGCACCATTCGGAGCACACATTTACCTGGGGCCCCGACGGCGGGCTGTACATGCAGGAGGGGGTGTTTCATCACTCGCAGATCGAATCCCCGTACGGCCCGCTGCGGTTGCAGGACGCCGGCATCTTCCGCTACGAGCCGCGCTCGGGCAAGGTCGAGGCGTACGTGTCGTATGGCTTTGCGAACCCGTGGGGTCATGTGTTCGATCGCTGGGGACAGGACTATATCTCCGACGCCTCGGGAGGGCACAATTACTTTGCGGCGCCGATGTCGGGTCACGTCGACTATCCCCGCAAGCATTCCGGCGGCGCTCCGCAACTGCTGCCGCCGCAGACCCGCCCCAACACGGAGTGCGAGCTGGTCTCCAGCCGCCAATTCCGCGACGAAGACCAGGGGAATTACCTGGTTGGCAACGTCATCAGCTTCCAGGGTGTGCTGCAATATAAACTGATGGCCCAAGGCTCGGGCATGGTAATGAAGCCGGTCGAGCCGCTGCTCCGCTCCAGCGACCCCACGTTCCGCCCCACCGACGTGAAGTTCGGCCCCGACGGCGCGCTGTACGTCATCGACTGGTTCAATCCGCTGATCGGCCACATGCAGCACTCGCTGCGCGACCCGAAGCGCGATCACTCGCACGGCCGCATCTGGCGGATCACCGCCACCGGGCGCCCGTTGGTCAAGCCGGTGCAAATCGCGGGGGAGCCGATTCCAGTATTGCTGGACTTACTGAAGACCTACGAAGACCGTACCCGTTATCGAGTGCGCCGCGAATTGTGGGAGCGCAAAACCGCTGACGTCATGGCGGCTCTGCCGACCTGGATTGCCGGACTGGATCAGAAAGATCCCGAGTATCAGCGGCACTTGCTTGAAGCGTTGTGGATGCATCAGGCGCACAATGTAATAGATGAAGGGCTGCTCAAGCAGTTGCTCAATTCACCCGACGCACGGGTACGCTCCGCCTCGTTGCGCGTGCTGGCCCAATGGCGCGACCGGATCGACGGCGCGCTCGATCAGGCGATCCGTCTGGCAGGTGACGCCGACCCGCACGTCCGGCTGGAAGCGGTTCGCGCGGCCAGCTTCTTCCGCGACTACGCTGCCGTATCCGTGGTGGAGCAAGCGGCCCAAAAGCCGCAGGACGAATCGCTGCGCTACACGATCCGCGAAACGCTCAACACACTGCAACCGTATCGCGATGGCACGGCCCACCCGCCGATGTCAGCGTTCATTCTCAACTCGTATTCCAACAAAGATCTGCTGAAGCTCCCCCGCACGGAGTTGATTCATACGGCGATCCTGGACCGGGCCAAGATCGGCCGCAAGCAGCGGCTCGATTCGCTGCAGGCATTGGCCAAGCTGCACAAGAAAGATGCGGCGGCCGAATTAGTCGTGGCGCTGAAGCGGCAAGACGCCGCCAGCGAAGATGCGGCGGCTGGGGCCCTGGTCGAATTGGGCGAGTTGCTCACCAGCCAGCCCGCCGCGGCGCTGGCCGCGCAGCGCAGCGCCTGCGAGCAGTTGGCTTTAAACGGCAAGCGCGAGTTGAGCCGGCAAATCGCCTTCGCCGCGATCGTCACTTGCGATAACTCATTTGACAAAGCGGAAAAGCTGGCCGAGCAAAATCCGCAACGGCTGGCGGACCTGATGGCGGCCGCCGTGCGAGTGC
>JAIOQB010000366.1 GCA_021413585.1 Planctomycetia bacterium
CCTTCGCGGAGCACCGGCACGATCGGATATTCCACGCGTTGCCGCGTTTCCTCTTGGACGATCTGAAAGATCTCATCCAGCCGGGCGCCGGCCGCGCTGAGCAAGTCCCAGCCGGTGAGTTGCTCCGCGGCCGGGTTGAGAAACGTGATTCGCCCGTCGGGGTCGGTGACCATCACGGCGTCGGTGATGCTGGCCAGCGTGATGCGGAATCGCTCGCGTTCGCGCTCGCAATCCGCGGCGCTGAGTTCGGCCGCGTGGCGGGCGCGGTGCATGACGTTGCTAAGCGCCGCCATCGTCAATCCGACGAACGTGAACAAACCTACGGCTGCCCAGGCGTCGAGTGTCTGCGGAAACCAGGCATGGCGTGGCGACAGGAAAAGATAATCCGCCACCAGGCCGCACAACACCACCGACACCACCGCCGGTCCAAAGCCGCCAAAATAGGCAGTCAGCGCGATAGCGGCGAAGAACGTGATAAACGGCAGCCGGTCTTCAAACACCGGATCGAGCAGCCACCGCGCAGCGGCCGCCGCCACCGTGCTGGCGACCGCCAGACCGTACCGCAACATCACGAGCCGCTGCTTGGCCGTCATCGGCGACTGCAATCGCAAAACTCAGGGGTGGCGTTCAGGGGTCATTTAGGAGGTGTATCTACGGCGCCATCGTCGGCCGCTGGCTGGGATCACTCCGTTTGGCATGTTAATGCTTGGCAAACCCAACATTTTTACCATTGTCGCGCAGCGAGAAGGCCCCCAGCAACTCAACTCCCATTTTCAGGGCGCGAATCGCTGGAAGCCTTCTGCTTCACGCAGAGTGCTTACCCGGCTGGCGCCGGGGCGGCACTACGACTGCCGAGCCTCTTCATAGGCGGTTTTCAATTCTGCAAAGGAGCGTTGCACTTCGTCTCGGAATGTCGTCCACTCCTCCGCCCGTGCCGACTTGAGCTGCTTCAGCGCGTCGGCGGCCTTCTTGCGGCCATCGTCAACACGCGTCAACCGCGTGTCGAATTGCTTCAGGGCGTCGCCACCCAATTCGCCGCGATGCTTGCGGAGCACGTCAATGTTGGCGTCGTAATCGGCCAGTAGCTTCTCGTGGACGGCCACGAATTGCTTCTGCCCTTGTTGAGCGTCGTATTGAGCCGCCGTTTGATTGGCCTTTTCGACCTTTTCGCGGGCCTTTTCTTCGACCGATTGCTGCTTCTCCGCGGCGTTCTCGCGAATCTTTTCCGCCTTGATCTGGGCATCGCGATTCGCGGCCGAGATTTCGGCGCCAACCTTCGGCTGATTCTCGGGCGTGGTCTGCAGCTTGTCTTCCAGGTTGCCCACTTTCTGGCGGCGATCCTGCTCGACGTCGACAATTTCCTTGCGGGCCTCATGACGGATCTGGTCCGACTTCTTGTCCGCTTCAGCCACTGCCTGGGCGGCATCCCGTTCCTTCTTGTTCACATCGTTCTGCGTCACTTCCTGCGAGCATCCGCTGAGCAGGCCGCTGGCGAACACGACGAGCAGGCCAGGGATCGTAAGTTTATTGGTAGACATGCGAAATACTCCTTGATTGATGGGTAAGTTTTCTGCGTGAAGCCGGTCGCGTCACGCGTTAGTTCATCGGCCGGCGACGGATTCCCGTTACCAGACTGACCAGGAACAGCACCAGGAACACGACGAACAAAATCTGCGCGATCCAGGCCGCGTTGGCGGCAATCCCGGAGAACCCGAGCAGCGCCGCGATCAACGCGATAATCAAAAACGTGACGGTCCAGGCTAACATGGTTCACCTATCTGGGGGCAAAGGGTCATTTGTATTTGTCCGCAATTTCATCTCGTGTGAGTGCGACTCCCTAAAGCCAAACTTCACGCCGAGCTAATAAGGAAACCGCCCTAGCAATACCAAAATCAGAAGAATCACCAGCACCAGCCCCAGGCCGCCACTCGGGCCGTAGCCCCAATTGCGACTGTACGGCCACGCGGGCACAGCACCCAGCAACAACAAAACCAGCACGACAAGCAGCACGATTCCTAACATGGCAGTTCTCCTCTCTTGAGTTGTTAAAATCTCTTCACGGTTCAATTGCCACGTGGAATAACCTCCGTGTGCCTCCGGCAAGGGCGAGAGGATGTAAAAGCAAACCGCGTGCCGATGTATCCCTACGCTGATGCGACAAATGGCACTGTTCGTTGTATTAGCCGAGAAAACAGCGCATCGAGCCATTACGTCGCGTAAACGGCTTTGCTGCGCGAATTGGGCACTGTGAGCGGCTTTGGACCAAACGGCGATTTAGTCCAAGGAATAAGCGAAAAAGGGGGGCCGTTTAGATTGCTGGCCGATCAACGTGGTCGCTACACTGCCATGCGCGAGCGCCGAGTGGCGTGTGCCTGGGGCTGAACGTAGCGCAGCGAAGTGAAGGCCCCGGAAGAATCTGGGAACCGCATCAAGACATCGGGGACCGCAGTTATTCGCCAGGCTCTGTTTGAAAATCTCAGCCGGCACGCGCTAGCGTCCGGTTCTCTCCAAGAAACCGGGGGCTAGCGCCCTCCGGCTGATTGAGGCTAAACACGTTTTCCATCATCGCCCTACGCGGCCTGATCGACGTGATCCGTTTTCCCGTCATCCGGCGATTCATCATCCGCCTCGCCGTCGATCGACGTCTTCTCACCCGGGTGCAGCTTTTCCGCGCTGACGCACAGATGCTGGAAACGCCGACGGATGTGGTCGATTTCCTCTTCCGTCAGTTCTTCCAGGTCGATCAGCCTGTTGCTGGCCCCTTCGGTGGCGGCAATCAGTTCATTGAGCTTGGCGTGGATCGCGTGCGAGTCCTTGTTCTGCGAGTGTTGCAGCAGGAACACCATCAGAAACGTGACGATCGTCGTCGAAGTGTTGATGACCAACTGCCAGGTATCGGAGAAACCAAACAGCGGCCCGGAAACCCCCCAGGCCGCCACGATGGAAACGGCCAGCACGAACGCCGTCGCCGAGCCGAACTTGGCCACGGCCCACTGCGCGACCTGGTCGAACATGTCGGTCATTTTTTTGAAGCCGGTCATCGTTCCCTCTGCCGTGGGGATGGGGGTGGAACAATGGCGAATGGAAATCCGCCGGAACTATGGGAATGCAATGCAAAGCTCATGCCGCCAGTACGGCCAAACCCGATGCGGCTTGCGGCATTCAACGCACAAACCCCGGCACGCCACGCTTGGCGCGGCATGCCGGGGCTGTACTTCCCGCTTAGCTCAACCGACCTGACAGCAGGTCAAACCGGAAATTATCGCCTTATTGCGGCAACAATTCCTGCGTCTTGCGATCGCCGAAGAACCGGTCGGAGTTAATCCACTGGTCATTCGCGAAGTCCGGCCAGTTGTCCTTGTCGAACCCTGGCGCCTGATCCAGCCGCTCCTTGCTGATGTCCAGCACGAACCGGCTTCCCTTGTCGTCGTGACGGTATTCCATGGCGCTGATCGGAATGGCGAATAGTTTATTGCCGATTCCCAGCAGGCCGCCGAACGACAATGCGGCGTAACGCAGCTTGCCGGAGGAAACGTCAATCACCAGATCTTCCACCTTGCCGATGCTCTTGCCGGCCAGGTTTTCCACCTTCATCCCGCGCACGTCGTTGAAGCGATGCGCCATGGCATACTTGGTGTCGCCGGCGGGCGTCTCAACTTTGGCGGTGGGTTGGTCCGCGCCGTAAAATGTGTCGACGTCGGCGCTCCACCGCGTTTCGCCAAAGTTCGGCCACGCGTTCTGATCGAAACCGGGAGCCGATTTCAGCCGATCCTTAGGCACCGAAAGCGCCAGGAAGTTGCCGTCCTCGGCATGCCGCATTTCCATCGCCTTCCACGGCACGGCAAACAACTTGTAGCCGATGCCGAGTACTCCGCCGAACGACAACGCCGCGTAGCGAACGTGTCCCATGCGGAAGTCGACCACCAGATCTTCGATCTTGCCCAGCTTGTCTGTGGTCTGGGGATTGCGCACGCTCATCCCCACCACCTGGCTGGCGCGGTAGATGTCGGCGCTTTTCGTCTTCGGATCGGGTGCATTATCCGCTCCCCATGCCGAACTCATCATCGCCGCGCCAACCGCCAGCACGGCCCATACGCTTGCATGTCGCCACATAGTTCATTCTCCCTACATTAGTGAATTGAGGGCGCGATGTTACTCTGTCCGTCGCGCGAGTGCGGTATTGAAATAGCCCGCAATCGCTGTGCCAGCGCCGCGGCTACTGTGCACCCACTCCCTTCCATTCGATGCAAGCTGCATAAAGCATTGTGCGGCGTTAGCTTTGCGACAGTTCGCGCGGCGCAGACAAATTGACGCGCGCCGATGCGGTGATGCGTGGATCTGCGCGTAAGTCAGCCGCCCTGGTCAACTGCCGGTCAGTGCGAGCAGTCTTAAGTCAACGCGTCAATTCGGAACAGTGAATGCGACTTCGTCGCGTTGGCATAATATGTGCGGCACACATCGGTTTTATTGCTTTAGGCAACACTGCGTCGCTCCCTCTTCCCTTGCGCCCCACGGAGTGCTCTGACATGCCCATTTCACAAACAGACTCCACCGTGGGACATCCTGAGATGTCCTCTGGCATCCAGTTCGACACCACCATCCATGTGCTGCGAACGCCCGACGAGTTGTATCGCATCGGCCGCCAACTCGAATCCTTGCCGACAGTTATCCGTGGCCTCATCTCCGTGACGGCAATGGAGAATCATTGCGACCATCCAGAAACAACCACCGAACCGGAGCGCTCCCGCTGGATGGTCCAAACGCCCAACGGCCGCGCGCTGCAGTGGGACGTTGAACTGCAACGCGATGTCCCAAACGAGCTGATCGTGTGGCGCACCCTCGACGGCGCTGATTGGAACTTCACCGCCGCGTTGCGGTTTGAAGTCGGCCCCGACGGACATGGCACGATTGTCGCGCTCTCGCTGAACTACGACCCGCAAAGTGTGCTCAGCCTCGACCTCGAACGCCTCCTGAACGCGGAACTCCAGCATTTCAAGCAGCAGCTTGAATCGGGCACCGAGTCTACGATGCCGGAAGAAAAAGCAATCATGCCGGAAGAACAGGGTTGATCTCGCCCACCCGGCATCCGGTCCCCAGGGCATATTGCGGTCGCTCAAACCAAACGCCACAATCATCACGATGCCGCGGCGCGCTGTCCTATCGTGCTGCGGCAAGCAGCACTAAAAAACTTCCTCACCCGAGTGACGCACTATGAGAGTCTGGCCCGGACGACCCTATCCGCTGGGCGCCACCTTCGACGGCGCCGGCGTTAATTTTGCCATCTTTTCCGAACATGCGACCAAAGTTGAACTGTGCCTGTTTGACTCCAGCGAAGAGAATAAAGAATCGCAACGCATCGAGCTGACTGAGCATACCGATCAAGTGTGGCACGGCTATTTGCCCGACGTTGACCCGGGGCAGCTCTACGGTTACCGCATCCATGGGCCTTATGACCCGGCGCAGGGGATGCGATTCAATCCCAACAAGATCGTGCTCGACCCGTACGCGCGGGCAATCGGCCGCGATTTGAAGTGGGACGACTCACTGTGGGGCTACAAGATCGGCGATCCCAAAGGGGACTTGTCTTTCGACGATCGCGACAGCGGGGCCTTCGCGCCGCTCGCCGCGGTGCTGGATACGGCGTTCACTTGGGGAGACGACCGCGCCCCGCGCACGCCGTGGCACAAGACACTGATCTACGAAGTCCACGTCAAAGGTTTTACGCAACAACACCCGGGCGTGCCCGAGGAAAAGCGCGGAACGTACGCCGGACTGGCGACCGAAGCGGCGATTTCTCATTTCCTCGACTTGGGGATCACCGCCGTGGAGTTGCTGCCAGTGCATTATTTCCTCGACGACCGCCATTTGGCCGACATCGATCTTAAGAATTACTGGGGATACAACACGCTCTCCTTCTTTGCTCCCGCCTTGCGCTACGCCTCCAAGCAGTCACCGGAGAAGAGCGTGCAGGAATTGAAGATGATGGTCCGCGCTCTGCACTCCGCGGGCATCGAGGTCATCCTGGACGTCGTCTACAACCACACGGCCGAAGGAAATGAGCGCGGGCCAACGCTCTCATTCCGCGGCATCGACAACGCCAGCTACTACCGCCTGGCGGACGACCCGCGCTACTACATGGACTTCACGGGTTGCGGCAACGGCTTTCGGATGAGCCATCCCCGCGTGTTGCAATTGATCATGGACAGTCTGCGCTATTGGGTCACGGAGATGCACGTCGACGGATTTCGCTTCGATCTGGCGAGCGCCCTGGCCCGCGAATTGTTCGAGGTGGACAAGCTGGGTGCGTTCTTCGACATCATCCACCAGGATCCGGTGCTCAGCCAGGTGAAGCTGATCGCCGAGCCGTGGGACGTCGGCCCCGGCGGCTATCAGGTGGGCAATTTTCCCGCCGGCTGGACCGAGTGGAACGGCAAGTATCGCGATTGTGTCCGCAGGTTCTGGAAAGGTGACGGCGGCACCGTCAATGAATTCGCCACCCGGATCGCCGGCTCGAGCGATCTGTATGCCTGGAGCGGACGGCTGCCGTACGCCAGCATCAATTTCATCACCTGCCACGATGGGTTCTCGCTGCAAGATCTGGTCAGCTACAACGAAAAGCACAACGCGGCCAACGGCGAGGAGAATCGCGACGGCACCAACGACAACAACAGTTGGAACTGCGGCGCGGAAGGGCCGACCAAAGACGCCGCCATCATCGCTCTGCGCGAGCGGCAAAAGCGCAACCTCATCGCCACGCTGCTGCTGTCGCAAGGGGTGCCAATGATTCTGGCCGGCGACGAACTAGGGCACACCCAGGCCGGCAACAACAATACCTATTGCCAGGACAATGAATTGTCGTGGCTCGACTGGAACCTCGACGATTCGCAAAAGCAGTTCTTGGAGTTTGTGAAGGCCGTAGCACGCATCTTTCGCGAGCAGCCGGTCTTTCAGCGCCGCAAATTTTTCCAAGGCCGCGACATCCGCGGCAGCGACATTACCGACATCTCCTGGTTCGGTGTTGACGGCAAGGAACTTCCGGACGACGCCTGGAACAGCGGCATCCACGGCCTGGGGGTGCGGCTGGCCGGCGATCTGATCGGCGATGTCGACGATCGAGGCGAGCCGTTGATGGGGGACACGATTTTGTTGCTGCTCAATTCGCACCATGAAGGGACGTCGTTCAGGCTGCCCCTTGCCAAATCAGAGCAGTTCTGGGAATGCCTGATCAATACGGCGGCCGCGGCGCAAGAGCCGGTGGCGTTCGAGCCCGGGCAAGCCTTGCCGCTGCCGGGCCGATCGATGGCCGTGCTGCGCACGCGGCTGCGCGAGGAAACGGCTCCCGTCGCGACCTCAATTCAGGTCGAGGCGATCAGAAAAGAAGCCTTGCCGACTCCACCGCGAGAAAAGGCCACGTTGAGCTGAGCGCCGCCGGCCGCATTGGATTTTTCTGATACGCAGCAGTGCCGCAACCGTGAAGAGCCGATCATGCCCGACGCCGATGCCTTGCTGCAAAAGACGCTGGAGTCGATCTCCAGCCGGCGCCGCAGGCCGGAGGCCACCTACCGGCTGCAATTTCATGCCGGCTTCACGTTCCGGGACGCGTGCCGGATCGTTTCCTATCTACGCGACCTGGGCATCACGCACGTCTACGCGTCGCCGTATCTGAAGGCCCGCCCCGGCAGCACGCATGGCTACGATATCACAGACCATCACGCGCTGAATCCGGAAATCGGCAGCGAAGAAGACTTCGCCGCGCTGGTCAGCACGCTCAAGCAGCACGGCCTGGGGCAGATACTCGACACGGTCCCCAATCACATGGGTGTGACCGGCAACGAGAACACCTGGTGGAACGACGTACTGGAAAACGGTCCCGCGTCCCCCTTCGCGGATTTCTTTGACATTTCGTGGGACGCCTCGCCGCGAGCCGAGCTGCACAACCGGCTGTTGCTGCCAGTTCTGGGCGAGCCCTACGGCGAGGCGCTCGAGTCCGGCAAGCTGCGCGTGGAATATGGGGCCGGCGCCTTCACGGTCTGCCATTACGACGCACGCTTTCCAATCGATCCGAGCACGTACGACAAGATTCTAGGTTGCCGAGGGCCAGAGACGGCGCCGGCCACCACGCCCGAAGATCCCGCCTGGTCCGAATATCACAGCATTCTCACCGCCATCAAGAATCTTCCGTCTCGGCTGACCACCGACGCCGCCGCGCGGGCGGAGCGGCAGCGAGAGAAAGTCGTCATCAAGCGGCGGCTGGCGGCGCTGTTGGATGACTCGAAAGAAGTGCGCGCGTTGGTCGACGCCAATCTGGCACTGTTCAACGGCACGGCGGGCAACCTCCACAGCTTCGATCTACTTGACAATTTACTGGACCAGCAAGTCTATCGGTTGTCATTCTGGCGCGTGGCGTCGGACGAGATCAACTATCGCCGGTTCTTCGATGTCAACGAGCTGGCGGCGCTGAGCATGGAGCGCGAAGACGTGTTCCTGGCCGCGCACGAGTTGTCGCTGCGGCTGTTGCGCGAAGGAACCGTGGACGGCCTGCGGATCGATCACCCCGACGGCCTGTTCGACCCGCTCGGCTACCTGTGCCGGCTGCAACGACATTTCGTGCTGGCCTGCGCGCGAGACATTTTCGATGCCGACGCCGAGTTCCGCGGCCTCGCCTGGGAGCAGATCGAACCAGAACTGCAAAAGAAACTGGAGCAGGACGTGGCGGCGGAGCAGGGGAGTCCCGGCTGGCGGCCGCTCTACGTCGTCGTCGAAAAAATCCTCGGCCGGCATGAGTCGCTGCCCGATCATTGGCCGACCGATGGCACCAGCGGCTATGACTTCCTGAACATGCTCAATGGGTTGTTCGTGGAGTGCGCGAATAGCCAGGCCTTCACCGACATCTATCGACAGGCGACGGGACTGACGCAAACGCTTCCGCAGCTAATCTATCGCTGCAAGTTTTTGATTCTGCAGATCTCGCTGGCCAGCGAGTTGTATATGCTGTCCCATCAGTTGGATCGGCTGGCGCAGAAGGGGAGGGGGACGCGCGATTTCACGCTCACGACGTTGCGGCACGCGCTGCGCGAAGTCATCGCCTGCTTCCCAGTCTACCGGTCGTATATTGTCGACGGCTCGATTCGGGACGCCAATCGGGCTCACGTTAACGGCGCGATGCGGCTGGCGCGGGGACGCAACCCCGAAATCAGCCCCTCGGTGTTCAACTTCCTGCAGCGCGTGCTGCTGCTGGAATATCCTGAAACGGCCACCGCCAAGGACCGAGCCGAGCAGCAGCGGTTTGTCGGCAAATTCCAGCAGGTGACATCGCCGGTGATGGCCAAAGGAGTCGAAGACACCGCGTTCTACATCTACAACCGGCTGCTGTCGCTCAACGAAGTCGGCGGCGATCCCGACCGGTTCGGCGTCACGACAAGCGACTTCCACCACTACAACCTCGAACGCCGCGCCAAGTGGCCCTTCGCCCTTTCCGCCACTTCAACGCACGACACGAAGCGCAGCGAGGACGTGCGGGCACGGCTGAATGTGCTCAGCGAATTGCCCGACGAATGGCGGGACGCGGCGGCCCGCTGGACCCGCTTGAACGAGCCGCTGCGGGAGCGCCTCGACGATGAACTAGTTCCAGATGCCAACGAAGAATACCTGCTCTATCAAACCTTGATCGGCGCGTGGCCATTGGAGCCGTGTCCGGCGGACCAGCGGGCCGAGTTCGTCCAGCGCGTTCAGGCGTACATGGTCAAGGCGCTGCACGAAGCCAAGGTCCACTCGAGTTGGATCAACCCGATTCAGGCGTACGACGAGGCCGTCCAGCGTTTTGTCGCCAGCATTCTGGATGAAGAAAAAGGCGGTGACTTCCTCCAGGACTTCAAGAAACTTCAACTCCGAGTCAGCCACTTCGGGCTGCTCAACTCGCTTTCGCAAACGCTGCTGAAGATCGCCGCCCCAGGAGCGCCGGACACGTACCAGGGTACGGAAGTGTGGGATTTCAGTTTGGTCGATCCCGACAATCGCCGGCCCGTGAACTACGAGCTGCGCGGCACAATGCTCAAAGGCCTGCAAAAATCCATCCAGGCCGCCGGCCCGGACCGCCGCAAGCTGGCGAACGAATTGCTGGCCAAGAAAGTCGACGGCCGAATCAAGTTGTACGTCACCTCGCTGGGCCTTCTTTGCCGATCTGAGTATCCCGGCCTGTTTACCGAGGGAGAATACATCCCACTGCGGGCCGATGGCCCTCACGCCGAGCATGTGGTGGCCTTCACCCGACGACACCAGGGCAGCGACGCGATCGTCGTCGTCCCCCGCCTGCTGACGCAACTCGTGCCGGGCGACGACGGCGTGCCCATGGGCCGCACGGCGTGGCAAGAGACCGCACTCGTGCTACCAGCAGAACTGGCGGGCAATCCGTTGGTGAACGTCTTCACCGGCGCGAGGCTGACTCCATCGAAAGGCGCAGGATCCGCCAGTCTTGCCATGGCAGACGTGTTGGCCGATTTTCCCGTGACGCTGCTCATCGGCAGGGAACAGCCAACTCGTTAGTGATCCGTCACGCGAGAATTTCCAGATGGGTGCCATGGGCAGCTTGCTGCCCTTGCGCTCTGCCAAGACGGCAATTACTGCCAACCTTTACCTGCATGCACGCCCCACTCAAGGGCAGGCAAGCTGCCCATGGCACTCGCCAGAAGGGCAATCCATTTCGCCTGTCGGTAGTGTCTTAATCCTGTGTGCGGGCCAAAACGGCATCGAATAACTCGTCGAAACTCCAGACGTGCCCGGCCAGTCCCGCCATCATCGCTGCCGTGTCACGTTTCTTGCCGGTCTTACCCGGCTTGCGGGTCTGCCAGCAGAAATTATATGTGGCCGCGAACATGGCGAAAGCCGCCTCCAGGTTCCGTAGCTTCTTGCTAAAGCAGTAGGTGAGCCGGTTCAGCCGTTTCAGGAATAGCCGCTGGGTGCCGTTGAGACGCTCTACGTGCGACGTGCAAATCGACCACTTCTGATTCCCCTCTATTCCGACTATCCCTTACGCTTGGTGCCCACCATTTCGCTGGGGGTGTAGATCATGTTTGCGTTTTTGTAATCCTTCACCAGCACGCCATATGTCACGTAGGGGCCAAAGGCCAGATCGACCGCCTCAGGATAGGCTGCAAAGCCGTCTGTGCTGATTTGGGTAATCGTGGTGTATCCGCCCGCTTGGTAGCGGTGCGCGTCGCTAGCGTGCGGCTTGGGCATTACCAGCCGGCCAGCTACGTCCATCATAAACCGGCGGGCATTGTCGGCAGTTCGCTTCCCCAGCAGGAAAGCCGGCATCAGCTTGGTCTTTTGGTCGATGCAGGTCCAAACGTAAATGTCCCCTACGTCGGCCCGCTCGCGGCGCTCTTCAATGTGGACGCGGCTATTTTTCTTGCCTACCCAAGTCCACTGCTCATCGAATTGCAGGTGAGTCAGCGTGAGGCCCCGCATGCGCTTATCGAGGAACACTTGGCAGGCTTCCCCGAAGTAAACCAGCAGCTTGCAGATCGTGTTGCGGTTGACGCCCGTAATCCGTTCGGCACTGCGGATTGACGATCCCTCAGTCAGCAGCCGCAACACCAGCTTGGCATCAGGCACGGGGACCGTCATATCCCCCAGCGGCTTGACGGGCTGGACTTCCACCCAAGTCTTGCCACAGAACCGGCAGCGGTAGCGGGTGTTGCCGTGGCGGTCTTTGCCGTTGGTTCGGTATTCAGCGTGGGCACAAGCAATCATCGGTCGGACTTTCGGAGTCTGCGGCCGATGCTAAAATGCTTTTGCGAGAGGCTTCTAGGTTTCGGCCTGGTTGTCTTGCCCCGCTCGGTGTTACAAGCACCGAACGGGGTTTTCTTTCATGAATTTATTGTAGCAATAATATTCCTACAGTCAATAGATCGGCTTGACTTGTAGGAAATATTTTCCTACAGTATCCGCATGGCTAAAAAACCTAAGAAAACGTCGCCGGGTAGGCCTAAGAAAGCGGCAACCGATGTAAGGGCCGATGACTTGCGTATCCCATTGACACCACAAGAGAAACAGCAAATCCGGGAGGCCGCTACCGTGGCCGGCGGGCGTGGTGAAATGGCAGAATGGTCACGTCAGATTCTCCTAAGTGCTGCTGCTGCACAGATTAAGGCGAAGGGATGAGCCTTGACTCGCCCCTGTTCGCAGTTAAAATACGGCACGGGTGGGGATTGAACCCACGCCGGGGTGAGTGTGGAAACAGGCCCCGGATCGTCGATTATAAGGTCGAGTGCTTTGCCTCTCAGCCACCGTGCCTAAAAGCAATGTGGCCAGAGGGGCTAATCCCCTGGTCGGGTGTTGTGGGCTACCATTAGCCGGCAGCATAGGGAAATGGCCGCCTGACAGCGGCTCAACGCGCGTTACGTGGTTCCGAATACACCCGTCATAGCACCGAATTGGTGCCTAGACAGGGTGTAGTAGAACCAAGGTATGGCCGTCATGGCCACGAATCCTTTCTGGGCCGGCGAGCGGGTTTCCTGCTAGGGAGCCTCCCGCCCCCGACCCATCCGGGGATAGCATCCTTAAACGAACCGCGGTCGTCCCGGCCCGATCGCGAGTCGTTTACGCTCTCACTCATCCTCCCTTTCTGTGATCGCTTTCCACTTTCGCGATCCACCGATTCTCTTGATTTGTTTCTCGGCCCTGAGCGTCTCGATATCGCCCTTAACCAAATCCTTATTTACCGTTCCCTTATAGTAGCCAAATGCCCTCATTTGGTTTACCAATTGGACGATTTGCAGTCCGCCCTGGGAGTGCCTTAAGATGTGCAAGATGATTTCACGACGACGAAACGTATGTTCATACGACTGAAAGACTTCCACCGGACCCCATGCATATCCGTCCAGTATTACTGGGGCCTCTTCACTCTTTACCAACTTCCATCCATCGTCGGTTCTTTCGATTACCTTGGACTTTTCTAGCCGTGGGCAAACATTGTAGATGCCGCCAACTGTAGCGTCGGGCAACAGTTCTTTCACCTCTCGCACAATTGCCTTGGGATTCAAGGGGCCGTTATTGGCACGCAAAAAGGCCTTTACCAGCGTCATGGGAACGCATTTATTCAGGGGAACCCATATCCAATCCTGCGCCGCCTCTACCGGCCGCTTAGGTACATCAAGGGGGGGTATTTGCAATGGAGCGGTATTCCTCTGCTGCCCCGCCGAGCTACCAAACAGCCGGATTAATGGCGCAGGAACCTCCAGGCCGGCATCCTCAAACAATTGCCGCGCTCGTTTTGCATCGGCAATTACAGCCTGAAGTGCAGTAAGCGCACGCATTTCTCGGTCAATCAATGAATCAGTCATGCCCATCATTCTAGCGCATGACAGCAAAAGAGCAAGAGCCATGAGTAGAAGGCTTTTCCGTGGGGTCAAGATATGACAACCGCGATCCCCCGATGATCCGGCTAAGCCCCGCCTGCTAGAATGCAGGCCATGGAAGAGAAGCCAAAACGCAGCCGCTTCCAATACAGCCTGGGCACGATTGCGATAGCGCTGGCCGCCGGAATATTGACTGAGCTTATGCTTTGGCTTTGGGTTGCGAGTTCGCCACGGGAGATGGCTTTGCTGACTTTTTTGGTCGTGCATTTACCCGCTACGCTCACTCTTGAAACGCTCAAGCCGGGACGTGAGTGGAACATCCCGATCTGTGCCATTGCGGGGAGCGTGCAGTTCTTTCTCATCTACTGGGGTGCCCTAGTTGTGTCGGGCTGGGCGAGAGCTCGTTTTAGGCCAACCAAATGACCCCGCCCCGCTTGCAGTTCATCGGGGGCTGCACACAACTTTAAGACACTACCCGCCTGTCCCCCACAAAGCAAACCATTCTGAATATCGGTGAAATATTCTTGGTCGTTTCAGAACCACCATAACGCGGGGTGTGACGATTCACCGTCGTCAACTCACTTGCCGGTGCATTGGCGCATGCGCCGAAAACTTCTCCTCCCAGTCGCAACGCAGCGTAGCAATTGACACCACGGTAATCGATCTCGCCGGTTGTCTCACCGCATCTCGCACCCCTGACGTCGCCGCCGCCCAGGTGGTCTATCCGCGACCGCTGCACTATGATTGATATTGGCTCCGCAGCCTCATCTCAAAACCGCCATTGGCACCCCTCGGCGAGTCGTCTCATGTCTGATTTGTCCAGCGACGCTTCCGGCGGCACGCCTGCTCCGGCGGCCAGCATGCTGCAGTTTCGCCATTTGCTCGATACTTTGCCGGCGGCGGCGTATACGTGCGACGTCCATGGGCTGATCGACTATTTCAACCAGCACGCCGTTACGGTCTGGGGCCGGGCGCCGCAGCTCAACGACCCCATCGACCGGTTCTGCGGCTCGTTCAAGCTGTTCGCCGCGGATGGCACGCCGATCGATCACGCCGAGTGTTGGATGGCCCTGGCGTTGCGGAACGACAAGGCGTACATCGGCGAAGAGATTATTGTTCAGCGTCCCGATGGTCAACGAGTCAACGTGCTGGCGCATGCCACTCCGCTGCACGACGACGCCGGCCGGCTGATTGGGGCCGTGAATGTGCTCGTGGACGTCGGCGATCGCAATCGGGCGGCCGAGGCGCAAACGCTGCTGGCGGCCATTGTGGAATCTTCCGACGACGCGATCATCAGCAAATCGCTCGAAGGCCGGATTCTCAGTTGGAACGGCGGCGCCGAACGGCTGTTCGGCTACACGGCCGCGGAAGCGATCGGCTCGCCAATCACGCTAATCATCCCGCCCGAAAGCCGGGATGAGGAACGCACGATCCTGGCGCGGCTCCGCCGTGGCGAGCGGATCGAGCACTACGAGACCGTCCGCGTCAGCAAAGAGGGACGCCACATCAATATCTCGTTGACAATCTCGCCCATTCGCGACACCGCCAATCGCATCATCGCCGCCTCCAAGGTCGCGCGGGATATCACTCCCCGCAAGCAATCCGAAGAGTCGTTAACCGCCCTGCACAAGCAACTGGCGACTGAACTTGAGGATCTCAGCCGCCTGCGCGGGATGAGTCTGCGGCTCTCCACCACGCTCGAGTTGCGCCCCATTCTCGAAGAGACGCTCCGCACCGCCGCCGCCATCGGCGGGACCGACCTTGGGCTGCTGTCGCTGTGCGACGCGGAACAGCGGGAGCTGACCGTCGGCGCCAGCCTTGGCTTCGACGAGTCGTTCCTGAAGCTGATCCAACCGATGCCGCATGGCGGCGCCTGCGGAATGTGCTTCGAGCAGCGCCAACGGGTCATCATCGAAGACGTCGAAACGGATCCTCGCTTTGCCGATCACGTCGCAACGGCCCGCCAGGCCGGCTTTCGCGCCGTGCATAGCACGCCGCTGATCACGCGCTCGGGCAAGATGGTGGGCGTGCTGTCGCTTCACTTTCGCCACCCGCATCGGCCTGGGGATCGCGAGCAGCATTTGATGGACCTGTGCGCCCGCCAGGCGGTGGACTTCATCGAAAACGCCCGCCTGTATACCCAGCTTCGCATGGCGGACCAGCGGAAGGAAGAGTTTCTGGCGACGCTGGCGCACGAGCTGCGCAATCCGCTGTCGCCGATCTGCAATTCGCTTCACCTGCTGCGGCTCTCCGCCGACATCGGCCCAGCGGACCACACGGTGCTGGACATCATGGATCGGCAGGTGGGCCATCTGGTGCGGCTGGTGGACGATCTGCTGGAAGTCTCTCGCATCACGCGCGGCAAGATCGAGCTACGCAGGGAAACCATTTCGCTGGCGGCCGTCGTTCGCACCGCGGTTGAAACGAGCCAGTCCATGATCAACGCCGCCGGCCATCAACTCGCCATCACTCTTCCACCCGAGCCGTTGCTGCTGGATGCGGATCCCGTGCGGCTGGCGCAGGTGCTTTCCAACCTGCTGAACAACGCCGCCAAATACACGGCAGAAGGAGGCCCAATCTGGCTGCATGTGCGGAGCGAGAACGGCCAGGCGGTGATTTCGGTCCGCGACACCGGCATAGGAATTCCCGCCACCATGCTGCCGCGTGTGTTCGATATGTTCACGCAGGCGGATCAAGCGCTGTCGCGCTCGCACGGCGGCTTGGGCATCGGCTTGACGCTGGCCCGCAATCTGGTGGAACTCCACGGCGGGCGGATCGAAGCGAAGAGCGAAGGGGCAGGGGAGGGGAGCGAGTTCATCGTGCATCTGCCGCTGGCGGCGGAGAGCGGCGTCGTGAGCGAGATGCCCGCCGTCGATTTGCCCATCTCCGAATCCCTACGTCCGGCGCGGCGGATTCTCGTCGTCGACGATTCGCAGGCCGGGCTGTTTGTGCTCGGCAGATTGTTGGAAACGATGGGGCATCAGGTTCGCACCGC
>JAIOQB010000367.1 GCA_021413585.1 Planctomycetia bacterium
TTACTGCTTCACCGTCGTGATCCACAAGAACGCCGTGCCGGCGTCGTCCACGCGGGTCTCGTAGGTCATTCGGGCTTGAGACAGCACGCGAGAGAGTACGCGGGCGTAGTGGACTTTGCCGGCTTTCATTTTTACTTGCGTATCGGCGAGTTTGATTCCTCGCAGCGCCAGGTTGTTGTAGTCGATGACAAACGGCGCCTTGATGCGGCCCTGCAATTCCGTCAGCGCCGGGCCGAGCGGCACCTCGACCGCTTGCGTGTCCTCGCGCTCGAACAGGCCGGGGACGAGTTGGCCGGGGCTTTTGTCGCTGGTCCAGCCGATCGGCCAGTTCTCACCTTCGGTCTTGCCGTCGAGAATCGCGTACTGCACGCGGCCGCCGCTGAACTGCGGTCGCATCACCAGGCCCGCCGGGCGGATGATGGCGGCGATGGCCGTGCCGCTGCTGAGCCCTTGCAACTCGTCGCGAATGGCGCCGCTCTCGGAGAGCGTTTTGCGCACGTCGTCTGCCATCATCACCGAACTGGTCAACCCGCGAGCGAGCGTTTCCACCACGTCGGCCGGGTCTTTGCCGCGCGTGGAGATGGCGACTCCTTGACGCAGATCCTTGCGCGAGTCAACCAGTTGCGTCGGTGTCAGTCCAAAGGGCATCGCCCCGCCGGCGGTCGTTTCGGGCCCCTGGTTCTTCAGGCGGCGGACCCATTCGCTTAGCGCCTTGCGGTCGCGGAAGGAAAACTCGCGCCCCGGCAGCTTGATATCGCCGCCGCGGGTGAGGATCCCAACGACCCGATAGCTGGGATTGTCCGCCGTGCCGGTCGACACGACTTCCAGTTGATCCCCCGATTGCAGGGCCCGCACCTGCGACTGGCTGAAACCGACTTCAGCCAGCAGCGGCAGCCAGCGCTGCGAGGCGGTCGGGGGCGCTCCTTCGGCCAGGATCAGATCGAGTTCCACCAGGGCCTCGACGCCGGCGGCCTTCGGCTCGGCAGCGTGGAGGGCCGCCGGCAAGAGCAACGCCGCCGAAACGGCACCCCAAACAATGGCTCGGATGGCTAGTTTCATGGCCCGGGATTCCACTGGTTTGCGAGATTTTCAAAAAACTGCCGCGGCGCACTCCAGGCGTTCGCCAAATTATACCACCTGCCGGTCGCAGGGCCGCGGCCAGTCGTGGGGGTTAAATCTTGCCGAGACGGCAGTGTCACATTTTGCCGGGCCAGTGCATCTTGAACCTTCTTCGCCCGGGCAGTTGCAGCGGGCGGAATCTATGGCAGAATAGGGCGTTCTACTGCGTCCGTCGCGGTTGTCCAAGGCTTCGTCCACGTCCTCGGCCCAGGCATTTTGATTCCATTCAGCCCGTCACATTCAGTTTGTTAAGGAGCGGCGCATGACACGTTTGATCACCCTGTTCACCGGCCAGTGGGCCGACCTGACGCTCGAAGACATGGCCGCCAAGGCCAGCGAGTTCGGCTACCAGGGCATCGAGTTGGCTTGCTGGGGCGACCATTTTGAAGTGGACAAGGCGATCGCCGACGACGGCTACTGCGCCGGCCGCCGCGAACTGCTCGACCGCCACGACCTGCAATGCCGTGCGATCAGCAACCACCTGGTGGGCCAAGCGGTGTGCGACACGATCGACGCGCGGCACAAAGCGATCCTGCCGCCCCACGTGTGGGGCAACGGCGATCCAGCCGGCGTGAACAAGCGGGCCATTGAAGAGATGAAGAACACCGCCCGCGCCGCCCAGAAGATGGGTGTGGAAGTGGTCAATGGCTTTACCGGCTCGAGCATCTGGCCGTTCCTGTATTCGTTCCCGCCCGTGTCGCCGCGGATGATCGAAGACGGCTTCAAGCAATTTGCCGATCGCTGGAATCCCATTCTCGACGTGTTCGGCGAATGCGGCGTGAAGTTCGCCCTCGAAGTTCATCCCACCGAGATCGCGTTCGATATTTACACCGCGGAGAAGGCGCTGGCGGCGCTCGATCATCGCGAGGAGTTCGGATTCAACTTCGATCCGTCGCACTTGCATTGGCAGGGAGTGGACAGCGTGGAGTTCATCCGGGCGTTTCCGAATCGCATTTACCACTGCCACATCAAGGACGCCATTGTGACGCTCAACGGCCGCAGCGGCATTTTGGCCAGCCACCTGAACTTCGGCGATCCGCGCCGCGGCTGGGACTTCCGCTCGCCGGGACGCGGCGGGATTAACTTCGAGGAGATCATCCGGGCGCTGAACGTGGCCGGTTACCAGGGCCCGCTGAGCGTCGAGTGGGAAGATTGCGGCATGGACCGCGAGCACGGTGCCCGCGAGGCGTGCGAATTTGTGTCCAAACTGGACTTCGCCCCGAGCAACTTACGACCAAAAGCGTTCGGCGGCCGCTGTGGCAGCCCCAGCCCGGCGTTGACCCTGCGGGGGGCCGAGGATTATAGTAATTTCAATCAGTTTGGCCGGCAGACGCTCCCGAACGTCTGCCGGCTGACACGGTGGCTATAGCTCAGTTGGTTAGAGCGTCGGATTGTGGTTCCGAAGGTCGAGGGTTCGAGCCCCTTTAGCCACCCTTTCTTTAGTGCCCCGCTGCTTGGGCCACGCGTTGGCCGGGGGCTGTCCCCCTGGAAAAAGCTCTCCAAAACTGGCCCGCAAACAGCGCCAAAAAACGCCGACGGCGTCTGCGCTGGGGACTTTCCCCGACGTTTATCTGCCGTAATCAGCTTCGGGACCGCCGGCCAAGCCAGCGGACTTCCAACTCCGCGGTTCGCCACGCATAATGGAAACGGGCGCCGATTTCATCCCGCCGCGTCACCTCGCCCACCAAGAAACCAGCCCGCCCCATCATCAGCGGTCTTCCCTCCATGGTCACGCCTGCGAATATCCAGCGACTGCTCCTCGCCTGCGTTTGCACATGGATCGCTGCTGCGCCCGCCTGGGCCGCGGACGCTACGTCCTCGCCGACGGCGGCGGAAAAACGGCCGCCGGTTTCTTACAACCGCGACATCCGCCCCATCCTGGCCACCAACTGCTTTAGCTGCCATGGGTCCGACCTGAAGAAGGCCGAGGGAGGCGTGTCGCTGGTCGACTATGCCCACGCCACCGCGGCCCGCAAAGGGGACAAGCCGGCGATCGTGCCGGGCAAGCCGACCGAGAGCGTGTTGATCGATCGCATCTTTGACGCCGACGAACCGATGCCCCCGGTGGAGAGCCACAAGCAGCTCACCCCCCAACAGAAAAACCTGCTGAAGAATTGGATCGAGCAGGGGGCCAAGTACCAGAAGCATTGGGCGTACGAGCTGCCGGTGCTCACCGCCACGCCCGAGGTTTCCCCCGGCATCGCGCAAAAGTCGCCGCCGATTTCGTTTCAAGACAATTACATTCTGGCGCGATTGGAAGCTGAGGGGCTGTCGCCCGCACCCGAGGCGGACCGCGCGACGCTCTGCCGCCGGTTGTACCAGGACCTGCTGGGGCTGCCGCCGACCCCCGCGCAGTTGGACGCGTTTCTGGCGGACACGAAACCGGACGCCTACGAACGGCTGGTCGACACCCTGCTGGCCAGCCCTCATTTCGCCGAGCGGATGGCGACTTACTGGTTTGACCTGGTCCGCTATTCCGACACGGTGGGCCTGCACGGCGATCAAGAGCACAAGGCGTCGCTGTATCGCGATTGGGTGCTGGCCGCGCTCGTGAAGAATATGCCGCACGACCAGTTCATTCAGTGGCAACTCGGCGGCGATCTGGTGCAGGGCCTGTCGGCCGAAGATCACAACGACGCCCTGGTCGCCAGTTGCTACAACCGGCTGATTGAAACGTCGCACGAAGGGGGCGCGCAACCGAAGGAATACACCGCCATCTATCAGGCGGACCGGGTGCGCAACACCTCGCTGGCGCTCATGGGGGCCAGCATGGGTTGCTGCCAATGCCACGACCACAAGTACGACCCTTACACCGCCAAGGATTTCTACTCCTTCGGCGCGATCTTCGCCGACATTGACGACCTGGAGCATTTGCGGAAGCAGTACCGCGGCGAGAACAATCGCGAAGTCACGCTACGCGAACCGGAGATGGACCTGCTCTCGCCGCTGGAGCGTCTGCGAAAATCGCGATTGTTGGATCAAGCGGCCCAGGAGAAAGATCCGGCCAAGAAAGAGGCCTTGAAAAAGGAGGCCGCCAGCTTCAAGCCGCGCACGGTGATGGTCAGCAAATCCTCGAAGCCGCGCGAGGTTCACTTGCTGCCGCGCGGCAACTGGATGGACGAGAGCGGACCCGTGGTAACGCCGCAGGTGCCCGCGTTTCTCGGCTCGTTCGCACAACTGGGGGTCAGCACGGGCCAGCGTCCCACGCGATTGGATTTTGGCAAGTGGCTGACAACGCCCGCGGCCCAGGGTGGTTGCGGCGAGCTGACGGCCCGCGTGTGGGTCAATCGTCTGTGGTACCTGTTCCACGGTCAGGGGTTGTGCCCTTCGGTGGACGATCTGGGTGGACAGGGAGAGCCTTGCACTCATCCGGAGTTGCTGGACCGACTGACGTTGGAGTACATCAAGCTGGGTTGGGACAACCGGGCGATGATTCGCCTGCTGGTCACTAGCCGCAGCTATCGGATGTCCTCGGTTCCGTCGGACGAGATGCTGGCCAAAGACCCGCGTAATCTGCTCTTCGCCCGCCAGGGGCGCTGGCGATTGCCGGCGGAACACATTCGCGACGGCGCGCTGGCCGCCAGTGGGTTGTTGGTCTCTGACATCGGCGGCCCCACCAGCCGGCCGTATCAACCGGAGGGGTATTATCAGCATCTGCAATTCCCAGACCGCACCTACCATCCAGACGCGGACAGCAAGCAGTGGAAGCGCGGCGTGTACGTCCATTGGCAGCGGATGTTTTTGCATCCAGCGCTCAAAGCGTTCGATGCCCCCAGCCGCGAGGATTCGTGCCCGCGGCGCAGCATCACCAACACCCCTTCCGCCGCGCTGGTAACGCTCAACGATCCGACGTTCGTCGAGGCGGCCCGGGTGCTGGCCGAGATGGCGATGAAAACCGGCGGCAAAGACACCAGCGGCAAAGATGACGACGCCCGTTGCCGGTTCATCCTGCGGCGGTGCCTGTCTCGCGTGCCGACCAGCGACGAAGTGAAAATCTTGCTGGGAGTGCTCGCCCCCTCGCGCAAAGAGTTTTCGCAACGTCCGGCGGACGCGGCCGCGCTGGTGGCGATTGGTATTACGCCGGCGGACAAGACTTTGCCCCCCGTCGAGCTGGCCTCGTTCACGCAGGCCGCCCGCGTGGCGATGAACTTGCATGAAACGCTGAACCGAGATTGAACCAACCCTTTTGAAAGCACCCGTCCCATGACCAACGAACCTCGGCAATTTGCGGATGAAATGAGCCGCGTGACGCGGCGTCAGTTCCTGGGGCGAACCTCGCTCGGGCTGGGGATGGCCGCGCTGGCCACAGGTGGCTTTTCGCTGGGTGACGCCAAGGCTGAGGCGGCCGCTTCGGCAGGCAACGGCATCACGCCGGTGCCACATTTCTTTCCGAAAGCCAAGCGAGTGATTTTCCTCTGCATGGCGGGGGGGCCGAGCCATCTGGAGACGCTCGACCCCAAGCCCGAGTTGCAAAAGCTCTCGGGCAAGCCGATGCCCGAGTCGTTCACCAAGGGCCAGCCCATCGCTCAACTGCAAGGCAAACCG
>JAIOQB010000022.1 GCA_021413585.1 Planctomycetia bacterium
AAGGCGTGGCGCGTCGAGGATCCCAACACGTTCGGCACCGACGAGTTCATCAAGTATTGCCGGGCGGTCGGGGCCGAGCCGTATTTGTGCGGCAGTCCGACGGTTGGCGATGCCGAGGAGCTGAGCAATTGGGTGGAATACTGCAATCAAACCGCCGGCCGCTGGGCCCGCCTGCGGGCAGCCAACGGTTCGCAAAAACCCTTCGGCGTGAAGTTCTGGAGCGTCGGCAACGAGAACTATGGCGGGGCCGACGTGGGCGCCGTCAATTCGCCGCAGCAGTTTGCCGAACTGGCCCGCAGCCGCGGCGAAATGATGTGGCGCGTCGATCGGTCGATCCAGATCGTCGTGCCGTTTAACAACAACGAAGAGTGGGGCCGCGTCCTGCTGCGCTCCGCCCGGCCGTTGATCTCTGCTTTGGCTGTACATATCTATTCCGACGAACTGTGGCAGCGCAACGAGCCAGCACCGTACCTGGCCTGCATGAAGAAGTCGCTCGAGCCCGAAGTGCTGCTCATCAAAACGCGCGGCGTGCTGCACGCGATCGGCGCGGACAAGATGCCCATCGCCATCGACGAGTGGAACCTTCGCGGCTGGCATCATCCCCGCTTTTGGGATCCCACGCCGGCCGACATCGCCGCCCGCGATCGCAACGATGAAAACCAGACGTACACCTGTGCCGACGCGGTCTACGCCGGCTGCTTCCTGATCGCCTGCCAGCGCCATGCCGACCGCGTGCTGATGGCCAACTTCGCCCCCATCGTCAACGTCCGCGGCGCAATCTACACGCACCAGCAGGGGATCGTGCTGCGGCCGACGTATCATGTGTTCGACCTGATGGTCAACCACGCGCTGCCGATCGCGGTGCGAACCCGCGTGGAGTGCGGCGACCTGCCGGTCGACGGCGGCAAAGTGCCGATGATCGACGCATCGCTCACCACGGGCCCCAAGGGCCAATACGCACTAACAGCCGTGAACCGCCACGACCGGCTGCCGGTGGAAATTGAAATCCGCGTGGCCGGCGCGGCGCTACCCGACACGGCCGAACTGTGGACCGTCACCGGCCCCCAGCCCGACTCGTTCAACGACGTCGGTCACCCGGCCGACGTGACGCTGCGGCACAAAACGATCCGCTGGGCCGGAGGCAAGCCGCTGGTCACGCTGCCGCCGCATTCGGTGAGCGTCGTGCGGTTCTGAGCCGAGTCCCTGCTGTTGGAGCCGGCCCCTGCGGTTGGAGCCGGCCAGTCGGCCGGTTAAACTGGATGGAACCTTCCATTTCCGCCTGCATCCGCTGCCGCTGCCATCTTGCATGTCTCCACGCCAGCCCGTCGGCATCGACCTGGGCACAACCTACTCCGCCATCGCGACGTTGGACGCCAACGGCCGTTCGGTGATGCTGCGCAATGCCGAGGGGGACGTGCTTACGCCCAGCGTCGTGCTGGTGGATGCCGACGAAATGGTGGTGGGCAAGTTCGCCAAGCGGGCGGTGGCCACGCAGGCGGATCGCGTGGCCGAATGCGTCAAGCGCGACATGGGCCAGCCACTCTACTCGCGCCCCGTGGCGGGCCAGCAGTTGCCCCCCGAGGTGCTGCAAGCCTGCATTCTCAAAAAGCTGCGAGGCGACGCCGGCCCGGCCATCGGGCAGGCGGGCGTGGTCATCACCGTGCCCGCGTATTTTGACGAGCCGCGCCGCAAGGCCACGGCCGACGCCGCGGAGCTGGCCGGGCTGGACCTGTTGGACATCGTCAACGAGCCGACCGCCGCGGCGCTGGCCTTCGGCGAGCAATTGGGCTACCTGACCGCCGGCGGCGAAGTGGCCGAGCCGGTCACCGTGCTGGTGTACGATCTCGGCGGCGGCACGTTCGACGTCACGGTGATCAAGCTCGCGCAGGGAGACATCCGCACGCTCGCCACCGATGGCGACGTGCAACTCGGCGGCCGCGACTGGGACCAGCGCCTGGCCGACCATGTGGCCAAGGAGTTCCAGCGTATCGCGGCGGTGGACTTGCATGGCGACGCCGTTGCCTGGAACCAATTGATGATCCAGGCCGAGCAGGCCAAGCACACGCTCACCACCCGCGATCGGGCAGTGGTTCACGTTGAGCATTCCGGCCGCACCTCCGAAGTGACAATCACGCGCGAGGAATTTCAGCAGCTGACGGAAGACCTGGTCGAGCGAACCGCGTTCACGACGCGGCAGGTGCTGCAAGCGGCCGGGCTGTCGTTCGACCAGCTCAATCGCATTTTGCTCGTCGGCGGTTCGACCCGCATGCCGATGGTGGCCGCGATGCTCAAGCAGCTTTCCGGACACACGCCCGACTTGTCGCTCAACCCCGACGAAGCGGTGGCCCGTGGTGCGGCGTTGTATGCCGGCTACCTGCTGGCCCGCGCGGATAAGAACGGCCCCAAGCCGGCGTTTCGCGTCACAGACGTCAACTCGCACAGCCTGGGCATTCAAGGGATCGACCAGGCGACCGGCGCCAAGGAAAACGTGATCGTCATCCCGCGCAACACGCCGCTGCCGGCGATCGCCACCGAACGTTTTGCCACACAGACGAGCGGGCAGCGGTCGATTGTCGTTCAAGTATTGGAAGGGGAAAGCAGCCAGCCGCATCTTTGCACGCGGATCGGCCGCAGCGTGCTGCGCGATCTGCCGGCCAACCTGCCGCAGGCGTGGCCCGTCGAGATCGTGTTCGAGTACGCCACAAACGGCCGGCTGAGCGTGAAGGCCAACGTCCCGGGGACCGACCGCTCGCTGGTGATCGATTTGGAACGCGAGCGGGGACTCGATCAACAGCGGCTGCACCGCTGGAAGCAAATCCTGCAAGGCAACAACGGTGGGCAAACCGACATCGATCAATTGCTGGCCGAGGCGCTGCAACTCACCGGCGCGGTCAACCCGGCGCCGTTCGCAATGCCACCCACGACGTCGGCCGCTGCGACCATGCCTGCGACGGTTGGTCCACCAATCAATCCTGTTAATCCTGCGCCGTTTGTCGGCATGGCCGCCGCCGCGAAACCGGCAACTCTTCAACTTGATCCGGTTGGCCCAAATCCTGCGGTGTTGATTGCGGCGGCTTCGCCCGCGGCTGAGTCGCCTGCTGTTTCGTTGTCCAACGCCGCCGGCCCCGCTGAAACCCAAACGTGGCCTGGGCCTGGAGCATCGGATTCGTTGGCGGACCGATCGACTCTGACTGGCCAAGAAAAAAACGCCCAGTCGCCGGCCGCGTCAGAAACGTCGTTCACGCTCTCGTCGCCACTGCCCGCGCCGATGCCGCTCTCAGCCAAGCCGGCCTCCGCGGCTCGGCCGGAATCGTCGTGGCAGGCGCCCGCAGCGGGCAAGCCGGCGACATTCAACATCGCCGAAGCGGCCGTGGAATCGCCGGAAATGGCCCGCCGGCGGCGGCGAATCCGCACCGTGCTCAACATCACAGGGCATGTGGTGGCATCGACGCTCGGTCTGTTGATTGGTTACATTATCCTATGCAAGGTTCGTCCCGAGGTGGACCTGCTGCACTTGTTCGGCAAGTAAGAAGCCGCGTACTCAATTACACTAGCCCCTATTTGAAACATCAGCCGGCACGCGCTAGCGTCCGGTTCAGCTCCAACAAACCGGGGGCTAGCGCCCTCCGGCTGATCGAATTCGACCCTACCGAAGAAACACCATGAGCAAAGTCGCGCGTAAAGCCGTCGGCATCGACCTGGGCACCACCTATTCGGCCGTGGCCCATCTGGACGACTCCGGTCGACCGGTGACGCTGGTCAATGCCGAAGGGGATCTGGTCACGGCCAGCGCGGTGTTGTTTGAAGGGAACAACGTCGTCGTGGGCAAGGAGGCGCTCAAGGCGCTGGCCACCGAGGCGGACCAAGTGGCCCAGTGCGCCAAGCGAGACCTAGGGCACCGCGCCTTTCACAAAATACTCGAAGGCCGGCAGTATCCCCCCGAGGCGATCCAAGCCTGGATTCTCAATAAGCTGAAGGTTGACGCCCAGCGACAGATCGGCGAGATTAAACAAGTGGTCATCACCGTGCCGGCCTACTTTGACGAGGTCCGCCGCAAAGCGACGCAGGACGCCGGCTACATGGCCGGCCTGGAAGTGCTGGACATCATCAACGAGCCGACGGCGGCGGCCGTGGCGTTCGGCTACCAGCACGGCTACATGGGCGTCGAAGGCCAGCAACAGGCGCCGCAGCGGATTCTGGTATACGACCTGGGGGGCGGCACGTTCGACGTCACCATCATGGAGATCGGCCCTCGCGAGTTCACCGCCCTGGCCACCGATGGCGACGTGCTCCTGGGTGGCCAAGACTGGGACCAGCGGCTGGTGGACCATGTGGCCGAAGAGTTCATCCGCACGCACCAGTTGGACCCCCGCGAAGACGCCTGCACCGCCGGCCGCCTGTGGCGTGAATGCGAAGACGCAAAGCGCACGCTCTCCGCCCGCATGAAGGCCGCCATCCCGTTCGACTACAAAGGCAAAGCGGTTCGAGTCGAACTGACTCGCGAAGGATTCGAGGACACCACGCGCGATCTACTGGACCGCACCGAGTTCACCACGCGGCAGACGTTGCAGGCCGCCGGTTTGACGTGGCCGGAAATCGACCGCGTGCTGCTCGTCGGCGGCTCGACCCGGATGCCGATGGTCCGCACGATGCTGCGGCAATTGACGGGTAAAGAGCCCGATTCGTCGGTTAGCGCCGACGAAGCGGTGGCCCACGGCGCGGCGTTGAGGGCGGGCCTGATCCTAGCCAAGCACGACGGCCTGGCCCCGGCGTTCGAAATCAAAAACGTAAACTCGCACAGCCTGGGCGTGGTCGCCACCGACTCGAAGACCGGCCGGCTGCGCAACGCGATCCTCATCCCGCGCAATACGGCATTGCCCGTGAGCGCCCGGCGGTCGTTCAAAACGCAGCGGGCCAGCCAGAAATCAATTCTGGTGCAGATTGTCGAAGGGGAAAGTGCGTCGCCGGAAGATTGCTCGCAAATCGGCAAGTGCGTGGTCCGCGACCTGCCCGAGACGCTGCCGGCCCAGACGCCGATCGACGTCCGGTTCCGCTATTTGGAAAACGGCCGGCTGACGATCATGGTGCACGTCGAAGGGACCGAGAAGGAACTGAAGCACGAAATCACCCGCGAGAACAGCCTCAGCCAGGAGCAACTGGAAAGCTGGCGGCAGTATATTTCGTCGATTAGCGGTGGCGGGCCGGTTAGCGGCACTGCAATCGGAGGGACGCCGACCGGCAATACTCCCCCGACCGACGCGGTGCGTGTAGCGCCGGCCGACTCGAAGGTGCTGGGCGATTCCAGAGTCCTCGGCGGTTCGGCGGTACTGGGGGGATCGAGCCTGATCGCCGGCTCGCAGCTTGGCGGTGGCTCGCAAGTGGTCGGCGGGGCGGATGTGCCGGGCGATTCCAAATCGGGCAGCGACGCCGGATCGAGCAAGAAGCCGGGGGACAACCGGCAGCGCTGGGCGTGAGTGAACGACGCCGCGTGTACGCAGAATTGGCGTGTTTTTATCTTAGCCCCAGGCGAGTTGCCCGGGGGGCTTGCTTGTCGCCGCTCGTCGCCGTGCGACTCAGTTCACTGTTTTTTTCGAAACAAGTGAAACGCACACGTCATTTGAGCACACGCCACGGCAAATCCAATTCCCATCAGGATCCAAAACCACGGATCGAGCCGCATTTCCAACTGCAAACCGACCGACATTGCCGTAAGCGTAGTCGTAATCATGAACAGACTTGTTGACAGCAAAATGAGCGGACCGATGTACGATGATCTGACACGACGGATGTTCTCATGCGTGCGGATTGGCTGATCTTGCGAGCGCGGGGCCTGGTAGGGATTAATGGAATTGCTCATCACAATGGCTCGCCTCACGCACCGCCGTTGATTCCGCATCATTCTACATTCCACTTAGCGGGAAACCTACGCCGCCGGCCGGCGTGACGGCGTCGGCTGAATTCCACTCGCAGCCTCTTTGCGCCGTGCCCGTTGTTCGGCCATCAGCCGCTGCCGGTGGCGGCGCAGCAGGCATGCCAGGCAGGGCATCACCACCAGGCCGCCGCAGTCGGCGCAGCGCTGAGCGGGATACGCCGGCTCGTCGATCGGCCGAGGTGGCTGGATTACCCTCGTCCCGTTGGCAATCGCGGCGATGGAGGGCCGGCTCACGCCGGTGCGGCGGGCAATCTCGCGCTGCGAGCATTCGCCCGCCGCCAATAAACGCTGCACCGATTGGACTTGTTCGATGGAGAGCATGGCGATGAATCCTCCTGGTGTATTAGTGCCGTCTTGTTTGGTACTTTTTCCAATTTTGCCCTCGCTCCGGTCCTCTTCCGGACGATCCACTTCCGGAGAAAGAGGGGGAGATTGCGGCGATTACTTCACTTCATCCTCGTCCCCGCGCTCAGTCCAAAAATCCGCCGGGCCTGGATCGGGCTCGTCCCATTCTTCCTCTCGAAAAAACTCCCACAGCTCCTCGTTGAACTCCACGAGATCGAATACGCGGACCACGTCGGCCGGGGCGATTGGGGATGGGGTGAATGCCTGACGCAATCGAACGCCGAAGCCCGGCCGCGCTGCCGGATTTCGGCCGGCCGGTTTCCGGTCGGCGTGAGGAGGATCCGGCCTCTGGCGGCGAGTGCGGCTGCGGTTGCCACTGGTTTTCGAGCGGTGCTTTCTGGCGGTCATGGCTGTCTTCCTTTAGGGCGAAACTCCGCTGGAAAATTGGGCCACAAACCAATCCGCAGTCGGTGGCGAATTCCGTGCTGCTAGCAATTCCGGCCCCCAATTAGGCATGCAGAACGCCTACATAATACGCCAGCGACTGGCCACATTTCAACCATTATTTTGTATAAAATCTTGCCTATGTTTATGAATAGATGTATAGGTATTTTCGCCGCCGCGGCGAAGCTATAATCGACGAGAGCGAACGTGCTGCCAGCAAGGCGGTTACACGCCTGGCGGCGACGTAGCCCATTTGAAACCGCAATTCACCATCACTTCCGCGAGGACGATCCACCGATGACATTGCAACCGTATGGGCCAGATCAGCTCGATGAACTCGCGTGGCGGGCCTTCGATTTAGCCGCACTTTTACGGCAAATTGGCCAGATGGCCCGCTCCGGCGGCTTGGGGAGCGTGCCGCTGCACGATAAGAAGCCCCGGGAGTGGCTCAGCAATCTGGAAGTCTGGGCGCACGACGCCCAAGGACGGATGCAAACGGAGTTGGTGCGCAATCGCGGGGCAAAACGTGCCAAGGCCGGGACCCGGCGGGGGTCGTGACGGCAGAGGAAGGTCGTCAGGGCAACTGCGGAATATTGCGTTATTTTTTGGTTAAAATAACGCGGTCGCTTTAGAGGGCCTCGTGTTCAGTACGCATGTAGAAGCGTGTTGGCTACTGTGACCGCTGGGGCGTTGCCCCAGGCACCCGATTAAATCGTCCGCCGTGGCGTTCACAGCCTGATTGCAACTCTACCAACCAACCGCCCCGGTACGTTTATTCCGGTTGGATCGATTACCCCGCCTGCGGCCAACCGGGTTGAGTCGGCATCAGCATCGGGCCGAGAAAAAGACATCGGCCTGGGCCCGCTGTGGCCCGCAGTTGCTATCGCCGCTGCTATCATCTCTGCCCGACCTCCCACCCGCCGGCCAATCGCATGAAACCTGAAATGATCAACCTGATCATCAGCATTGCCTTCCTGGCCACATGGACGTTCGTGGGCGGGATCATGATCCGTCGGCCGCGCGAAGAGAGTTCGCGACGGTAGCCGTGTAGCAATTTGCGCGGTCAGCTCGATTGCGGCTGCCGGCGTAGTGCGTCGAGTTCACGCCGCGCTTCCTGAGCTTGCGCGCCGGACAGCCCCAGCCGCAGCGCCGTTTCCAGCGCCACGCCCGCCGCCTCAAAGTTCTTGGCCCCCAACTGGGACAGTCCCCATTGGAACTGCAGCGCGGCACTGTCCGGATGTTGCCGCACAGCCGGCGTTAATAGCTTGAGCGCCTCATCCCCCCGATCCGCCTTCCGCAGCACCGTGGCCACCGTGTCGACCAACTCCAGCGGCAACTTTTCCGGAGTCACGTTGACCAATTCCGGCCGAGCCAGCAGCGTGCGGACCACGTCGAGCGCCGCTTGCGGCCGGTTCAAATCGTGGGCCAGCAGGTACGCCAGATTGTTCGCCGCTCCAAAATGATCCGGGGCCGATTCCAGCACGCGGCGAAATTGGGACTCGGCTTCGGCCAGTTGGGCAGGATCTTCGTGGCGGCGGCCATTCTGGTAAGCAATGTTGCCCAACAGCCAGTGGGCCTGCGCCTCCTGCGGGCCGGCGGTCGCCAAAAACTGCTCTGCCCAAATGCGGGCCGCATTGCATTGGTCGAGCTTAAGAAACAGCCAGCCGAACTGCTCGGCGCCAAACGCGTCGGGATGCTCGGCCTCGCGCCGCCGGGCCAAGGCTTGCGCCGCCGGGGCCTGGCCAGTGTCAACCAGCAGCGTGATCTCCGCGGCCAACGGCTCAAACTCGCGCGGCAAACGGCGCTCGGCCTGTTGCAGCACCGCCTGGGCACGATCCGGCCGGCCTAGTTCTTGATGCAAGTGGGCCAGGCGCACGTAGCTACCCGGATGCTCGGGTTGTCGATCGATGAACTGCTCGAGGACGCCGATCGCCTCGGCGTTGAGTTGCAATTGCTTCAGCGCCGCCACCGCCACGACGCACGCCGCCTCGCGATGCGGATCGGCCGCCAAGATCGCCTGCGCATGACGGCGGGCGTTTTCCGCATGCCCTTCACGCAGCGAAAGCTCGGCGGCGAACTGCCGGGCGTCGAGATTTGCGGGCTCAATAGAAATTGCCTTTTCCAACTCGGCCAGGGCACGACTCGTCTCACCACTGTTGGCTAGTGCTTGAGCCCGCAGATAGCGCACCAACGCCGTGCCGGGCTGAACCGCTTCTAAGTGTTCGAGGTCCGCCAGGGCCTGATCCGTTTTGCCGACGGCAATCGCCAGGTTGGCGTGTGCGGCCAGCAGCGAGGGATTGTCGGGAGAGGTTTTGAGCATCTGGCCCGCTTTTTCCAGCGCCGCCTGCGGTCCATCGCGATGAGCCAACTTATCCAAGGCATCGCCAATTTCGACCCCGGCTTGCGGCGCCAGCGCGGTTTGACGCAGCGCGGTGCCCAGCAGGTCGAGCGCCTGATCGGCATGGCCACTCGACGACAAACCATGTGCGCGGATCAAATCGGCCAACGGGCCGCCGTCGGACTTGAGTTCATCGAGCAACGAGGACGCGGCGTCGGTATGGCCAAGTTGAGTGGCCGCGGCGGCGCCGATCAGCACACCCGCCCGCCGCGTCGCCGGCTGATCGCGAAGCTGCTTGGCCGCGGCCAAGGCGTCGCCCGCGCGGTTTGTAGACAACATCAGTTGGGCCTCGATGGCACCCAAAAGTGGCAGCGGGCCAAACCGTTGTTTCAATTCCGGCAGCGCGGCCAACGCGATGTCGGCCTGCCCGCGCCAGACGCGCCATTGGATCAGTGCCAATTGACGCCGCAGATCGCGCGGCTGAGCGGCGGCGAAACTCGTTAGCAGCCGGTCCGCATCCGCCGGCCGGCCTCGCTCGCAGACGATCGTGGCCTGGGCCAGCACGAGCCCTAGATGCTCTGGATATTTGCCGCGAGCGGCCATCAGCGCGGCCTCCGCGCGGGCTTGCTCGCCCCGGCGCCAGTGCCAATTGGCGAGCGCGATCAGCGCAGCCGGCTCTTCGGACGTGCCCGCGAGCGCCACCATCTGCCGTTGGGCTTCTTCGATTTTGTCCGTGGCGAGCAGCGACTCGCACAACGCACGACGCAGCGCCAGGCCGTCACCGACAAACCGCGCCAGCCACGCCTTGTCCTGCGGATTGAGTTCATCGAGCCGCGACACGACCACACTGAGGTGGGGCAGGGCGTCGGCCGGGCGGTTCAACGCTAGATAACTGGTCGACAGGGCCAACCGCACCGGCAACGTCTGCCCCAGGTTAAGCGCCGCCGCCTCGAACGCCTGCCGGGCGTCGTCCAGTCGCCCACAGGCCAGCGCCACGCTGCCGGCGAGCATGTAGCCGTCGCCGCGAGTCGCCTCATCGGCCAAGAGGGGAGCCAAATAGGGCTGTGCCTCCTCGGCTCGGCCAGCCGCCAGCATTCGGGCGGCAACCAGCGCGTGCAGCGCCAATCGCGGCAACGACGAACCTTGAGCCGCCGTGGAGGCAATGCCCTCCTGCAATAGCGAGATCGCCGCTGCGTCATGCCCTTCGGCAACCGCCACTTCGGCCAGCCAGTGATAGACCGTCGGCGATGCACTGTGGGCAGCCACTTGCTGCTGCGCCAACGCAATGAGTTGCTTTTCAATTTGCTGCCGCTGGGCGAGCGATTCGGACGAAACTGTACTGAGCGGAAATCGGGATCGTAGCGACAGGCCAAGTTGCGAACTGACGACCGCCAGCGGCCCGGACTCGATGAGCCGCAGCACTTGCGCCACGTTGCGTTGCGCCGCGGCGGCGGTGTCGGCATTTTCCACACCCAGCACGATTAGCGCCGCCAGCGCCCGCTGCTCGTCGCGCGGCATCGTTTGGACATTCGCGGGCGTCAAAGCTTCGGCGCGCTGTAGCGCCGCGGCGATGGCGGCCGAACGCTCCGCCGGTTTCTTGGCCAGTCGGCCATATTCTGCGGTGACGAACCATGCGCTAAACGGTTGCGGCAGCGGACCGCGGCTGAGGGCGGCTAGCTTCTGCCCGGCCGCATCGAGATCGCGCATCGCCAGTGCCCGGCGGGCGACCAGCAGCAAGGCTTGCGGATCGGCCGGATCGAGGCCATGCACCACAATCGCCACCGCTTCCGCTTCGCGCGGCCGGTTGGCCCGGGCGTAGGCAGACAGCAGCGTCTTTTGCACTTCGAGTCGCGTAGGCTGCAGTTCGGCGGCCCGCTTCAGATGCCCCAGAGCCTTCGGTACCGTGGCGAAATCGGCGGCTGGATTTTGCTGTTGGGCACGCGACACGAGCACCTGGGCGAGTTGAAAGTGGGCCCGCCCGTGATTTGGAAATCGAGCCAGGCAACTGCGCAGTTCCAGCTCGGCGCGCGGCTGATCGCCGGCGGCCAGGGCCTTTTCCGCCCGCTGCCAGTAGTAGTTGGGCTGACGGATCTGCCAGGCGCGATAGACGAGCATCGACGTGACGATCGCCACGCCGAAAACCACGCATCGCAATAGGAAACGGCCACTGAAGATTTGCACGTGAGGTTGCTCCTCTCGACAGGAACGGATGTTAGCTTGTTTTGAGTCTGCTTGTTTTGAGTTGATGTCAGTTTCGTGTTAGTTGGTGATGGCGACGGGCAAGCGCTCGCTGCCACGAACAGCGCCAGGCGGCAGCACGGCGCAAAGCTGCTGGTCTATCATTGCGGCCAGATTGCGGGCGCCGACCAGACCCTCGGGACTGGTGTCGCGTCCGAGCAATTCAACCGTCACGCTCTCGCCGCGGCTGCGGGCACGGTGATAGAGCCTGGCAAGTGCGCTGCTCTGCTGCGGCCGACCCGCCGACAATGCATAGTGCCAATACCAGGCCGCCACCGATTCCGGGACTGCTCCGAAGACGAACTCGGCAATCGGCTGCCGGCCGTCGGGCATTGGCACGACGCCGCGGCGGCTGGCGTCTTCCGGTTGCCCCGCCACCGCCATGCAGATTTCGGGGTGATGGGCCCGATCGTCGCCCGTGGTGGAATACGTGATCCACAGCGTCACCGTCTGACCGCTGCGGCTGTGCTGGTAAACTCGATACAGGTGATCGTCGCCAGCGGGGGTTTCGCTCGGCACCTTCGCATCGATTCCGCGCCAGGGGCCAATTTGCTTGGGGAGGGATTCCAAGCGGCCGGCAAACTTCACGGCCGGCAATGGAGCATCGTCCAGCACGATTCGCTGGGCTGTCGTTTGCACCCACACGGCGATGCTAAGCAGTGCAATCACTACAAGACTGGTGCGGCGGCTTACGCTAGTGCGGACGGCATGCGTGGGGCTTGCGTTTCGGTCCTTCGCTTGCGCTTCGGGCTGGTGGGCAGCACTTTTTCCGAATCGATCCTGGATGCGGGCCAGCACTGCGGCCAACAGCACCACCAGCACGGCGCCAAGGCCCAGCGTGGTGAGCCCTTCGAGCGTATGCAGCCAGCCTTCGGCCCAAGCCGGCCCCGCCACGAGCAGCACCACGCCGCACAGCAGCAGCCGCAGCAGGTTCGCGCCAATGGCCGCGACAACGGAAAGCAGCAGCAGCAGGCCGCTGTAAACACGGCCCCGCTGGGCGACATGACCCAGGATCGGGGCCAGCGCCAGAAACGCGGTCAACTGCCGCATGCCGCTGCACGCCGCGCCGACTTGCATCGAGTAGCCGCTGAGATGAATCACATACCCTTCGCGATAGACGGGCAATCCGCAAACGGCGAACACCGTGGCGGCCAGGCTGCTGACAAGCTGCTGCATGCCCAGTGCCAACGGCTGATACCAGGCCACGGGCAGCGGCGCGGCAAAGATCAGCAGCACCAGCGGCATGCCAAAATCGCGCCGCAGCGTCCGGCCCCCCAGGGCCATGAGCAGGCCGAGCCCCAGGCCGATCAACGACGCCACGTCGAGCAAGGCGAAGTCGAGAATCCAGGCCACGCCGTGCAGGGCGAGCGAAACGAGAATCGTTAGGAAACCGACGATAACGTCTCGCGAGTTGACAATAGACGACGATGTAGTAGACGAAGCCGAGTATTCGGCACGTCCACTGCGCCGACGGCGAGCGATGCGCCACGCCAGACCAGCCGCCACCAGAACCACCAGCGGGCCATGAGAATAGTTCGGGTCGCGATTCCAAGCGGACAACAGCGACGCGACCAGCGGCGCGTAGAGCCAGGCGATCAATAGCACCATCGCCCCGACGCTCAACCCGGCGCCCCACGCCCTGCCAGCCGCCGCAAGAAGTCGCCAATCAGTAATCGCAGCCCGGGACGCACCGGAGGCGCTGCTATCCGATCTATCGGCGGCGGTGGACATGAGTTTGGTGCTGTATGAGTTTGATGCTGTAGATGAAAAGCTTGAGGTAGCGGCATGTACTGAGTACTGAGTACTAGCGTCCTCGCATCCGGCCAAACGATGCAACAACTGCGCCCCAGGTCCGAAGCCGCCAAACTTGGGCCGGCCGACGTATCGCAACCCGCTATTCAATCAGCGATTAAGACGAGAGTTTGGCCTGTCGCGGCGGCGGGCGAACCCCGCGGCACGTTGCGTTTTGGCATCATCTATATATTGACGCCGCCTCACCGGATGCCTGATGGACCGGTGGGGGAACGATGAGCCGAATGGCGAATAGGAAGAGAAGCGATAAGTTAGACGCCAACCAAAGCCTGGGGTCGAGCGCTCAAGCCGAAGGTCAGACCGTCGTTTTAGCTCGCCCTTTGGCACAGTACCGGCAACCCACCAGCCCCACCATCAGGACCATCGACCAGCCCAGCAGCGCAAGCGGCTCCGGCGTGAGCAGCGTGATCGGACCGGACAGCGAAAACTCCTGCCCCAGTCCGGCGTCGAACAGTAGCTTGATGCTGAAGATATTGCTCAGGTCGAGGCTGGCCAAGGCCGCGCCGAAGGCGGACGGATCAATC
>JAIOQB010000452.1 GCA_021413585.1 Planctomycetia bacterium
ATCGCCACCGACGGCTCGTGCGTGACGACGATGATCGTCCGCCCTTCCTGCTCGCACAGTTCCTTCAGCAACCGGCAGATCATCTGCCCGCTGACCGAATCGAGGCTGCCGGTCGGTTCGTCCGCCAGAATCAGCGCCGGCTGCGCGATCAGCGCCCTGGCAAAGGCCACTCGTTGCTGCTCGCCGCCGCTCATGGCATCGGGCCGATGTTTCCGCCGGCCGGCAATGCCCAGCCGCTGCATCAACGGATCCAGAGTTTCGATCAAGTCCTTGCGGCCATCCGTCAGGACGGGCAGCAGGATGTTCTCCTCGGCGGTCAGCGTCGGCACGAGATTGAACGACTGAAACACCAGGCCGATCCGACGGCGACGGAAGAGCGTGAGCCGGCGATCGTTCCATTCGGTCAGGCTGGCTCCTTCGACCATCACGATTCCTTCGTCGGGCAGCGTCAGACCCGCACTGACGTGCAGCAGCGTGCTTTTGCCGCAGCCGCTGGCGCCCATGATCGCCACGAATTGTCCCTTCTCGACGGTTAGCGAGACGCTGCGCAGCGCCTCGACGACGGATTCTCCTTGACGAAACCGCTTGGTGACCTGCTCCAGCCTCAGCGGTGGGGCCGCGGAAGAAATAGGAGAATTTTTAGCGGAGGCGGCTTTTGTTTCAGGCGTCAACATTTCAACTTCAGCCATGGTATTGCCCGGACTCCCGGGAGCGGTGGGAAAGCTATTTCTGATTCAATGTTTTAAATTCGATCGTTTCAATTCGATTTCGGCTTCAAGTCGATTGGCGGAATGATGTTTTCGTGCGATTCGATCACTACGGTGGCGGCAGGGAACTTGGGGTCGCTAAAGTTATTGTGGAGGCGGTCCGGCCCCAGCAATTCTTCGCCGCCGTCAATTTTGACTTCGGGCCAAACGACGGTGACGACGTATTCACCCGGCGGTGCTCCGTCTCCATCCTCGTAGGTCTGCAAGTCAAAACTCCCGTCGGCCGCGACACGGGCATGGGGGAAGAGTTCTCTTCCTGCCACGTCCTTCAGGGGAGTCTTGGGGTGCAACGTGACTTCCGCTTTTTCCGCGGGTGTGCCATTCACCAGCAGCTTCCCTTTGGCCGGCCACGACTTCGTCCGCGGCGGTTCCTTGCGACCACAGCCCGTCAGCAGCAGCGGCGCCAGTATCAGCAACATGGACAGCATGAACTTGGACAGCAGCCCACCCAGAATACCATGGATGTGCCAGGTTGGTCGGACCGATTTTGAACGGGACGTGCGAGCACGTTTGATTTCAGCGGGGGGAAGCGATCTCATGGGAACGTCGATTGTCCTTTAGAAATAATCAGCCGCAGAGCGCTAGCCCCTGGTTTAGGACGCAGGAACCGTGGGCTAGCGCCCTGCGGCTAATCCCAAACCGTGACAGAGCATCAGTACGCGCCCGTGGATTCTTTGCCGTCGCGAGTGCAGAGTGCCAACAGCAATTGAACGGAAATTTGATCGCTAATAAAGCGGACGCTCCCGTCGCAGAAGCCAAAGTTCGCGCCTGCGTTGTGAAAGCTGTACACCCCCTGCGAGTTGGTGCGATTCATCGGAACGATTCCCCCCGTGGCGGGCGTTGCGGCGGCGCTCCACCCTTGTGCTTGTACGGATTGATAAGCAGCCCAGCAGCCCCAAAACTTCGGGTTTGTCATTGAGGTGTTGCTCGCCTGCGCCTGGCGGTCGATATAGTAGACGGGGCGACCAGCTTGTTCCGCCATCAGAATCGTGTTGGAGAGACCGTCTTTGATCTGATACGGGTACGTCATGCTGTTTACCGCCTGCGGGGCAGCCGTGCTGCAGCCAGTGCAAGTCACGCCGGTGCCCGTATAGGAAAGCTGGTGAAAGACCACATAATCGCCGGCGTAGCCGGTTGACGTTGTAGTTGTCGACAGGGACACGTCCATGACGCGTGCACCGTTCGGCGCTGCCGGACACATGTACGTCGGGATCGCGGTCATGGTCACGCTTACGTTTTGCGGGTCGAAGAAGCTGAACTTGTTGTTCCATTTGTCATACACGGCGCTTTGTCCGATGAAGGGCAGGATCTCGATCCCCCATCCATGCCCGCTGGTCAGCGCCGTGGTCAACGACTGGCGGTTCGGAAAGCCCCCGTGCCCGTCGGCATACAGATTGAATCCCAGCGTCATCTGCTTGAGATTGTTCTTGCACTGCGTATCTCGCGCGCTTTCGCGGGCCATCTGCAGCGTCGGCAACAACAGGGCGATGAGCAGCCCGATGATGGCGATGACCACCAGCAATTCGACCAAGGTAAACCCGGCTTGCCCCTGTCGCAATTTCATCGTCACAAACTCCTCTGGCAAATGGCTCGAAGATGCACGTACGGTCGGGCTGGGATAGATCGATGCATGAAATCAGAGCCCGCAGGAGCAAAACTCATTCCACGTGCTATGAATTCGAAGCTGGCAGTGAAAACGAGCATTTAAGAGCGAATGCCGGTGAAGACACGGTTTTTGCAGCCGCACATTTTCGACATCCGTGTCGAAAAAATCGCCACGAAAGCGTGGGGCTCTTTGACTATCTGCGGGAGAAGTACAGCAGAGGGAGAAAAAAGACGAGGACGTACCAGAAGGTCCTCTTCTCGCTTGTTGCCTCAGACGGCAAGCGCGAGTCACCCGGCTGCTGACAGGCTGCGATTGCGCTTCGAGAATGGGCGGACGGGCGCTAGCTAGCTAATGGGGCGATGCTTTCCGCGGGACGGCCGGCTTGCGCTGTGCCGCTCACGATTTTGCCGCCGCAGGAGTGGCCATCGGCTTCGCTTCCCCCATCGGCTTCGCCGCCTCCGGCGGATATTGCGGCTGGCGGTCCCCTTTAAAATACCGCGCCGCCAGTGGCGATTTGCGGTCGGGGAACTGGAAGCCGGGTGGAGGGTTGGTCGTGTCGACGATCAGCACTTTGCCGTCTTCGAGGAACAGCTCGTTCCAGGCGTGATAGCCGGCTTTGTCGGCGCTTTTGCCGTAGCGGCCGCGGACAAGCGACACTTTCAAGCCGGCCTCTTCGGCCAGGATCTTGTAAGTCAGAGATCGATGGCGGCAGACGCCGGCGCCTTTGGTGATCTTGGGAACGTCGCCGATGAGCACCTCGTGATTGCGATGCGTGGTCTCCAGCACGCCGCACATCTCTTCCAGATGCTTGCGGCCTTGCGGGGGCGTATAGAGCCGGGCCACGTAGCGGGCCAGGTTGGTGGCGCGGTCCAGCGGGTTGAGCTTCTTGAGTTCCTCGCTGCGGGCGTAAGCGATCTGCTTTTGCAGTTCCGTGTCGCGCGTGCGATCGACGGTGAGCACCTCGCGCGACGAGGTGACGTGGCTGTCAGCGTGGATCTTCATGCCATGCCCTCCGTCGACGTAGCCGTCGCCGATCGTCAGCTCCGGGCTGACGTAGTTCTGCATCCGATATGCCATCACGGCCGGACGACCTGCGGCGCCGATCTGCGGGGGCCGGGTGGACGGCGCGGGGGGCGCGTCAGGGGCCGGGGCGGGAGCGGCGGCCGGCGCCATGGCGGCGGGCGCGGTGGCGGCCGGCTTGTCAGCGGCCAGTGCGCGAGAAGGAGTCCAGTCGATCGTGGCAGTGCCGAATAAGGCCATGCCAGCGAGTAATATGGCGGCGCGAGTGTATGTCGTGTTTTTCATCGCGGGGAAGTCCTGTCTGTTCGGAGTCTGGTATGACTCAGGTTCTGGCACTGGTTGATTGTAACGCGGCGGAGGGGATTTTTCAGCCATGGCGGGCGGGATGCGAATGGCGGGGGATTACCACGGGGATAAACCCCGTGGCTCGGATTAGGATTAGCAGTGGCTCGGTTTGCGTCCGCCATGGCTGGCGGCGGGCCATCTGATATAATGAGGCTCCCGGGTTTTGGCGGCCCGGCCCCACCCCACGACCCTTCGGCACTACCGGTTACCAAGCCGCAAGTCTGGCGAAAACCTCGTATTGGCGGTTGTCGAATATGACTGAATCGACACGGCGGCCCGCACGGCATCCAAAGTTCTTGACTCTCATCGCGGCCAGCTTGGCGATTGGTGTGGCCTTGCTACGGCCCGCCGGAATGAGTGCCGCCGAGTCCAGTGCCACAGAGCCGCGGCCGATCGAGTTCAATCGCGACATCCGGCCGATCCTCTCGACCAACTGCTTCCAGTGCCACGGCCCCGACTCGGCCCATCGCGAGGCGAAGCTGCGGCTCGATCTGGAGTCGGGCATCCACAAAGTCTTCGTCCCGCGCGATCCGGCCAAGAGCGAAGGTTGGTCCCGGGTCAACTCGACCGACGACGATGAGCGGATGCCCCCGCCCAATAGCCACAAGACGCTCAAGAAGAACGAAGTGGCGCTGCTGGGGCGGTGGATCGAGCAAGGCGCACCGTGGCAGCCGCATTGGGCGTTTGTCCCTCCGCGAAAGGTTGCGCCGCCGCAGGTGGCCGATCCGGGCCAGGTACGCAACCCCATCGATAACTTCGTGATCGCTCGGCTGGCGCAAGAAGGGCTCAAACCCAGCCCTGAAGCGGACCGCGAGCGGCTGCTGCGCCGCGTGACGCTCGACCTGACCGGCCTGCCCCCTACGCTCGCCGAGATCGACGCGTTTCTCGCCGACCGCAGTACGGACGCCTACGACAAACTGGTCGCCCGCCTGCTGGCGTCGCCGCATTACGGCGAGCGGATGGCGCTGGCCTGGATGGATGCCGCCCGCTACGGCGACACCAGCGTCCACCACGCCGATGGCGTCCGCGACATGTGGGCATGGCGCGACTGGGTGATTCGCGCCAACAATAGCAACATGCCTTACGACCAGTTCACCATCGAGCAACTGGCGGGCGACCTGCTGCCGAATCCCACCGTGTCGCAGCAAATTGCCACCGGGTTCAACCGCAACAACGCCAGCTCGGACGAAGGGGGGCTGATACCGGAAGAGTTCCGCGTCGAGTACGCCGTCGACCGGGTTAAGACGACTGCCATGACTTGGCTCGGCTTGACGATGGAGTGCGGCCAGTGCCACGATCACAAGTATGATCCGATCACGCAGCGCGAATACTACCAGTTCTTCGCCTACTTCAATCAATCGGCCGATCCGGGTATGCAAACCCGTCGCGGCAACCAGGCCCCGCTGGTCGACGTGCCGAACTTCGACGGCATGGCCTCCGTGTCGAAGCTGAAAGCCCGCCTTGCCGAGTTGGAATCGCAGCGAGCGGCGCGCGACGGGGAGATCGGCCCCGAGTTCGCCAAGTGGTTGACAGAATATCAGAAAAAGCCAGACAAGGCCCTGGTGCCGCACGGCGACGGCCGGTTCCATCTGCTGCTGGATGAGGGCCAGGGAGACAAGGTGGCCGACACGTCCGACGTTCCCGGACATGTGCGTGGAAAAGCAAAATGGACCACCGGCCACATGGCGGGAGGTTTTGAAACGGGCCCGGACAGTTTCATCGACCTAGGAGACGCGATCGATCTGGATACGACCGAAGCTTTTTCCATCTCGCTGTGGGTTAAGCCCAAGGGGCCGGGGGACGGCGCCCCGATCGCGCGGATGGACGACGCACACGGCCGGAAAGGCTATGCCATTCAGTTTGAAAAGGGACGCGTCTCGCTCGTTCTTTCGCACGCTTGGCCCAAGGACGCGCTGAAGGTGTCGACGCGCATGGCGGCGCTCAAGCCCAACGTCTGGCAGCACGTGGTGGCGACGTACGACGGCTCGTCGAGCGCCAGCGGCGTGCAGATCTTCGTCGACGGCGAGCAGAAGAACGTGCAGATCGACGCCAATAAACTCCGCGGCTCGATCCAGACGGATTCGCCCCTGCTGTTGGGGCGCCGCTCGGAGGGGAGCACGTTTAGCGGCGGGGTGGACGAGGTGCGCGTCTATGCCCGCGTGCTGGCGGCGGATGAGGCGCTGCGGTTGGCCGACCGCGAGCCGGCCGTCGACATGCTGAAAATTGCCGCAGAGAAGCGCACCGCGGCGCAGAACGCAGCGATTCGCGCGGCGTATTTGCGGGTGGAAGACGCGCAGGGGCGCGAGCTGTCGCGCGCCATGGTCGATGTCAAAGCCCAATTGGCCGAGCCGAACAAGGCCGTCACCACGGTGATGGTGATGCGCGATCAGGCTCAGCCCCGCCAGACTTACATCCTCGACCGGGGCCAGTACGATGCGCCCAAGAAAGATCAGCCCGTCGAGCCGAGCGTGCCAGCAGCCATTGCGCCGCTGGCCGACGGCACGCCGCGTAATCGCCTGGGTTTGGCCCGCTGGCTGGTGAAGCCCGATCATCCGTTGACTGCCCGCGTGGAGGTGAATCGCTGCTGGTACCTGGCGTTCGGCAATGGGTTGGTCCGCACGCTGGAAGATTTTGGCTCGCAAGGAGAGCCGCCGACGCATCCGGAATTGCTCGATTTCCTGGCGGTCGATTTTGTCGAGCATGGCTGGGACGTGAAGCGGCTGATGCGGCAGATCGTGACCAGCGCCACGTATCGGCAGACTTCAAGGCTCACGCCCGAACTGCTGCGGCGCGACCCGGATAATCGGCTGCTGGCCCGCGGGCCCCGGTTTCGATTGCAGGCGGAGTTCATTCGCGACAACACCTTGGCGGCGGCCGGCTTGCTGGTGGACAAGATCGGCGGGCCGAGCGTGAAGCCGTATCAGCCGCCGGGCATCTGGGAAGAAGTGGCGCTGGAGCGGATCCAGTTCGTGCAGGACCACGGCGACAAGTTGTATCGCCGCGGCATGTACACCTACTGGCGGCGATCCTGCACCGCGCCGAGCCTGACGATGTTCGACGCCCCGTCGCGCGAGAAGTGCACGCTACGGCGGTCGCGCACCAACTCGCCGCTGCAAGCGCTGGTGACGCATAATGATCCGCAATTTGTCGAGGCCGCCCGCGTGCTGGCCGAGCGGGCGATGCGCGAGGGGGGCAAACCGCCGCAGGAGCAGATTGCCTACGCGATGCGATTGGCCACCGGCGTCCGGCCGCGCAGCGCGGCGGTGGCGCTCTTGAGCGAAGGATATGAAGACGACC
>JAIOQB010000370.1 GCA_021413585.1 Planctomycetia bacterium
GATCGCGCCGCAGTGCGTGGCCAGATTGTCCTGGCCCGCCGCGCCGGGTTGCGAGCTGGCGTTGATGATCGCCACGACTCGGCTCTGTGTGTCGAACACCGGTCCGCCGCTGTCGCCGCCGCGGAACGTGCCGAGCAACTCCAGGCAATCGCCGGGCCGCTCGAAGCTGCCGGTGCCGATCACGCGGTTTGGCTGCTCGCGATATTGCCCGTCGCCGCCGTAGCCGCACGCCAATACCCATTGGCCCGGTGTGGGCAAGCCGCCGACTTCGGCCGGAGCCAATTCGGCAGTCGCCAGGTTGCTCGGCAACTCGACGATGACCGCCGCCAGATCGAACCCGTCTCGATCGGTGTACACCGCCTGAGCAGCGACCGATCGACCGTCGCCGAACCACACGGTTGCTTCGGGCGTGGCGTCCATCGCGAGACGGTTGTCCCGCTCGCCGACAACGTGTCGCGCGGTGACGATGATGCCAAGCTGCTGCTCGGTCGCCACCAGCACGCCGCTCCCCAGCCCACGACTGCGGGGCGAGATGTTGCTGACGATCCGCACCACGGCCGCCCGTTGGTTTGGCGAAAGCGACATTTGCGGCGGCGACACTTCAATCGGCGCGATATTTGGCGCGACGGGCGGAGCGGGGCGCACCGAATAAGGCCGCAGCGGGCAATTCCCGCCAGGGCACGCGACCGCGACCACCGGCTGCGGCGCGGCACCGCCGGTCGGCAAATCCGCCAAATCGACCGCGAACCCCGGCGCGGTCGATGCCCACCACACCGTGAAAGCTGCTGCAAGATGGATGAGCGGTGCCTTGGTGCCCGACTCATTTTTCAATTTCCCAAAAGTCAAATTACGCAGCATGGCTCACCTCCCCTAGTTTCGTTTTTGTGCTTCTTGTGTTTTTTGTGGCCACCCCTCGTCGTGGCCTCGGCGATTCGCGTCCACACCGCGCATCACGGCAGCAGCGTAAAGCGATATGCGTAGCACGCGCTGCGGGCCAGGTCGGCCGGTTCGGTCATCCGGTCGTGCAGGTGCGGCACCGGATCGAGGCCGCCGCCGCAGCGCATGGCGCTGGAGACCGCCTCGCTGCAAAACTCCGGGCCGGGTACACGGCCGTTGTCGCGGAGATCTGGCCGCACGAGCAGCCGGGCCAAAAACATGTGCGTGGCGGCGGTCCGCAGCAGGTTCCAACGCCCATACCGCCGGCCAGTCTTGCCGCGCATGGCGCGCACGGCCCCTTGGCGGTTGACGCTCGGCTTGCTGTCTGGCTCGACATGGGGTTCAACAAGTGCGAACACGTCGATCGCCCCAGGGTATTGCTCGACCTGGCTGGCGAGCGTGACGGCCTGCACGCCGGTCAGCCGGCTTTCGAGGCACATCAATTCGGCCCCCCACCAGCCGGCCATGGCGGCGTGATAATGCTCGCCACGGCCGGCCACGGCGATCAGCCAGGCGGACACTCCGTCGCGCCACGCGCTGCGGCAGCGCCACAACAGCAGGTCGGCGTCGCGGATCTGCGGCGCGGCCTGCTCAAGGCGAACGAATTGACGGCTGTCACGCACCATGGCGTCCCCCACTGCGGCTTGATTCGCAAGCGGCTGCATCATCAACGAATGCTTCGTCAACGGGAGTGCAGCACGAACGAGCGAGGGGGCGCAAAAAAAGAGCCCTTCCTCGCAGATAGCGAGGCGGGGCTCTTCGGATACCCGTCGAAGCGGGCTCTTCTAGATACCTGGCCTACGACGCATCGCGGCCCGGCCACAGCCGAACACCGTGTTGCATCGCTGGAGGAGAGTATATCAGATCATGCGCAAAAATCAATCCGCGGAATTGGCCACTCACGCGAATGTGGCTTTCAGCTGTCAGCTATCGGCTGTCAGCTTTTTGCTGATAGCTGACAGCTGAAAGCACGTTTCTCAATTCTTCGACGGTGTCGGCAGCGCGGCAACTCGTCCTCGATTGCCTCCTTCGTACACGCTGAACTCGGCCCAGATCGGCAGGTGGTCGGAAACTTCCAGGGCCTGTTCGGTGGTCAGGTTGAATTGCCGCAGCACGTCGACCACGCCCGAGCGGCCGGTGTATTCGTTCGTCTCGCGGGCCATGAACAGCATGTTGTCGTAGGACTTGTTGCGGCGCGTGTTCGTGGCCGTGTCGGCGATGGCCCAGGTGATGCCGGAGACCTGACCGAGCTTGCCCAGCTCGTGCTCGCTGGCGTTGAGGTCGCCCAGCAGGATCACGTCGTCTTCGTTGCGGCCGTCGTGCAGCACGGCGCGGTAGACGTCGCTGAGCACGTCCAGCTCGTGCTTCACGTCCTGCGGCGAGGTGTGGATGTCGACCAGTTTGAACGTGAAGGCCTTGTCGGCCGGCGGCCCGCGCGCACGAAACATGGCCACCAGCGGCGACCGCTGCAGCAGTTGATCCGGATCGGCCACGGTGTAGGTGGCGCTGCGGTCGATTTCGATCGTGTCCGCGTTGAAAATAAAAGCGTACTGCTCTTTGCTGACGCTTTTGCCCAGCCGCGGGCCGATCACATAGTCATAGTGGGCACCGTTGGCGTTGATCTGCTCGACAAACCGCGGCAGCAGCGTGTCGTCCTTGCAGCGGACTTCCTGGATGGCCAGCACGTCGAACCCTCGAGCCACTTCGCACAGCACCTGCATCACGCGGGGCTTGGCCGCCTTGCTGGTGCCGAAGATCTGAATGTTGAACGAGCCGACGCGGATCGTGTCGTGGGCTACGCCGCCAGGGGCGTCCGGCGCGCCGGGCATGCCGGGCGTTTGCACCACGCTGGTGTTGGTGGTGGTCGCCGCGCGGGGCTTGATGGCAAAATGATCGCCGGTGACGATCTCGTAGTTTTGATGGACGTAGACCGCGGCGCTGCTGAACATGGCCAGCAACAACAGCATCATTATTTTTCGCATGACACGCTCTCCCAGAATGGTTCCGCGCGCGGCGGAGGTGCGCGATCGGCTGCGCGGTGATAGCGCTGGAAAGCCAGACGCTAAATCACTCAGCCGCAGCCGACGTGTAAGGGGGGCGTAGGATACCCACGTTGACGCGAGGGTTTAAGAGCAATTTCTGGCCGGCCAGAAATGGCGCTTGACAGCACCGCTGGCAGAGGGGAGCGGAGGGTGTGAAGAGTGTGAAGGGTGTGAAAGAAAGTGCGAAGGGTGTGCTTCAATCGCACATCAACAATCGCACATCGCACATCGAATCACCCTCGCGCCTGCTGCACGAGGTGCCCTAGATCGGGGAGGATGAGTTTCTCCATGGCCAGCCGCACGGCCTTGGGAGAGCCGGGCATGGAGAGGACCACGGTGCGGTCGACCAACCCGCCGATGGCCCGGCTGAGCATCGCGGCGGGGCCGATCTCTTGATAGCTCAGCAGGCGGAACAACTCACCATAGCCGGGCAGGGGCTTGGTGAGCAACGGTTGAAGCGTTTCAAACGTCAGATCGCGCGGGCCAATGCCCGTGCCGCCGGTGAGCAGAACGACGTCGATCTGGCTGTTCGCGGCCAGAGCCGCGATGTACTGGCGAAGCTGCTCCGGCTCGTCAGGCAGGATCGTCTGGTCCGCGACGAAGTGCCCGGCGGCGATGAGCAACTCTGCCACCAGCGGGCCGCCGCGGTCGGTCTTTTCCGTCCGGGTATCGCTGACGGTAACGATCGCGCAGCGGATCTGCAGCGGCGCGGCGGCACGATGCTCAGTCACAGGGTCGGACATGGAACCGGCCGGAAGGTAATGACCAAGGACCAAATTCCAATAACCAATATTGGAGATTGGAATTTGGTCCTTGGTTATTAATTCGTCTCTGTGCCTCTGTGTCTCTGTGGTGAAATTAAGGCACCTCAAACCGCGACTGGCTCTTCACGATCGCGTGATCGTCGGGGAATGTGTGGAACGCCTGCACTTGCAGCGAGCGGGCACGCGATTCGATGTGGATGTAGCTCAGCGCACCCAGGGCGATTCGGCCGCTGCTGTCGAAGCGGAACATCAAGCCTTCGGCGTCGACGTCGCCAAACAGATCCTGCTGATAACCCCAGAACACCGACGGGTCGACCTGCTCGAGCTGGAACGACACCTGGTAGTTCGCCCCGCCGCGGCAGTTCACTTGGTCGTGCCGCTCTCCTTTGAGGCGATACGAAAGCAGCCGCCGCTTTTCCGGCATCGGGAAGTGGGCGCTGGTGGCCACTTCGGTGAGCGTCAGCCCTTGGTATCGCCAGGAGACGACGTGGCCGGCGGTGGTGATGTCCACGCGGGCTTCGTATTGACCGCGGCGCACGGTGCGGGTTTTGCAGACTTTGAACAACTCGGGATGCAGCGGACGGCCGTAGAGTTGGAACACCAACTCGGCGACTTTGGGTCGAACGGTGAGCACGGTGGAGTTACCCCAAGGGGAGGAGCGGTCGGGTGTCGTGTCGTCCACGCGGCGTTTGGTTCCGCATAAACAAGCACGCGCGGCATCAGGACACATTATAAGCGTCTCCCCGGCAACGAACAAACAGCAGAGCGCAGCGAGAACCGCCGCGAGAAAAATGGCTCTTGACAACCGCTCGTCCGCACGTTCTGCCGGAGGCGCGGGGAAATGCTAGCTACGGGCAGCGTGAAAGACGGGTAATCGCCACGGAGTGCAAATGACCAATGACCAATGGAGGAGCTACGCACGTTTTAATGGTCATTGGTCATTCCTGCCTACGGCAGCGGAAAGCCCACGAAGATGTCGTACAACGCGTGCGTGCCCGCCGCGATGCCGAAACCTCGATACACGAACAGCGTGGCGAAGAACGCGCCGGCCAGGAAGCGGAAGATAAACGTGTACGCCACCAGCGGCTCGCCGCGCGGGCCGATGTAGTGCGCGGTCGAGAACGCCAGGCTGGTCAGCACCACCGCGCCGAACACCTGGAACTTCCGCGCGGGCACCACGAAGCTCAGTCCCACGATGGCGATCGGCAGCAGGATCAGGCGAAACAGCAGCTCTTCGTAAATGCCCGCGCCGAAGAACCGCACTAGTTCGGTGGTGAACCAGCGGACGACGCGTTCGGCCCCCCACACGCACTGTGCCGCCGGGGGCTGCGGCAGTCCGCATAGCGACATGATGCCGGCCTGCAGTTGGGCGATGCCGACGAGGATCATGGCCAGCAGCACGCTTTCGGCGGCCATGGTGTACAGCACGATGCCGGAGACGCGCCAATTTTCGTGCGTCGTGTGATGCCAGGCCAGCAGCAGAAAAATCGTCAGAAACGGCACCAGCAGGCAGCCGCCGAAGCCGAGCAGACCCAGCAGTTGTTGCAGCCACACTTCGGCCCCGTTGCGCGCCGCGTCGGGCCCCAGCCACAGCACCCCCGCTTCGTAGACGGCCAACAGCGGCAGCACGAACAGCAGGCTGCTCAGCGGCCGGCGCGATTGCCGCCAATACTCCCGCGTGCCGCGGGCCAGGGCGCTGGATTCGTCGTTGGGCATAGTGGTAGCGTGGGTGCTTGCACCCACGGATGGTTTCGGAAAAAACTGGGTGCCTGGGGCAGAGTGCAACGATGCCCCAGACGGTTACAACTGGGGCTTCGCCAAAGCTCAGCCCCAGGCACCCCGGAGTCTGTGCCAAGTCCCGGCTCGATTGATCTTCGTCCCGCCAGTGTGATCGGCCTTAGCGCGGTCGCAATTATGCCGCCGCTGCGGTAGACTCGCGTCGCGCGGGCAGCGTCAGCCGTGGCGCCGCCGCCGGACAACTCGCACGCGTTGGGCCATCGCTATGACCGCTACACTCGACGAAGTCTACGACCGGCTCCTGCAGGCCTTCGGCCCGCAGCAATGGTGGCCCGCCGAGACGCCGTTCGAGGTGATGGTGGGCGCGGTGCTGGTGCAAAACACCGCCTGGAAGAACGTCGAGCGGGCGATCGCCAATCTGCGCGAAGCGGCGCTCTTGGACCCGCACGCCTTGTGGCGGCTGTCCCCGTCCGAGTTGGAAGACCTGATCCGCCCCGCCGGGTCGTATCGAATCAAAGCCCGCCGGCTGCGGCATCTGCTGGAATATCTGATCACGCGGTTCGACGGCTCGCTCGACGCGATGGCCGACGTCTCGACCGACACGCTGCGCGAGGAGCTGCTGGCCCTGTACGGCATCGGCCCCGAAACGGCCGACTCGATCTTGCTGTACGCCCTGGGCCGGGCGGTGTTCGTCGTCGACACGTACACCGCCCGCGTGCTGAAACGCCACGCCTGGATTGAGCCCGAGGCGGATTACCACGCGATCCAAGAGCATTTTGAAGCGAACCTGGATCGCGACGCCGCAAAGTTCAACGAATACCACGCGCTCTTGGTCCACGTGGGGCATCACTTCTGCCGGTCGAAGCCGAAGTGCGAAGAGTGCCCGCTGCGCGACCTGCTGCCGGCGGGCGGAATTGCGGAGCCGATGTAGGGGGCAATCCAGCACGACGCTACTACCGGAAGCGAACGCTTTCAGCAGCCTTTTCAAAGACTGGCCGGTACTGCGGGAAGGCCGCGTCGGTCGCCGAGCAGGTGATTACGTAAGACGTTCCTGAGCGCTCGATAAAATAATACAGCTCATGCAGCTGAAATGGAACTTCGCCTACATTCAATTCCGACTCGATCTCGGTCCAGTGCGTAGGGACGCCATGGATGTCTAAATCTCCTTCAGCCACGATCGAGAAGTGGGGACGTTTCCCAAGCCCTTTCTTCACCGCCGCCACAAGCATTGCCAACGAAAAGTCGGACGTCGTATTCTTCTTCTCCACGACGTAGATTTTCTCCCGAAATACCTCATTTGGATTATTGAAGGGTCGCACGCCGATGTGGGAAACGTGTGGATCGGCGGCGAGGGGCGGGGACCACCCTTGGGGCAGGGTGATCGATAATTTTTCACCCGAGTGGGAATTTGTGGTGCATCCAAGCAGCGGCACCAAGCAAATCAATGAAGCGACCGCCGTCAAAAGGTTACGCATAAGCACTGCCCCTACAATGTCGCCAAGTCACAGCGGCGAATTCATCGATCACGTCGATTCGATTGTAATTGCTGCATTGTGCGAGGCAATCAAAGGGACATGACCACCGAGGCCTGGATGGGACGAAATGGGAATGCGGCGAAAAAAGGGGCTTTGTCGTCAAGCGGTAGCATGGTATAAATATGTATAGGTATCTTGGAATCCGACCATGGAACGACAATCGATTAAAGGTCGCGGGGCCCAAATCAATCCGCCGAATCGCTTCGAGTCCACCCACTCCGAAGACGACTTCGAGCAGATCGAGGACGACGAAGAATTCTTCGCTCGGCTGCGAAAGGTGCCGACGCAGTATCTGCCGGACGCCACGCAGTCGATCCTGGTCAGCAACGATAGCCCGGACATCCCGTTCCGCTACAGCATCAACCCGTACCGCGGTTGCGCGCATGGGTGCGCCTACTGCTATGCCCGGCCGTATCACGAATACCTGGGCATGAACGCCGGCCTGGACTTTGAAACCCGGATCATGGTCAAGCACGACGCGGCGCGGCTGCTCCGCGCGGAGTTGAACCGCCCCGGCTGGTCCGCTGGAGAAACGATTGCCATCAGCGGCGTGACGGACTGTTATCAACCGGCCGAGCGGAAGTTCCGCATTACGCGAGGGTTGCTGGAGGTGCTGCTCGAAGCGCGGCAGCCGTGCGGGCTCATCACCAAGAACGTGTTGGTGCTGCGCGACAAGGACCTGCTGAGCGAGATGGCTCGGCAGCGGCTGGTGCACGTGTTCGTCAGCATCACGACGCTCGACGCGGAACTGGCCCGCACGATGGAGCCCCGCACCGCCACGCCGGCCGCGCGGCTGCGGGCGATCGCAGAGTTGTCCGCCGCCGGCGTGCCGGTAGGCGCGATGGTCGCCCCGCTCATACCCGGGCTCAACGACGACGAGGCGCCGGCGATCCTGGCCGCCGTGCGCGAGGCCGGGGCGCTGACGGCCGGCTTCACGCTGCTGCGTCTGCCGCTGGCCGTCGAGCCGATTTTTCTGGACTGGATCGCCCGCGCGTATCCGCTCAAGGCCGCCCGCGTGGAATCGCTGATCCGCAACACGCGCGACGGCCAAATCAGCGACGCCCAATTCGGCCGCCGCATGCGCGGGCAAGGGCCGTATGCGAAGCAGATCGAAACGACATTCAAGGTGTTTCGCAAGAAGCACGGATTGGACAAGCGGCTGCCCAGTTTGGATACCAGCCAATTCCGCCCGCCGGCGGCGCCGTCGGGACAGAGGTCGCTTTTTTGAAACCCGAAGCCCGTTCTGAGTTCAGTCAGCTTTTCACATGGAGATCGTCCGCTTGTGATCGCGGAATCTCAATGCGGCTTGCAGGGCCGCCTGGACCGTCATGGTTCCTCCGCGAATTCCGCTGATCGTTAGAGTCATGCCGTCTTTCAGGTCCACTCGAACCTGGGCAATCGTGTGCGGCTCACCGTAACTGCCGGTCGCAGAAAGCGAGGTCAAGCGGCTGTCAACGATCATCTCGATCGGTATCCTTTTGAATCGACCGAAATAGTAACGGTAGACGAGTCCTTCGGTATCGACCTCAATGGAGTGCCATGTGATGATCGCGCCAATAAGCAGCGTTGCGCAGAATAGTACCGCAGCGACGATGGGCTGGCCGAAGGAAAGCAGGAACCCCAACCCCGCAACCCCGGTTGCCATGAATAGAACTAGGATGTAAATGAACCGAATTCGCGGAAAGACCATGGGAAGCTGGTGTGCGGAAAACTCCCTAAGTGCGCGAGTGCGTTCCGCAATGAATTGCCTGAGCGTGTCAAAGCCCACGATCTGATTTTCAATGGCGATCTGACGGATTCGCAATTTGTCACGAACGACAAGCATTTGCCCCGCATCGTCCACTGTGCCAATGTTCTCCCACAGGATCTTTGTTTCGTTGCCTCTCATTGAGATGCGAATAATCGCTTCGTTGTCAACGTAGATGACCGCGCTCAATCTATAGGCGCACCATGCGCACAGTACCATGAAGCCAGTAAAGAGAGCTGTGAGTACGACCACTAGCGGCATGGGTGTTTGCGGTTCAACCAGCGGCAGCGTGCTGGTTCCAACCATGCACGCCGAAAACATGATAGCGCCACCCCATAACATCCCCTTGAGGCCGGTTCCAAACTTAAATGTGTACCTCTCCATGGCGATCCGTGTGTTTAAGGCGGCTTGCGATGGGTGCGATACAATGATACGGGCATTGGAAATGAATTGGGCACTCGCCGTCGCCCAGTGAGAGGATGGTTACCCCCTGCTTAGTCAAATGATCAGTCGTGACTCTACGCCTGAAAAATCGAGGCGTCAATCACTCGAGGCAACCCATGGAGTCAAATGGTGTTATTTCAGTTGCTACTTAAAAACGATACCCTAAAATGATGGGTCGCACATCGCCTGCGGGTTGACTTTATCAATAGGAACGAATCGGACATTCGCAATTAATAGTTCTCCAGTAAAAGGAGCCCCCCATGACCCCGCTCGAAAAAGTACTCTATACCGCCAAAACCCACACCACCGGCGGCCGGGACGGCGCGTCGCGGACTTCGGATGGGCGGTTGGACGTTAAGCTTTCGTCCCCCGGCGCGCCGGGCAACGGCACCAATCCGGAGCAACTCTTCGCCGCCGGCTGGTCGGCCTGTTTCTTAAGCGCGCTCGCGCTGGTGGCGGGGAAGAAAAAGATTGCGCTCCCGGCCGATCGGGCGATCGATGCCGAGGTGGACTTGGGCTTGGTGGACGGTGGCTACGTCTTGCAGGTTCGCCTCAACGTCAGCCTGCCGGGCTTGGATCGCGAAGCGGCCCAGGCCCTGCTGGCCGCCGCGCACGAGACGTGCCCTTATTCCAAGGCCACGCACGGCAACATCAACGTGGAAACCAACCTAGTATAGACCGCACCTTCGCAGCGGGTGTTGCATGAGCACCCGCATCACCAGAAGATCTCCAGCCGCGTGCCATAAATGTTTGCTACGCTGGTCCCGGTATTCATTTCATTCGGCACGGCATACGAATAATTCAACATCAGCCGCACCCGGTCGGACAGATACCAGTTCACGCCGAATGTGGACTCCGGCAGTTGAATGCCGATCCGTTGACCGCCGGGGCCGGTGGGCGTGTCGGGGTCGAAGAAGTCGAGATACGAGAACCGGGCGGTCAGTTCCCAGGCTCCCCAGCCCCGCTGTCGATCGTCGTCGGGCGATGTGCGAAGCCAGGGGCGATTGACGCTTATGGAGCCCAGCGTGCCGCTGGACGCATTGTATTGGCGATGCTCGCCGGTGATGAAGTATCCGCAATCGGCGTGGCAACCGCGAAAGAAAACCATCCCGCCGCCGGTTTGATCAATGAGTGCTCCATACCATTCCGCCTGCGTCCACCACGACCCGTGGGCGGCGGCGAACTGAACATTAATGAGTTGCTCGAAGCTGGCCGGGATGCTGATTGCCGGCACGAAGGGGGACGTCGACGAATCTCCCAGATCCAGCAACGGCGAGTTGGGCTGTTGGTTGATGATGATCACGCCGGTCTCCGACACCCGCTCGGAAAGTGCGAGTCCGAAGTGCAGCAGACGCCGGCCGTCTTGCTCGTTGATCGGCGCGGTGGTCAGCCGGCCGGTGAGGCCGACGGTGTCTCCGTCTCCTCCTTGCAGTCCGCCACTATCCGTCCCCGCGTGAAAAACACCCACGGCCAGGGAGGAGTTTTCGTCCACGCTTTCGCGAAACAGCCCCAGCCCCCAGTTTCGGGCCGGGTCGAGCATGTTCACTGGCGAGCGTTCCATAAACGGAAAGGTCCGGACGCTGGTTCCCCCTTCGAGGCTGAAAGGTTCGCGAAAGTGACCGAGTTGGCATTCGCCCGCCTCCAGCCGATCCCCCCAGGCGACATAGATATCGCGCGGAATGACGATGCCTGCTGGCAGATCGACTTCCACGACGTAGCGACTGTTGTCTCCCAGTTCGCCTTCCACGCCGATCCGCGCGCGGCGCAAACCAACGACATCTCCCAGGTCACCGAAGGTTTCCACGTCAGCGGCGCTCTGGCTGGACCAGATTGCATCGGTGTCGATGCGGCCGCGCAGCCGCAGCGTGACTCCCGGTTTCAGCTCCCAGGTGCGGGGCCAGAGCGGCTCGAAGGGCTCAGGCGCGCTATCCTCCGCATTTGCTGCCAACTCGTCTAACGTCGCGGGTCCATCGCGGAGAGGTTCCTCGCCCAGGATGACCGCGGAGCAAGTCATGCAGCCGACAACGATTAGCACAGCCAGCAGCACATTCAGCGCGAAGCGGCGACATCGAATCATGCGAGGCAACGCCTGGCCGCGGCAACGGAACGCCCGACGATTGAACAACCGTCGTACACTGGGTTAAATCGACCATTGCCGCCCACGGCCGACCCCTCAAAACGCTGTGCCGTGAATTGGATTCTGCCACAGCGGCGTAAAGTGTAGCGATTGTGCCGGATGGACCAGCGGACGGCGCTTGCAGCGCCTGGACCTTATGGCGTCACAGATCCCAGCGACCCGACGAATTGCCGTATTTGATGTGCGGCGTCTGCGCGAGAATCTTGGCGTACCTGGCGGAGAAGATCGTTCTGGCCGGGCGGCCGGTCAAAATAAAAATCGTGTACAGATTCAAAACCGGAAAGACCACCACCGGCAGAAAATAGGAGGTGAGGATTCCGGTGACGACCAGCCACAACACGGACAACGCCAGCGCGGGATAGCGCACGCGGCGGTCCAGTGCCGCCAGCCCGCGCCCCAGGGTGATGAACCCCGTCGCCACGGCCACCAGCCCGATGAACTCGACGATATTCAGAAGCTGGGCCCCAAGCTGGGCGGCATTCCACGGCGAAAAGAGAATCGCAACGAACAGAATCAGGGCCACGATGCCGGCGAAAACTCCGGCCAGCCAATACAACTGGCCGAGCGTCTGCAGCGATCGTTCACGGCGCAAATGCCGCCGGCGGATTTCGGCGGCGCCGCCGGAGAACGCCACGTCTTCCTCGGTCACCGCCGGCGGCGCATAGGGATTCAGATGGCTTTTCATGCCGGCTGGTTCGAGGGATTGCAAGACGACATGTGAGCCAATGCGAACGCCATCGCGCCGATTATAGCGGTGCGATAAGTGAACAGCAAAAGAAGCACTGGGTGTGCGTCACTTTTAGTGCCGCGGCGTCGGCTGCCGCCGAATGCTCAAGGCAAGATCTTCCTTTGCATCTTTCTTATCGCTGGGCGGCTCGAAGCGGCGGGTGCCTCCTGATTGCGAGAAAATAACAGGCGGCTCTTTCTGGCCCGTACGCGGGTGCAGCCAGTGGGCCGTGTAATCGCCGGGAGGAAGATCGACTTCTAGGGCGATGGCAGTGGTGCCGCCGGCGACGTAGATCGCATATTGCTGGCCCGGCTCCACCAGGGCTCGCGCGGCAGGTGCTTTTGCTGCTGCGGCCGGTTGTTCCGCGGCGAGCTTTATGCGAACCGCCGCATCGTCGGGCTTCATGCGCACAAAATCGAAGCCCTCGATGAAGTTCTTCAAATACCGAAGTTGATCGCGCAGCGCAGGGCTGCCCCCTCCCCATTGCTCGGACGGCAGCACGAAACTGCCATCTTCGTGCCCTACGGTGAACGAGTAGTCGAGGTGGCTGAACAGCGCCCCGCCTGCGAGCATGAACTCCCACGCCTCCTGGCGATACGGTTCGTCGGCGATGCCGTGAAAGCCGGTCTCGTTGTCGCCGATCGGCTTGTTGAGCTGGTAGTTCATGGCCACCGTGGCGGGCGGCCCCGCATAGTGGAAGTTGAAGATCGAGACCGCCGGATGTGCGGCATCCACCTTCCCCTTCTCGTTGGCGACATTCTGCGAGATGAGATGTCGGTGCGGGACGGACTTCTCCGCGTCGACGATCACGTCGGCAATGTGGCGCTGCCAATCCAGCTTGATGCCCGCGCAGTACGGCTCGTTGCAGATTTCATAGTAAATGTTGTCGCAGTCCCGCAGCTCGCCTACGATCCGCCGCACCATGGCGTCCTGCACCGGCAGCAAGCCCTGATGCCGGTCCACGGTGAACACGTCGTCCGATTTCTTGGGGCCGATGCCGGCGGAGTTATTGACGGGATTCAGCGGGCTAAGATTCCACTGGCGGAATTTGTTGTCGTAATAGGGACAGAACAGGTTCACCTCAACCACAATCCCGTGCTGTGCCGCCTGGGCGACAAAATCCTTCAGTCGCGTGAAGAACGCTTCGTCCCAGCGCCGCAAGTCGAACTTGTTGCCCCCCTTGCCGTAACCCGGCACGTCGCTGCGCGCGAACGGACAGAGCAATTGACCGGGGGCCGGGTCGAGCGAGTTGCCCGCCTGCGGGCTTTTGGCCGTCGTGGCGTTGTCCTCCACATACAAACCCATGAAGAGGCGGGTGTGGTTGTGCCCGCACGTTTGCAGCGTGTCGAAGTATTTCACATAGTTGAAGGGCCGGTTCAGTACGGCGCCGTAGTGCTCGCCCGAGCCGATGAGAACGGTGGGCTTGCCGCGCCACAAAAAGTAATGCGGATTGATCGGGTGCAGGCGGATGGGCTGCTGCGTCGCGGCCGGAGTGGGAGCATTCTCTGCGGCCGGCAAAACGGCCGTTGCGAGATTGCAGGCGATCAACACGAAGAGGGTCGCGATTTGCCGGCGCATGGCGGATTTCCTTTGAGTGGATCGTGTTGAGGCCGTTGTGGTTGTCGGTTCCAGCCGTGGCCTGCCGGGGCGAAAAGAACGGGCGGGGAGAAACGTGAGTCTTATTGCCAGAGGCCGTTGCGTCAAGCACGCTTCTTATTTGAGACCGCTGCGCTGCCGTGACGTTGCCCATGCTTAAACTACAGGCCGCGATTTGCTTGACAGCCTGCCGGGAGGGCTCCACAATGCCACGTTGTTAATCCAGGCATTATTGAAACCTTAAGAGTTGACGAAACCATGGTGCCGAGCATGCGATTCCCGAGCCTGATTTCCGTTTGCCTGCTGTTCGCCCTGGCCGCGAAGTCGTCGTTCGCCGAGACGGCCGACACGCCCCCCGCGGCTTTCCGCCAAGGGGCCCGCGTCCTGTTTCAAGGAGACTCCATCACCGACGGCGCTCGCGATCGCGCGGGCAAGTATCAGGATCATCTGCTGGGGCACGGCTATCCGTTTCTCATCGCGGCGAACTACGGCGGCCATTTTCCTGAGCGCAAGCTGGTGTTTCTCAACCGGGGAGTCAGCGGCAACAAAGTGTCCGACCTCGCTGCGCGCTGGAAGCAAGACACCATCGCATTGAAGCCCGACGTGCTGAGCATTCTGATCGGCGTGAACGATGTCTGGCACAATCTTGCCGGCAACAAGGAGATCAAGTACGCGGAGATCGAAGCGGCGTACGACAAGTTGATCACCGACGCGAAAGTCGCGCAGCCCAACGTGAAGATCGTCCTCTGCGAGCCGTTCATTCTGCCGGGCCCGGTTACGAAGCCGCGGTGGAAGGAGTGGGAAGCGGCGGTCAAGAAGATTCAGCAGATCGTCGCCCGGCTGGGGACGAAGCATCACCTGCCCGTGGCCCATTTTCAAAAGGTGTTCGACGATGCCCAGCAGCGGACGCCGGCCGAGGAGTGGCTGTTTGACGGCGTGCACCCGTGCTACGCAGGGCATCAACTGATGGCCGACGAATGGGTGCGCACGGTGAAGGAAGCGTGGCCGAATTGACGTCAGGCTTCGATTTTTTTGAAGTCCCAGTAATCTGACTACACGCCGGGTTGAGTCTGGGGCATCGCTGCGCTCTGTCCCAGGCACCCGCGGTTTCATCGGTTCAATCCTCACCGATTTGACCGATCCGTCCCCACCGCGGATAATCAAGGCACCCCCAGCGACCCCCTTCGGCGACAGGCCCGTTCGACAATGAAGCGACGTACTTTCTTAAGGCTCGCCGGGTCGTCGTTGGGCTTGGCCGCCGGCTTGGGCATTTACACCTGGCGGATCGAGCCGCATTGGGTGGACATGGTGCATCGCCCGTTGCCGATTCGCGGGCTGCCGCCGGCGTGGAACGGCCGCACGCTGGTGCATCTGAGCGACATCCACGTCGGGCCGGTGGTGGATGACTCGTACATCATCGAGACGTTTCACCGCGTCGCCGCGCTCAAACCCGACGTCGTTGTCCTCACCGGCGACTTGATGAGCGATTGTCCCGACGTGGACGAAAAAGTGCGGGCTGTGTACCAGCATGTGCCGCACGGTCGGCTCGCCACGCTGGCCACGCTAGGCAATCACGACTATGGCCCCGGCTGGACGAGGCCCGATCTGGCTCAGCAATTGTGCGAAACACTCAGCGAGTTCGGCGTCCGCGTGCTGCGCAACGAGACGAGCGATGTGGACGGCCTGCAGATCGTCGGACTCGACGACCTGTGGGCTGGCCGGTTCAAGCCCGAGGCGCCGCTGAGCCAGCTCGACCCGCGCCGCGCCGCGATCGCGCTCACGCACAACCCCGACACGGTCGACCTGCCGGTGTGGGACGGTTTTCGAGGTTGGATCCTGGCAGGGCACACGCACGGCGGGCAATGCAAGCCGCCGTTTCTGCCACCGCCGCTGCTGCCGGTGCAGAACCGCCGCTACACCTGCGGCGAGTTCGATCTGGCCGGCGATCGCAAGATGTACATCAACCGCGGCCTCGGCTATCTGCGCCGCGTGCGATTCAACGTGCGGCCGGAGGTGACGGTGTTTACGCTTTGTCTGGCGTAACGTGTACTTTCACACTTTCACACCCTTCACACTTTCACACCCTGCCGCAACCCCCGGGCAGAGCCCGGGGCTATTTTGGTGGTGGCGATTGCGGCGCGGCGCTGCCGGCCCCGGCTACGATCCAGTCCGACAGAGGCTTGCTGACCAGCACGCCCAGCGGCAAGAGAATGGCGGCGATCCACAGGCCGATCGGCTCTGTCGAATACGTGTCGCTGAGCCACACGGTTACTAATCCGCCCCACACAGGCACCAGCGCCAGCGCCCCCACGCTGGCCATGGGCAGCACCACCCAATTGAATACGGTGCGGCGGCGCGGATCGAGAATGCCCGCGCTGCTGAGCGTGCGCACGCCCGTCAGCCACAACGCAATGATCGGCACCGCGCAGACGCTGGCCGCAATGGCACGCAAGGAGGGCCGATCGGGGGGCGAAAACAGCGACACCACCGCTATCGCGATCTGCAGCTCCACGATCAAACAAAAGAAATCGATGATCCGATATTGCGTCTTCCCCCGATTCGCCTTGCCCGCCTGGTCCAGCGGGCCGAGGATCCAAACGGCGATTAGATATGTGCATACCACCGATAGAACGACAAGCAGCAATGCGAGGAGTATCCCCATCACTTGCGCGGAACGCACCGCCCACCCGGTTGAGCCCCCTGCTGGGGCATGGTCCAATTAGGAAGTAGCACGGATTATACATGGTCCGTCCCCCGTGTTGCCGCATCGACGGACGCCGACCGCTAAACATTTTCTCGCTCGCCGGCATTGCGCATGTCCACGCCTTCCTTATTTGAATCGTCCGAAGCCGAAAACCGCCGCCGGGCGGAGCCGCTGGCGGCGCGGATGCGGCCGGCATCGCTGGCCGAGTTCGTCGGGCAGCAGCATTTTCTCGGCGAGGGGAAGCTGCTGTGGCGGTTGATCAAGTCGGATCGCGTCGGCTCGGTGATTTTTTACGGCCCGCCCGGCACCGGCAAGACGACGCTGGCGTTTCTCCTGGCGGGCGAGACGCGCAGCCGATTCCGCCAGATCAGCGCGGTCACCGCCGGCGTGAAGGAGCTGCGCGAGGTGCTGGAGGAAGCCCGCACGCTGCTGTCCACGACCGGCCGGCGGACGCTCTTGTTTGTCGATGAGATTCACCGCTTCAATCGGGCCCAGCAGGACGTGCTGCTGCCCGACGTCGAGCACGGCACGGTGATCCTGGTGGGCGCGACGACGCAAAACCCGTTCTTCGCGGTCACCAGCGCCCTGGTGAGCCGCAGCCGGGTGTTTCAATTTCAGGCGCTGTCGATCGAAGAGATTCAAAACGTCATCCGCCGGGCATTGGCCGACACGACGCGCGGCCTGGGTCAGCACGACGTGCGGATGCACGACGACGCGCTGAAATTCCTGGCCGAAGTGAGCGATGGCGACGCCCGCCGGGCATTGGGCGCGCTAGAGGTGGGCGTGTTATCGAGCCCGCAGCGGCCGGTGGAGTTCACGCGCGAACTGGCCGCGGAATCGGTGCAGCGCAAGGCGGTCGAGTACGACGCCACCGGCGACGCGCACTACGACGCCGCCAGCGCGCTGATCAAGAGCATCCGCGGCAGCGACCCCGACGCGGCGATTTATTGGCTCGCCCGGATGCTCGAAGGAGGAGAAGAAGTGCGGTTTCTCTCCCGCCGGCTGGTGATCCTGGCCAGCGAGGACGTAGGAAACGCCGACCCGCAGGCACTGCCGCTGGCCGTGGCGGCGATGCAGGCGTGCGAGTTCGTCGGCCTGCCCGAGTGTCGCTTGACGCTGTCGCAGGCCGTGACGTACTTGGCGTGCGCGCCGAAGTCGAATGCGGCGACCGTCGCGATCGGCGAGGCCCAGACCGACGTTCGCGAAGGCCGCCTGATCCCCGTTCCGGTCCACTTGCAAGACAAGCATTACCAAGGGGCCAAGCGGTTGGGACATGGCCAAGGCTACGAATACGCCCACGACGCCCCGGACGGGATTGCGCCTCAAGACTATCTCGGCGTCGAAAAGACGTATTACCGCCCGGTACCGCGAGGCTTCGAGGTTGAATTGGCCGCACGGCTGGAGAAGATCCGGGCCGTACTGCGAGAAGGAAAGCCGAAGACGGGTGATGTGTAGGGAACGCCGGCGATGCCTGCACGGGGCGTCGCAGGTCGCCGTAGCATCGCCCTGCCCTGCTCGCTATGATCTCCGCCCCGGCCGAGCTGCGCACGGATCGAAGGATCGATCTCGCGCAGCGTTCAAGCAACGGCCGGATAGGTTTCGTCAAGGAGGACGATCGTGCAACTGTTTCGTACTCTCTGCGTCGTCGCGGTATTAGGAGCGTTGACCTACGGAGCGTACGTCACGCTGACGAGCAG
>JAIOQB010000371.1 GCA_021413585.1 Planctomycetia bacterium
CGCTGCTGGAACAACCGAACTCGACGCAGGGGGACAGTCCCCGACAGTTCGCCCTGTAGATCCCGCCTGCCGGGCGCGACCTGCGTTGCGAAGTGGCGTGCCCCAACCGTGAGGTCCAGTCCGGCAGACGGGATCTACTCAGCTGAGTAGCGCCGCGAGCATGTGATCGGTTCGTTCCAGAAAATTCCTGGTCACCTTGTAGTGTTCGGTCTCGCGGTATTCGATGGGGCGAATGCCTTGATCGGAGAACCAGTAAATCATCGCGTCAGGGTAGGCCATGATGATGGGGGAATGCGTGGCGATCACGAATTGACAGCCGTTTTGCACCAGTTCGTGCAGCAGCACGATCAGGCTCAATTGCTTTTGCGGCGAGAAGGCGGCCTCTGGCTCGTCCAGAAAATACAGCCCATTTGGCTGAAAGCGATTCGTCAACAGCGACAGGAACGATTCGCCATGCGATTGATCGTGCAGCGATTTGTCGCCATAGAAGAGGCTCAGCCGGTCGACTTCGGTCGCCAGGTTGAACATCGTTTCCGCGCGCAGAAAGAAACCATCGGTCTTTCCCAGCCGCTTGATCCCGCGGCCGAGCCGCAGCGCGCCGCTCAATTCAGAGGTGCCAGATCGTGTGGAAAAATCATGGTTTCGGCTGCCACCCTCAAGATTGAAACCCTCGACCACCGCCATCGCCTCCAGCAGAGTGGACTTGCCGGTGCCATTCTCCCCGGCAAAGAACGTGACGGCCGGATGCAGCGGGAGAGAGTCGAGCGTGCCGATCGCGGGAATGGAAAACGGATAGACGTCAAACCGCTCGACCCGCTCGCGCACGAGACTAACGTATTTCAGAAAGGGCTCGGCAGTCATGTCGGCAGTCTTTCAGCGTCGGGAAACAGCCCGTCTGCATTGGCGGTTTGTTGAGCCGCCCGGCAATAGTTAAACGACTCAATACCCTCGTGAATGCAATCGGCCACGTTAGGCCACCCATGCCCCTCCCCCGGCCCCTCCCTGGAAGGGAGGGGAGTTTCATACCCAAACACAGATACATTCAACGTTGTTGCTACTCGTTGCAGGCATGTATGGGAGCGTTATTCCCAGGAGGGCAGCAACCGTCAATGGCCGACCGCGCCCCGGCCAGCGATCGCCGCCAGCAGCATGAATGTCGCCACGTATGCAACCATGGACAGGGCCAGCGACGCCAGAATTCTCCCGGCAATCGGCCATTCTTCCTTTTGTGCAATACCGAAGCAGGCACTTGCGAGGCCGAAGCCGATGGCCCCCGGGATGGCGCCGCCCATAGTCAAAATCGGAATGCCAATCGGCAATGCCGACACAACATAGAGGTACCACGGCAGTCCGTAATTTTGCGGCGTGGGGAGCGTTCCGCTGCCGCCGACAAACGCCGCCAGATCGCGCGCCAAACGATGCACGTAGCTGCCAAATTTTACCACCGTGATCTCCAGCAATGAATCCGCAAGCCGCACGCTGAATTTATTCTTGCCCAGGTAATGCGCAGAGGATCCAACCGGGATGACCAGTGGGGCCTTCTTGCCTTGAGTGAGCGATAACCCAGCCGGCCCGATCGCGCATTTGAACTGCCCTTTGATCGGCCCGCGAGCTCCGGACTTGACCGTCACATTCACCGTCCCAACACTGTCAAATCGCGCCGGCGGGCTGCCGGCGGTCTCGCCGGTGCTGCGCGGCGACTCAAACGGATTCATGCTCATGTTCTGCCCTCTGGTGATGTAGAAAGTGGTGGTTCCGCCTCATCGTTCGATACAACCCCAACTAGAATCCAGGCTGCTATAGCCATTCGTCCTGCCCGCCTACTCTTCCTCCTCCTCCTTCATCCCCGCCTTCTCAATAATCGTCTTCTGAACATTCCCCGGCACTACGTCGTAGTGGTTTAGCTCCATCGTAAAACTCCCTTGCCCGCCGGTCAGACTCGACAGGCTGCGGGCGTAGGTGGTCACTTCACTCAGTGGCACTTCGGCGATGACGGTTTGCATGTCGCCGCCGGCGGAGTCCATGCCTAGCACGCGGCCGCGGCGGCCGGACATGTCGCTGCTGATGTCGCCCAGCTTGTTGCTCGGCACGGTGATGAACATTTTCACGATCGGCTCCAGCAACCCGGGCTTGGCCTGCTGAAACACGTTGCGGAACGCCATCGAGCCGGCCGTTTTAAATGCCGCTTCGGAGCTATCCACGTCGTGGTGCTTGCCAAAGTGGACCTCGACGCAGACGTTTTGCACCTGGTAGCCGGCGATCACGCCCCGCTCGATCCGCTCCTTGAATCCCTTTTCAATCGCCGGCAGAAAGTTCGACGGAATCGTGCCGCCAACGACCGAGTTGACCCACAGGAAATTGTGCTTGGGGTCAAAATGATATTCCTTCATCGACGCGAAGCGGTGCTTGGTGGCGAACTCTTCGATGTTCGTCCCCTCGGGCAACGGATACATGCGGATATGCACTTCGCCGAATTGCCCTCGGCCGCCGGTTTGCTTCTTGTGGCGGTAGCTCCCCTCCGCGGTGGTCTGGATCGTCTCGCGGTACGGGATTTTGGGCTCGTGCGTGTCGACCTCCACCTTGTCGCGGTGCTTGAGCCGCTCGCGGATGATCGTCAGATGCAACTCGCTGGTGCCGGTCATCACCAGTTCTTTCGTCTGAGGGTCGCGGTCGAGGTGGACCGTGGGATCCTCTTCGACAATCTTGTGCAGCGCGCCGGACAGCTTTGTCTCGTCGCCGCGCGTCTTGGGCGACACCGCCAGGCCGACCATCGGAGTGGGAAAAATAATCCGCGGCAGCACCACGTCCCCCAGGCTGGTGCTCACGTGCAGGTCTTCCATCTTGGCCACCGCCACGATGTACCCTGGGCCGGCCGCGTCGATCGGCGTCGTCTGGTTCCCCTGCACGAGGAACAATTGCGTCAGCTTCACCCCTTTACGCGCCCCGCTGGCGTTGACCGTGGCGTCTTTCTTGAGCGTGCCGGCAAACACGCGAATGTAGCTGAGCTTCTGCACGAACGGGTCGATCCGCGTCTTGAACACCTGGGCGGACAGCGGCGCGTCGGGCGTTTGCTGCAGCTTGACTGTCGCCGCCTCCTTCACTCCTTCGTGCTCCAGTGCCGTCGCCGGCAGGGCGCACATCACCAAGGCGTCGAGCAGTTCCTTTAAACCCAGGCCGGTTTTGGCGGAGACGCAGATCACCGGGATCAAATTCCCGCGGGCAATCGAAATCACCATCAGCCGGGCGAGTTCTTCGTCGGTCGGCGGCGTCCCTTCCAGGTAATGATCCATCACCTCATCGTCGACTTCGACGATCGATTCGATGAGCGACTTATTCACCTCCTGCGGATTGACCAGCGCACCGGCGGCGTCGCCCGGCGGGCGGAGCGTGCTGACGACTCCTTTGAAATCGTGCCCATGGCCGATGGGCACGTTGAGCGGCACGCACTGGCTGCCGAAGGTTTCCGTGATGCTTTTGAGCAGCCCAGGGTAGTCGACGTTCTCCGCGTCCAGCTTGTTGATGATGATGATCCGGCCCAGGCCGTGGGCACCCGCCTCCTTGAACACGCGGCGGGTGTTGACCGCGATGCCGCTGTGGGCGTCGATCACGATGGCGGCCGTCTCGACCGCTTGCAGGCTGCTGATCGTCTGCCCGATGAAGTCCGGATAGCCGGGGGTGTCGATCACGTTGAACAGATGGCCGGCATGCTCGAAATGCGTAATGGCCGCTTCGATGGAATACTTGTGGTGCTTTTCGTCCTCGTCGAAATCGCAGACGCTGGTGCCGTCGTCGACGCTGTGGTTCCCCTTCACCGCGCCGGTGAGCATCAGGAACTTGTCTGCCAGGGTGGTTTTGCCGGCGGCCCCGTGGCCGCAAAGAACAATGTTGCGAATTTTATCCACGGTGTGGCTGGGCATGACGGGGCTCCTTGGACAAGCGGCCAGAAAAGCGGAAAGCGGAGAGCGGAAATCGGACTTGGCCACGGACGAGCGCGGCTTTCCGCTTTCCGCTTTCGGCTTTCGGCTTTTCGTCCTACCGACCTCCGATCTCCGACTTCACCCGGCCGCGGCCAGCGCGTCGCGAACCGTCAGCCGCCCTTCGTACAGCGCCTTGCCGATGATGCAGCCGGCCATCGGGATTGCCGCCAGTTGGGCCACGTCGGTGGCGCTGGTCACGCCGCCCGAGGCGACCACCGGCACGTTTACTGCCCGTTGCATCGCAGCCATGGCGCTGACGTTCGGGCCGGCGAGCATGCCGTCGGTGGCGATGTCTGTATAAATAATCGCAGCCAACGGCAGATCGGCAAATTGTCCTGCCAGTTCGGTCGCCTCCAGCTTGCTGGTATCGAGCCAGCCGCGCGTGGCGACCAGGCCGTCGCGGGCATCAATGCCCAAGACGAGCTGGCCGGGAAACTGGCGGCACATCTGGCGAAACCAGTCGGGCTCGTCCACCGCCAGCGTGCCGATGACCAAACGCGATAAACCCAACTCAAGCAACTCGCGGATCGTCTCTTCGCTCCGCACGCCGCCGCCCAGTTCGCACGGGATGCTGACCGCGGCGAGGATCGCGCGCAGGGCAGCGAGGTTCGCGGGCCGGCCATCGCGGGCGCCGTCGAGGTCGACCAGGTGCAGATGCTGCGCCCCCTCGTCGACAAACCGCCGCGCCACAGCGGCCGGATCGGCGTCATACACCGTCTCGCGCTGATAGTCCCCCTGCGCCAGCCGCACACAGCAGCCGCCGCGCAGATCGATCGCCGGCCAAACTTCCATCGCACCGAGGACTCCGGAGAGGGACGAAGAGAAATCGAACTTGCCACCAAGGGGCAAACGAAGTGACTTTTGACAGGGCCCGCCGAATATGCCCCGAATATGCCACAGCGGTGGGCGGGTTTCAAGGATGGCGGGCGTTTGTTTGCCCCTTGGCGAGGAACCAACCCGTTTTCGACCGGGAACATACCAGAAGGCAGCCTCGGCGGGCCCGTGGAAGGCTCCAAACCTCAATGGTATCCAATACCCGTTAGGGTCAAGAAGAGCGCGGTTTAGGCTCCTCGCTCGTCGTTGCTAACTGGCAGCTTTGTCGCTGCCCCAAGCGATCCAACAAGCGCCTCGGCCGCGACGTCGGACGATAGGTCAAAAAGCCATTCGCTACATCCATTCGACAAGTCGATGCTGACTCTCCATGCCCGGCCGCCTGACAATCCCCTCCGTATCGGATGAATGCGAAATTGGTGACAGTCCGCGAGAGCAATTCGGCGTTCATACCAACGGAAGTACAGTCTCGCGCAAACAATAATATCGCTCCGTTCCGAATCGAATGAGAAGCGCAGCTGGGCAAACCAAACGTAAATCCACACCGCAGAAATGACGATGCACGCCAGCGATCCTAACAGCGGCGAACCGCGCTCATTTCGCATTTCCAATAGGCTAACTCCGAATAACCCATGAGCGGCTAATACCACCGCAAACCAAAGAACTCCTACTCCAACCGCTAAAGCAGGCACCCTAAACCACAAAGGGTATCGACCGGAATCGTAGAGGATGCTTGATCCTGGCATGGCAACTGAATCGCCCCACAGAGGAAAATTATCAAGACGATGTGTCGAAAGGCCGCCATTACAATGCCGCAAAGTTTTGCAACGCAATCAATCCCAGCCGATCGTAATTCCCCGCAGTCGACAGAAGAACACGCTTAGCGCCAAGAAAAGCGGCATGGACGAGATCGAGACCATTGTCACAGCCAGTCCCCAGGTCCATTTTCCATGCCATAGGGCGGCGATGATTCGCGGCAGGGAAACCGCTCCGATGATAGCCGAAAGAACAAAAAAACCAACGGCCATGAACCCAGGCTTCACGCGATGCCCCGGCGACGGTGAATCGAAGAGAAAGATACACGCCATTAGCACGGCCCCCACGTTGACAAACAGGCCAGCGCGGAATGACGCCGCACAAGCTCGTTTGATCTTCGCCAATTTTGCCGATTGCGGGTCTAAATCGTTGTCCTTCTCGGCACTCGCCGCCGGCAATTCGGTCGACTCGTTCGGCGCGCGATAAGGGTTTTCGCTCATAGCGACTACTGAACGACAGTGGGAAACGGAATTATCACGAGGCGTTCCGGAGAAGTAACCAGCTTGCGCCCGGACTTGTAGTTCCGAAAAGTTCCACAAGACATTCAATCTAGCTGACAGCCGACAGCCACCCTCACAACTCCGCAAAGTTCCGCAAAATCTTCAACCCCTCCGC
>JAIOQB010000372.1 GCA_021413585.1 Planctomycetia bacterium
GCCCGCTCCCACCTCATGCTCTCACAGCGCAGCAGGCCCAACCCGTCGGCCTCGACTTAGCGAAACATCCTTCGAAGGAATCCAGCGGTGTCGCAGTGGACCATTGAACATCGCGAGCGGGCGGGACGCGTTGCCGTTGCAGCGCTGCTGATGCTTGTCACGGGCACAGCGGCCCACGCGGCAACTCCCGCCGCGCCTGCCGCCAACTCACCCTCGTCTGCCCCGCTTGAGTTCAACCGCGACATTCGCCCGATCTTGTCGGAGAACTGCTTCAAGTGCCATGGTCCGGACAAAGCCTCGCGGCAAGCTAACCTGCGGCTCGACCAGCGCGATGCGGCAATCAAAGGGGGCGACGACGGGCCCGCCTTCGTCGTCGGCCAAAGCGGCAAGAGCGCGCTGGTCAGTCGCATCACGTCCAAGGACAAAGACGAGCGGATGCCGCCGCCCGACACGGGCAAGCATCTCACCGCCGCGCAGATTGCCCTGCTTAAGCGTTGGATCGACCAGGGTGCCGAATACCAACCCCACTGGTCGCTGATCCCGCCCCGGCGCCCCGCGCTACCGGCAGTTCGCCAGCAGACCTGGCCGCGCGGCGCGATTGACCAGTTTGTGTTGGCGCGGCTGCAGCGCGAAGGGCTCAAGCCGGCGGCCGAAGCGGACAAGCGGACGCTGATTCGCCGCGTGACGCTCGATCTGACCGGTTTGCCCCCGGACCCGTCCGACGTGCATGCCTTTCTCGCCGACACGTCGCCCGACGCCTACGAGAAAGTGGTTGACCGGCTGCTCGCTTCCTCCGAGTATGCGGAGCACATGGCCCGCGACTGGCTCGATCTGGCCCGCTACTCCGACACCAACGGTTATCAATACGACACGGAGCGCACCCAATGGCCGTGGCGCGATTGGGTGATCAACGCCTTCGCCAGGAACATGCCCTACGATCAATTCACGATCGAGCAACTCGCCGGCGATCTGCTCCCCAACGCCACGCCGCAGCAGAAGCTGGCCACCGGGTTCAACCGCAATCACGCCATCACCATCGAAGGAGGCGTGATCGACGAGGAGTACCGCACCGAGTATGTAATGGATCGGCTGGTGACCAGTTCGACCGTCTGGCTGGGTCTGACCGTCGGCTGTGCCCGCTGCCACGACCACAAGTTCGATCCAATCTCGAACCAGGAGTTCTATCAACTCTTCGCGTTCTTCAATCAGGTGCAGGAGAAGGGCTTCAACGGGTTTGATCCGCAATTGAAGGTTCTTTCGCCTTTGCAGCAGCAAGCGATTGAAGAACTGGATGCCCGTATCGCCGCGATCAAGGAAACCTTGAAGCAGACGACGATGACAGTCCCAACCGTCGTGCCGGCGAAGCCGTCGCCAGCCGTCGCCGGTTTGCAGGCGGACCTGAAGTCCCTCGAAGCCCGCCGCAAGCAACTCGAAGCCGGCGCGGTCAACACGTTCGTGATGCACGATCTGGCGAAGCCGCGCGACACGTTCATCCTCGAGCGAGGGCAATACGACAAGCACGGCAAGAAGGTCCAGCCCGGCGTACTCGCGGCGCTGCCGCCGTTGCCGGCCGGCGCGCCGGCCAATCGGCTGGGGCTGGCCAAGTGGCTCACCGATCCAAAACATCCGCTGATGGCCCGCGTAGCAGTCAATCGTTACTGGCAGCATTACTTCGGCGTCGGTCTGGTCAAAACGGCGGAAGATCTCGGCTCGCAGGGGGAATGGCCGTCGCATCCTGAGTTGCTCGATTGGCTGGCCACGGAGTTCATCGGCAGCGGCTGGGACGTCAAGCACATGCAGAGGTTGATCGTCACATCGGCCGCGTATCGACAATCGTCGGTCGCCACGGCCGCCGAGCGGGAGCGCGATCCGGAGAACCGCCTGCTGGCGCGCGGGCCCCGTTTTCGCCTCGACGCCGAGGAAATCCGCGATTCGCTGCTGGACTTAAGCGGGCTATTGGTCGAGAAGGTCGGCGGCCCGAGCGTCTATCCCTATCAGCCGGCCGGCCTGTGGATGGAACTGAACAATCGGCCCGGCTTTTCGCGCGACTATCCGCAGGCCAAAGGGGAAGCTCTCTACCGCCGCAGCATGTACACGTTCGGCAAGCGGACCGTGGCGGCGCCGGCGATGCAGACGTTCGACGCCCCGACGCGCGAGTATTGCGTCGCCCGGCGGTCGCGCACCAACACGCCGCTGCAGTCGCTGGCGTTGATGTACGACCCGCAAAGCGTCGAGGCTGCCCGCAAGTTTGCCGAGCGGATGATTCGCCGCGGCGGCCCCACGGTCGACGACCGCATCGGCTTCGGGTTTGAAGCGGCGACCTCCCGCCTCCCCAACGCAGGCGAGGCGGCCGTGCTGCGGCGCGTCTACGAGCAGCAACTTGCCACATACCAGAAAGACCCGGCCGCCGCGGAGCGGCTGCTGAAGGTCGGCGACTCGCCACGCGACGAAAAGCTCGCTGCGACGGAAGCAGCCGCGCTGGCCACCGTCGCCCGAGTGATCATGAACTTGGATGAGACGATTACGAAGCCGTGAGGGGCTATCGGCTGTCGGCTGTCAGCTGTCAGCCAAACTCAAAAGCTGATAACCGAAAGCTGATAGCCGATAGCCCACCGAAGGACGAGACGATGAACCCTCTGCTCGAAGCGGCGTTGATGCAGAATCGACGGCAGTTCTTTGCCCGCACGAGCGCGGGTATTGGCACCATGGCCCTGGCGTCGCTGCTCAATCCAGCCACGGCCGGCGCCACGGCGGCTCAGGGAAAGCAGGCCCGCGGTGGCTTGCCGGAGTTGCCGCACTTTGCTCCCACCGCCAAGCGGGTGATCTACCTGTTCCAGGCTGGCGCACCATCGCAACTCGAAACCTTCGACTACAAGCCCAAGCTCAAGGCGCTCAACCAGACGGAGCTGCCAGCTTCGGTCCGGATGGGGCAGCGGCTGACGGGCATGACCGCCAATCAGGGGAAGCTGCCGATTGCCAACCCTCAGTTCAACTTCGCACAGCATGGCCAAACCGGCACCTGGGTCAGCGAACTGATGCCGCACCACGGCCGCGTGGTGGACGACTTGTGCATCATCAAATCGATGCACACGGAGGCGATCAACCACGATCCTGCCATCACGTTCTTTCAAACCGGCAACCAGCAACCCGGGCGGCCGAGCATCGGCGCCTGGTCGAGCTACGGTCTAGGGAGCGAGAATCACGACCTGCCGGCGTTCGTCGTGCTGCTATCGAAGAACAATTATGCGCAGGCGCAGCCGCTTTACGATCGGCTGTGGGGAAGCGGCTTTCTGCCGTCAAACCATCAAGGAGTGAAGCTGCGATCGCAAGGAAGCCCGGTGCTGTATCTCAACGATCCGGCCGCTTCCGACGTCGCCACGCGGCGGCGGATGCTCGATGCGCTGGCCGAACTGAACGCCAAACGGCACGGCGAGATCGGCGACCCGGAGATCATGACCCGCATCGCGCAGTATGAAATGGCGTACCGCATGCAGACGTCGGTGCCGGAGTTGACCGATTTTTCCGACGAGCCGGAGAGCACGTTCAAGCTTTATGGAGAAGACGCCCGCACGCCGGGGACGCACGCGGCCAACTGCCTGCTGGCCCGGCGGCTGGCGGAGCGCGACGTGCGCTTCATTCAACTGTTCCACCGCGATTGGGACCACCACAGCAACCTGCCGGCCGAGCACCGCAAGCTGTGCAAGGAAGACGACCAGGGTTCCGCCGCGCTGGTGGCCGACTTGAAGCAGCGCGGGCTACTCGACGACACGCTGATTGTGTGGGGAGGCGAGTTCGGCCGCACGGTGTACTCGCAGGGAACGCTCACCGCCACGAACTACGGCCGCGACCACCATCCCCGCTGTTTTTCGATCTGGATGGCCGGCGGCGGCGTCAAGCGCGGCATCAGCTACGGCCGGACCGACGACTTCTGCTACAATATCGAGGAAAACCCAGTGCATGTGCACGATCTGCACGCCACGATCATGCACTGCATGGGCATCAACCACGAAAAACTGACGTACCGGTTTCAGGGACGCGACTTTAGGCTGACGGATGTGTTCGGCAAGGTGGTGAAAGAGATTTTGGCGTGACGGCAATTGTGAATCGCGGCGATATTTATTTACCACGGAGGCACGAAGACGGACGCGAGTAGTCGGAAAGGTGAAAACCAGGAAAGGCGTTCTTGGTTCTGCCGCGTTGCCCCAATCGTGCGATCTGTCCCTGCCTTGCTCCTCGTGTGCCACTGGCTTTGCCAGTGTCGTAGATGGCAACAATAGAAAACGATCGTGAACAACCATCAGCAGATATCCCTGTGCTTCCCGACTCGAGCGTCTAACTGGGCTCGGGTGGTGTCGTTCTTCATCGCCATGAGCGCGGTCATCGCTTTGGCGGCCCCTGCGTCGGCCGCCGAGCCGGTGGTGCCGGAGGATTTCTTTCTCCGCGACGGGCAGACCGTGGTCTTCCTCGGCGACGATCTCACGCACGCCGGACAATATATTGAATACCTGGACGCGTATCTGTTCACTCGGTTTCCCGACGCCCATTTTCATCTGCTCAATCGGGGCGTTCCGGGGGAGACGGTGTCCACTTCAGCGGTATCTAATTCAGTAGACGTCGGCGCCAATCCAGCAGACCAAGGGCCGCCCCATCTGGCGGCGCGTTTTGAGCGGACCATCGGCGCACTCAACCCGCAGGTGATCGTCGCCTGCTACGGCATGAGCGACGGCCGGTTTCGCTCGCCCGACGCGAATCTTGTGCAAAAATATCAAGCCGGCGTCCGGCGATTGATCGATCGCGTGCGGAAGGAGACCGACGCCCGGCTGGTGCTGCTCACGCCGCCGCCGTACGACAATAGGTCCCGTCGCGGCCAGCCGCGCCCCGCAGGCGAGCCGACGCTTCTCCATCCGGACGATGACTTCGACCTGACGTTGACAATGTTCAGCGATTGGCTGCTCAGCGCGCCGCTGCGAAACAGCTTGCGACGTCTGGCGCCGGCTGCAGCGAAGCCCGATGGCGACGACGACGGAGCCGACGCCGCGCCGGCCGCAGCGGGCGACCTAGTGATCGACCTGCACACGCCGCTGAAGGATCATCTGACGGCGCTACGCAAATCGGACGCCGCGGCTCGACTCTCCGCCGACGGCACTCACGTCGAAGCCACAGGGCAGGGGCTGATCGCTCAGGAAATCCTGGCCGCCTGGAACGCGCCTACCCGCGTGGCCGCGGTGAAGATCGATGCCGCGAAGCTCACCGCCGTGAAGCTGGAAGCCCAGGCCACGGCGCCGGTCGCCAGCCCCGACGTGACGCGGATCATGCCATTCGACCCGTCCCTGGGCGGCGTGAAGTTTACCTGGCGCACGAAGCTGCCGATGCCGCTGGATCCCACGTGGGATAAACGCTCCGTGGCACTGAGTCGGGTGAACGATCTGTTGAATGATTTTACGCTCCGCGTCGTTGGCCTGCCGCCGGGCCGCTATGACCTGATCGCCGACGGCCGTCGCGTGGGCGCCGCCACGGACGAGCAGTTGCTTGAAGGGATCGACATGACGCGGCTGACCGAATTCCCGCCGGTGCGCGATAGTACACTGCTGCTGCCATTGGTCGTGCGGCGTCAACTGCTGCTGCGGCAGCTGTGGATCAAGAACGATCCGCATCCCGCTTTGGCCGCTGAGCGTGAGCTATTGAAGAATGTCGCCGTCACGCCCCAGCAGATCGACGAACTGGAGAAGCAAATCCGCCAACTCTGCCAGCCCCGCATCGTGCGAATACGCGTCGTCCCCAACGGCGGCGCGCCGCAAGTGACCGGCGCGCCGACCACCGGCCAACCTCAGAACGATCCGCCCCCGCCGAAAAAATCCTCCAAGAAAAAAGCTCTGGCCACCTCGGTCGATCCCGACTGGCAGCGCGACGCATCCCCCGACATGGGTTTGGTCGGCCATCGGGCCAACCAGACCTCACGCCGCAACGCCGGCAGCGCCGCGATGCTCACCGGCCCCACGCTGATTTACGAAGTCTACGTCAGCGATCGTTCGTCTTCCTGGCCCGACGACCGCAAGCAGGAGATTCGCCGGCGGGTGGACGACGCCATGGGTTTCATCGTCCGCAACGGGTTGAAGTACCAGCAGCGCGTGGAGATCGGCCGGGAGTTCGGCCGGCCGGTCAAACTAGACGAGGAGATTTCCAAAGACCCACAGGCGGACTCCGCCTGGACCGACCGCGTGATCAAGCTCGCCAGCGGCGTCGAGCCGGCGAAGCTGATCGAGCAGTTGCGCAAGGATCGCTCGGTGACCAACGTGCTGCTGATGTTGCACATCAACAAGCCCGGCCGCTCGTACAATATCTCGTTCTACCGGGGCGTGCCGGCCGACCTGGCCTCGGAGCGGCTGGTGCTGTTCACACATTTCAACCGCCGCCAGCAGACGCCGGCCGCCACGTATGCCCACGAGGTGTTGCACGGCTTCGGCGCGGGCGACCTGTATTTCCCGTTCGACCAGAGCGACGATCGATACTTACGCGCCAAGCGGCAGTTTCCCAACGACGTGATGTTTCGGATCGACGACAAGATTGACCGGCTGGAAATCGACGAGTGGACCGCCTACCGCGTCGGCTGGCTGCCGACGCTCAAGCCGGCGCTGAAGTTTTTGGAAGATCCACGCTGAAGCTAAAATCCCAATGTCCAAATCCCAATGACCAATAAACGTGCGCAGCTCCTTATTGGTCATTGGTCATTCCACCTAAGTTACACGCCCAACCCTTTGGAGAACTCCCATGCCATCCTCCTGCTCTCGCCGTCGTTTTTTAGCCGTGGCGGCGACTGGCGCCGCCGTGGGACTTAGTGGCTGGCCGCGCGCGCTCCTGGCCGCCGAGCCGGCCGCGCCAGCAAAGCCAGACGAGCCCGTTAAGCCAGACGCCGCAGTCAAGCCGGCCGCGCCGGAAGAGGAGTACGGCGGCTTTGCGATGGGCATTCAAAGCTACACGCTGCGCAACTTTCCAGCGGACGCGATGCTCGACCTGGTGCGGCGGCTGGGGCTGACGCGCGTCGAGACGTATCCGGCGCATTTTGAGCCCCGCTCCACGCCGGCCCAGATCGAAGCGATGAAGAAGAAGACGGCCGAGCGCAACATCCAGATCAACGCCTGCGGCGTGATCGGCTTTGGCCGCGACGTAGCGGCCAATCGCCGCGTGTTTCAGTTTGCCAAGGCGGCCGGCATCCGCAACATCTCGGCCGATCCCAGCCCCGACGCCTTCGACAGCCTCGACAAGCTGGTCGAGGAGTTCGACATCCGCATCGCCATTCACAACCACGGCCCCGGCGCCCGCTACAATAAGATCGACAGCGTGCTCAAGGCCATCAAGGGGCATCACCAGTCGATCGGCGCCTGCGCCGACCTGGGGCACTACATCCGCGCCGGCGAAAACCCAGTCGACGCGATCGAGCAGTTCAAAGGCCGGCTCTACGGCGTGCATTTGAAGGACTTCGCCGAGGCCAAGGGCAACGCCCGCGGGGTGATTTTGGGGCGCGGCAAGCTCGACTTGGTGGGCGTGTTCAAAGCGCTCAAGGAAGTGCAGTTCCCGGCCGACGGCGCCCTGTCGCTCGAATACGAAGAGAATCCCAAGAATCCGATCGACGACGTCAAGGCTTGCCTGGCCGCGGCCTCCGAAGGGGCGAAGAAGGCGGCGGCGTAGGATTGGCGATTGGCGAATGTTGATTTGCGATTGAAGCTTGCGCCCGGCAGGGAAGCGCGTGGCGCAGCGCGCGACGATCACGTCTCGTTGGCATCGCGTACTGCCGGCGTATCGGAATGGCCGAGGTCTTTTCCCGGCGCAATCAGATCGCGCACGCGCTGCTTGAGTTGTTTGATCTCCGGAAAGCCGTTCTCCGCCGCGCGGGACCACACCAATTGCCCATCCAGCCGGATCTCAAAAATCCCGCCGCTGCCAGGCACCAGCGCCACCGCCCCCAGCTCGTCCTGAAACGTGGTCAGCAGCTCCTGCGCCATCCAAGCCGCGCGCAGCAGCCACCGGCAGCCGGTGCAGTATTCGATTTCAATACGCGATTTGGCAGGCATGGCGGCCCTTTCGGCTCGACTTTCTCGGTGTCGGACAATTGTGCTATAATGTCAGACAGACAGTTTATCGTAACGATCTCGGAAAGGATAGCATCATGGCCGGCGATCGAATCACGTTGCGCGTGGACGAATCGCTCCAGCAACGGCTGGAAATCGTCGCCCGCGCGGCGGGCAAGTCGGAATCGCAGATCGTGCGCGACGCACTGGAAGTTTTTCTGGACAAGCAACCGCCGCAGGCCACCTGCTTCGACGTGGCCCAAGAGGCCGGCCTGATCGGCTGCGTTGCCGACTCGCCAGCCGATCTGAGCACCAATCCAAAGCACATGGAAGGTTTTGGACGTGGCTGAAGCCCTCCTGCACGCGTGCGTGCTGGTCGACACCGGCCCGCTGGTGGCTATTCTGCATCGCAACGATGCACACCACGCGGCGTGCGTGGAGGCGCTGAAGAGCATCGCGCCGCCTCTGTTGACCTGCTGGCCGGTGCTAACCGAGGCCGCCTGGCTGTTGCGCGATTCGTCCAAGGCGACCGAGCAGTTGCTCTCCGGCGCGGCCTCCGGCCTCCTGCGGCTGCTGCCGCTGGAAGAGGATGCTCTGCCCGCCCTGAGCGGGCTGATGCGAAAGTATCGCCGGCTGGGTGTCCAACTGGCCGACGTGGCGCTGGTGCATCTGGCCCACCGCGAGAGAATCAACACGATCTTCACACTCGATCGCCGCGATTTCAACGTGCTGCGCGGGTCAGCGGGCAAACCCTTCCGGCTGCTGCCGTAACCAGAGGCCAACCAACTAAGTGGACCCGCAAAAGCATTGAGTGGGTGCCTGGGGCAACGCCCCAGAACTGGGGCGTTGCCCCAGGCACCCTCACCTAACCCATTCGGCGTGTCCACTTAGCATCCACTGAACTGGCCTGGATTCTCGTGGCCGCCTCACACCAGCAGCGGCTTCACCACCTGCGCCGGCACGACGCCGGTCAGTTTTTGATCGAGGCCCTGGTAGTTGAACGTCAGCCGGTTGTGATCGATGCCCAACTGATGCAGGATCGTGGCGTTGAGGTCCCGGATGTGGACCGGGTTTTCCAGGATGTTGTAGCTGTAGTCGTCGGTCTTGCCGTATTCGATCCCCGGCTTCACGCCGCCGCCGGCCATCCACACGGTGAAGCAGCGGCCGTGATGGTCGCGGCCGTGGTTGTCCTTGGTCAGCGTCCCCTGCGAGTAAATGGTGCGGCCGAACTCGCCTCCCCACACCACCAATGTTTCGTCGAGCAAGCCCAGCCGCTTGAGGTCCAGCACCAGCGCGGCGGCCGGTTGATCGACGTCGCGGCTTTGCAGCGCGATGTGCTTGGGCAGATTATTGTGCTGGTCCCAGCCGTCGTGAAAAAGCTGAATCAGCGGCACGCCCCGTTCGGCCAGCCGCCGGGCCAGAATGCAGTTGCGGGCAAAAGTGCCCGGCTTGCGCGACTCGGGCCCGTACATCTCGAATACGCTTTCCGGCTCTTGCCGCAGGTCAACCAGGTCCGGCACCGAGGCCTGCATCCGAAACGCCATCTCGTACTGCGCGATGCGCGTTTCCGTCTCCGGATCGGCAAACTCCTGGAACTCCTGCTCGTTGATCTGGGCAATCCGATCGAGCATCCGCCGCCGCATCGCGCGGTCCATCCCCTCGGGGTCCTTCAGATACAGCACCGGATCGTTGCCGCCGCGGAGCTTGACCCCCTGGTGACGCGTCGGCAGGAAGCCGCTTCCCCACAGCCGATCGTACAGCGCCTGCTTGTTCCCCTCGCCGCGGGTGATCATCACCACATACGCCGGCAGGCTGCGGTTCGAGCTTCCCAGGCCGTAGCTGACCCACGCCCCCAGGCTGGCCTTGCCCGGCTGCTGGGCGCCGGTGTTGATGTACGTGATGGCCGGATCGTGGTTGATCGCCTCCGTGTTGACCGACTTGACGATGGCGATCTCGTCTACAATCTGGGCCACGTTGGGCATCAACTCGCTGACCCAGGTGCCGTGCTGGCCAAATTGCTCGAACTTGAACATCGGCGCCACCACCGGAAACGCCTTCTGCCCGCTGGTCATGCCGGTGATCCGCTGGCCCATGCGAATCGAAGCGGGCAACTCCTGCCCGTGCAGCTTGCGAATCTCAGGGTGATAGTCGAACGTGTCGATCTGCGACGGCCCCCCCGCCATGAACAGATAGATCACGCTCTTCGCCTTGGGAGCGAAGTGCGGCAACTCCGGCAATCCGCCCCGGGTGTTCGCCACGCCCGGCGTGCTCGGCGCGCCGGAAGGTCCGCCAATCGAGGCGGCACTGCCGCCGGCAATCGCCCGCCCCAGCGAGGGCACCACCGCCGGGCCCAGCAGCGACGCCAGCGCCGCTGCCCCCATCGGCCGCAACGTGTTGGCCAGCAGTTGGCGACGCGTCATCCGCAGACGATATTCGGCAAGTGGGTTCATGGTCGCATCCTTCGCTAGGCTGTCGGCTATCGGCTATCAGCTAACAGGTTCCGTTATCGGCCATCAGCTTTTAGCCGACAGCCGACAGCCAATAGCTGACAGCCCTCTTACGGTCTCGTCAGCGTCTCATCCAGGTTCAATATCGCACTGGCCGCCAACGTCATGGCGGCATGCACGGCCGGGTCGAGGTTCTTGTCGCGCGGCGATTCGCCGATCGCCAGCAGCTTCAGCGCCCTGGACGGCTCGCGGCGCAGCACGCCCAGGTCGTCTTCATATCCTTCGCTCAAGAGCGCCACCGCCGCGCTGCGCGGCCGGACGCCGGTGGCCAATCGCATCGCGTAGGCAATCTGCTCCTGCGGCGTTTTGCCCCCCTCGCGCATCGCCCGCTCGGCCAGCACGCGGGCGGCCTCGACAAATTGCGGATCATTAAGCGTCACCAGCGCTTGCAGCGGCGTGTTGGTGCGCGACCGCCGCAGCGTGCATTTTTCACGCGACGGGGCGTCGAACATCGTCAGGCTCGGTGCCGTGGACGAACGCCGCCAATAGGTGTACATGCCGCGGCGATACAGCTTGTCGCCGTGGTCCTGCACGAACTGGATCCTCTCCAGAGACACTTCTTCCCAGATGCCCGGCGGCTGATATGGCTTCACGCTCGGCCCGCCGATCTTGTCCACCAGTAAGCCGGCCGCCCCCAGGGCGTTATCGCGAATGAACTCCGCCTGCAATCGAAATCGGGGCCCGCGGGCCAGCAGCCGATTATCCGGGTCGCGGCGCAGCAGCTCGGGCGTCAGCCTTGAAGTCTGCCGATACGTGGCGCTGGTCACAATCTGCCGCATCAGCCGCTTCACGTCCCAGCCATGCTCGACAAAATCGACCGCCAGGAAATCGAGCAGCTCCGGGTGC
>JAIOQB010000373.1 GCA_021413585.1 Planctomycetia bacterium
ATGATCACCGACCGCCGCGGCTATCGCGACACGGAGCAAGTGGGCCAGACGCAACGCAAGCTGGGCGAAATGATCCTGCGCTTCGACGCCGCCCACCAATGCGGCAACGTTACCTGCCTATACAACACGACGAACTGGTGGATCCAAAAGCTGGTGGATAACCCGGCCCAAGCGGCGGCGCTAACGGCGGCGCCGGACCGGGGGGATTATTTCTTGTAGGGCTGTCGGCTATCGGCTGGCAACGGTCACGAGTTGCATAGATAATGAAGAAAGTCCTCATTACCGGTACCACGGGATTCATAGGCGGTGCGACGCTGGCCCAGTTGCTCCAGGACGATTCCTCGCTGCGGATTGTCTTGCTGGTTCGCGGGGATTCAACCGCGGCCGCTCGGGATCGCGTGGCCAGGTCTGTCTTGCGATTTGTCGATCAGGGTTCCTACGAACATCGCTTGCGCGACTGTGAGGTGCTCTGTGGAGACCTGACAGATCTACGCGCGCTGTCGCATCCGTGCCTGGATGACGTGACGCACGTTCTCCATTTGGCGTCGAACACCTCGTTTCGATCGGTCCGTGGCGTTCGTCATGCGAACATTCTCGGGGCCATGACATTGGCCCACCGCATGCGGACGGTGAAAAGTCTGCAACGATTTGTTTATGTCAGCACGGCATATATTTGCGGCAAGGATTCTGAACGGATCGTCCACGAGGCGGATTTTCCGTCGGCGCGGGCGCGTCACATTGTGGAATACACCAGCTCCAAGGCCGAATGTGAGATGCTGCTGGCGAATACCGCTCCGGAGTTGCCGCTAGTCGTCGCGCGGCCTTCGGTGGTCGTTGGCCACACAGAGCGCGGGTGCCTGCCGTCCGCCAGCATTTTTTGGTTCTATCGCACCGCCGAGCTTCTCAGGCGCAGCACTTGCCCTTTGGAATCGTTCGACGACGTCGTACCGGTGGATTACGTGGCTCGGTCGCTGCTGTTCTTGCTCTTCCAGCCGGGGTTGAAGCATTCCTGCTATCACATTTCGGCAGGGGAGGGATCCAGCGTCACTTGGGAGGAGATTACCCGCGTTTTTTCCACCTGTTACGGCGAGCGGCCGGACAATCCCTATCGCGTTGTGGATTTTGCAACGCTGGAGCGGGAACGAGGGCGGATGCGAGAACTGCTCGGCCCTGGCGACGAGGACCATCTGTTGGGTGCGTTGAAGATTTACTACGACTTCGCGGCAACGGAGGTCGAGATATTTGACAATCGTCGATTGCTGGGCGAAGGCATGCCGCCGCCCCCGAGATTCACCGATTATCTCGCCCGCTGTGCGACACAGCCCTCCGATACGAGCGTATATCAGCAGATGTTGGATGATGAATGAAGAGCGGGCTGCTCACTGCCCAAGCCAACAGCTATTTCTTCAACTGCGCCACCCTGGCCGCGGCCAACTCCGCCACCGGCGTGTGAGCAAAGTTGGTGATCACTTGTCGATACGCTTCCAGGGCCGGGTCTTTTTCACCCGCTTCGTCCAGGGCGCGGCCTTTGTCGACTGCCTCTGCTTGCTCGCGTAGCGTCTTGCCGTTGGGAGCCTTCTCGAGGGCGGAGAAGGCGGTGTCGAGTTCGCTCGATAGGCTGGTCAGTTCGCCGTATTGCCGCTTCGCCTTGACCAGGGCCAGGGCGCCGAGGAGTTGCGTGTCGGGCTCGGCCAGCTTGGCACTGGCGGCGGCGATGGCGGTCTTTCCTTCGCGCTCCAGGGAGTGGATGCAGGCGGAGAGCGCGTCGGTGCGAGACTCCTCGCCGAGGTACGGGGCCACGGCGGCCACCGCGGCGGCCGTCTTGTGCTCGCGCATCAGTTTGCGGGCCTCGCGGGCGGCGGTGATCCGTTCCGACGCCTGGGGATCCTTCTCCTTCGCTTCTTTGGCGGGCGTCTTGCGGTCGGGCTTGGTGTGTTCGGCTTTGGTCAGATCGGCCTTGCCCGGCTTGGAATCGTTGTCTGCCAGTTGTACTTTCCCGTCCGCCGCCCCCGCGCCCAGCTTCTGCAGGGCGTTGTTGAGCACGTTGGGCAGCCCGTCACCAATGGGCATGCCGTAGTTGACGCTGACGGTCGCCCCGTCCGGCCCGGCGATCAGCAGCGTCGGCTCGCTCACTTGCTGGAGGTGAAACTTCTCCATGAACCGCTTGGCGTTCTGCGGATCGGTGATGTCCACGTACATCACGTTGAATTGCTTGACCAGTGACTGGATTGAGGCGTCGGTTTCCAGACGCTTTTTCAGTTGGAGGCAATACATGCACTGGTTCGTGCCCGCCACCACAATCGTTGGCTTCGTGCTCGCCTTGGCCGAGGTCTTACCCGGAGCGGCAGACGCCGCGCTGTGTACTGCGACCAATGCCGCCAAGATGGCGAGCACGAACAGGCGCGGAAAGATGCGGGCGGTGTTCATAGGTGGGCTCCAGGCTGGCGGTAGGCGGTAGGCAGGCAGGGTTTAGGCGGGAGACTGTAGGCTGTAGGAAATAGTGATGTGACGTACTTCGCGTCCTTCTTCCTCAAGCCTCAAGTCTCCAGCCTCCAGCCTGCCACCGCCCCCCCATTCTATACTAGTCGCCGCAAGGCCTGAAAGCGGCATATGGGCCTATTCCACCGCGTTGACTGGGGGGCAAGCGGTGTGCTACCGTTCAACTCGACATGCCCTGGTCTGCGCTCTGGCGGACGCACCGGGCTCTGGCGTAGCGTGGGTGCTTGCACCCACGAATTTCTCCAAAATCCGTGGGTGCAAGCACTCACGCTACTTTCTAAAACACCATTCGCTTAACAGGAGCAGCACATGGCCCATGAAGTTACCCTAATCACCGGCGACGGCACCGGACCCGAGTTGGCCGCCGCGGCCCAAAAATGCATCGACGCCACCGGCGTGAAGATCAACTGGGACGTCCAGGAAGCGGGCGTGGACGTGATGGCCCGGCTAGGCACGCCGCTGCCCGACGCCACGATGGCCAGCGTCCGCCGCACGAAATGTGCGCTGAAGGCCCCGATCACCACCCCCGTCGGCACCGGCTTTCGCAGCATCAACGTCTACCTGCGGCAGGAGTTGGGCCTGTACGCCTGCATCCGCCCCTGCAAGCAATACCCTGGCGTGCGGACGTTCTTCAAGGACCAGCCGATCGATCTGGTGATTGTCCGTGAGAACACGGAAGACTTGTACGCGGGCGTGGAGTTCGAGGCGGGCAAGCCCGAGACGGTGCAACTGGTCGATTTCATCAACAGTCTGCCGGCCGACCGCAAGATCAAGACCGGCGCCGCGGAAACCGGGGTGTCCATCAAGCCGATCAGCATCTCCGGCAGCGAGCGCATTGTCCGCTGTGCGTTCGATTATGCCCGGGATAATGGCCGCAAAAAGGTGACCGCCGTCCACAAAGCGAATATCATGAAGTACAGCGACGGGCTGTATCTGGCCACTGCCCGCCGGGTGGCCGAGGAATATCCGGACATCGAGTTTGAAGACCGGATCGTCGACAATATGTGCATGCAGTTGGTGCAATGGCCGGAGTTGTACGATGTGCTGGTGCTGCCGAACCTGTATGGCGATATTCTCAGCGATCTGGCCGCCGGGCTGATCGGCGGCTTGGGCGTGGCGCCGGGGGCGAACCTTGGCCCCGACGGAGCAGTGTTTGAAGCAACCCACGGCAGTGCGCCGAAGTACAAGGGACTCAACAAGGTCAACCCGACCGCGGTGATTCTGTCCGGCATGCTGATGCTGCGGCACCTGAAGGAACTCGACGCGGCCGACCGGCTGGAGAAAGCAGTGGCCGACGTGATCGCGGAAGGAAAGGACGTCACCTACGACTTGAAAGCAGACCGCCACGACAAATCGGCCGTCGGCACGCGAGAAATGGCGGAGGCGATTTGCCGGAAGCTGGCGAAGTAGAAAGTGAATGACCAATGACCAAATTCCAATCTCCAATAAGAGGTGCCTAGCTCATATATTGGAGATTGGAATTAGGTCATTGGGATTTTTCTCCGTGCCTCCGTGTCTCTGTGGTAAAAAGCCCATCATGACAACGCGCATGCGTGCGATGATCGGTCTGCTCCTCTGCACCTTGCTGATTGGCGGTGCGGGTTGGTTGACAGCAGAGGAGCCGCAGCCCAATTCGGCGGCACCCGCGCCGGTGTCGTTCAAGCACGCCTCGCCCGAGGCGGCGTTTGAAGCGTTTCGCGCGGCTGCGCTGAGGAACGAATGGGGCACGGCGCTGAAAAGCTGCGCCACGAAGCTGCAGGACCATTTGATTCGCAGCAACGTGGCCTTGGGTTACAAGATTGTCGAAGGGGTGCCCGCGCGGCGGGCCGATTTTGAAACCCTGCTGCGGCGGCATGTCCCCACGCTCGACGCAATCAATGGCGACCTGGTGGCGAAGTCGAAGCTGGCCAACCGGCGGCCGGAACTTAATGAGCTTGCCGAGGTCGTGTTGCTCGCCGCTACGGACAAGCCGGCGCTGCTCCAGGATCTCTTCGCGTGGTTCACGCGATTGAAGATCGACCACGGCCTGCCCGCCAGCGGCGTGATCTACGCCGAACTGACCAAGTTGAATATCCACGGCGACACGGCCGAAGCGGTCGCCCTGACGCGCGATGAGGAAGAAAAAGGACGCGACGTGGAATTTCCCGTCACGTTCATTCGTGAAAACGAAGGGTGGCGGTTGATGCTGCCGGAGCTCTAATGGAGCTAATGACCAATCACCAAATTCCAATCTCCAATACAGGAGCTGCGCACGTTTTATTGGAGATTGGAATCTTGGTCATTGGTCATTAGCTTTGCTTATCCGATTGAATTGTGAATCATCCCGGTCCCTCCTCCCTTGCTCGATCCCTCCACATTTCGCGCGATTGTCAGTGGGCGGCGGCGGGGGCCGTTGGCTGCTTTGGCGCGTGGCGCGCTCAGCGTGGCCGAGGCGCCGTATAGTTGGGCCATGCGGCGCCGCAATCGGGCGTATGCGTCGGGCCGCCGGCCGAGCTTCGCCGCCGACGTGCCGGTGGTGAGCGTCGGGAATCTCACCCTGGGCGGCACCGGCAAGACGCCGCTGGTGGAGTGGATCGCTCGCTGGCTGCGAGGGCATGACATCCGTGTGGCGATTGTCAGCCGGGGTTATGGGGCGCGTACCGATGCGGCAAACGACGAAGCGCTCGAACTGGAAGAGCGATTGCCCGACGTGCCCCATGTGCAAAATGCCGACCGCGTGGCGGCGGTGGCCGTGGCGGTCGATGAGCTGCAATGCCAGATGATCCTGCTCGACGATGGCTTTCAACACCGTCGGCTGCGGCGCGATCTGGATATTGTGCTGCTCGATGCTCTGGAGCCGTTTGGGTTCGAGCACGTCTTTCCGCGCGGCACGCTGCGCGAACCGCTCGATGGGCTAAGCCGGGCGCAGGTGGTGATTCTGTCGCGGGCCGACATGCTTACGGCGCCGGAGCGAGAGGCGATCCGCGGCCGCGTTTTGGCGCTCGCCCCTGGCGCCGCCTGGGCCGAATGTGCCCATCGTCCGGGGCAATTTCGCGCGGCCAGCGGAGCGACGGCATCACTGGAATCGTTGCGCGGCAAGCCGGTGGCCGCCTTCTGCGGCATCGGCAACCCGGCCGGGTTTCGGCATTCGCTCGCCGGGTGTGGGTGTAACATCGTCGCCTGGCGAGAGTTCGCCGATCACCACGCCTACGAGCGAGCCGACCTGGAGGAATTGGCCAAATGGGCTGACGCGTCGGAAGCCGCCGCGGTGGTCTGCACGCACAAAGATCTGGTGAAGCTCCGCGTCGATCGCCTCGGCAGTAGGCCGCTCTGGGCACTGGAAGTAGGGCTGGAGTTTTCTCGCGGCGAGGAGGCGATTGCGCAAGCACTAGCGCCGCTGGTCGAACGAGCCCGCGCCCGCGAGTAAGCGTTTGCAGGCTGGAGGCTTGAGGCTTGAGGACGGACGCAAGAGGATGTTGCGCCTCGGGAGCAGGTCGCATCGTTCACACGCGTGTTAGCCGCCCGTCCCCGACGGGCGCGATTTGGGCCCGCACATCGCGCCGCTGGGGCAGGATCAGGCTGTAGGCTTGAGGCTGGAGGCTTGAGGACGGAAGTAGACGCGGCCAGCGTGGTGGGCCTGCGTCATTAGCGATCTGTTAGCCGCCCGTCCCCGACGAGCGCGATCCGGGTCCGTACTTCGCGCCGCTGGGGCGGCGGCGGCTAACCAAGCTGGAGCTGCTTGCGTTCTTCCTCAAGCCTCAGGTCTCCAGCCTCCAGCCTGCGTGCTAGCTTTGCTCTGCGCGTTGCGCAACCACTCTCTCCCCCCACAGAGTGAGGCGTTTCGCTGAATATGCACCAAAGACGTGGACTTTCCGGCGCCGCGGGATTTTTGCACTGCCCGCTTTCAATTGCCACCGACTGTGTAGATGTTCGACAAAGTCGCAGCGACAATGTCGCATCAAGAAACATTGCATCAAGAATGGTCGCACTGAAAATTGGCAAGCGTCCCGCAGGCCCCCGGACTCCTTTCGATGAAACGGCTCTCGTGGTGGAATCTTCCGTCCCTGAATCTTCGACAACTGGGCTTCGGCGGCATGCTGGCCACGGCGCTGGCGCTATTGCCGGCGGCTGGTGACACGGCACATGCGGAAGCGCCCCCCGTTTCGCCATCGGATCGGCTGATTGCCGATCTCAACCGCGACGAAGCGCCTGCCGCCAGGGCGACAGACCAGACAACCGCCACCGCCACAGATCGGGCCACGCTCGAAGACGATTGCTTCGCCGAAGATGACTGCGGTTGGAATTGGATTTCTGCCCGAGTCGGCGCGGTCGGCTTGCATCGCAGTGGCAACCAGAACCATGTCCTGCTGAGCGAAGTCGGCACGGGCGACCCGGTGCTCTCCTCCGGCGACGTGTCCCCCGGCTGGGGAGTGGGACCGGAAGTCGATCTGCTGGTGCATTTTTCGCCGTGCGTCGATCTCGAAATCGATTGGTTCTCGCTGGGGGATTGGTCGCACCAGCACACGGTGGATGTCAACGGAGCGGACGTCGATCCGTTCGGCACCAGCCTGGAGTCAGGTCAGGTGCGAAATGAGTCGAAGTTCCGTAATTTCGAGCTGAATCTGCGGCAAAACTATTCCGACCGGCTGACGTTTCTGGCCGGGTTTCGCTACATCGAGTTGCAGGATCTGTTCGGCCTGCACTACGAAGGAATCGGCGGCGGCGCCGACTACGAGGACGCGGCGATCCGCACGAGCAACCATCTGTACGGCTTCCAACTCGGGGCCGACGGCGTGCTGTGGGAGCGCGGCGATTGGAGGCTCAACGGCTGGCTGAAAGCGGGCCTCTACGGCAACGCCGCGCAGCACAACACGGAGATTGAAATCAGCGGCACGCCGCTGGCCTCGATCCATGCCCGCGAGAGCGACCTGGCGTTCGTCGGTGACCTGGGCCTGCGCGGCACGCGGCGGCTCGGCCCGCACCTGGAAGCGTACGCCGGCTATCGCGTGATGTTCGTCGACGGCGTGGCGCTGTCGATCAATCAGTACGACAGCATCGTCGAATACTTCAACACCGGCACGCCGCAGATGACGACCAACGGCAACCCGTTCTATCACGGAGCGGAAGCGGGGGTGACGATTTCTTATTAGGCTTGAGGCTGGAGGACGGAGGAAACACGTAAGCGGTGGCGGAGATGGCGCCGTAGTTGGGAACCCCCTTCCCATTAAGGGAGGGGAAGGGGAGGGTAACTCGTTGCTCCGCCAGGCATCGTGCCATGTGGTCAGTCCAACAGCCCATTTGCGGACAGCGCCTCAAATAACTTGATGCCGGCCATTGAACATAGTTCGGGCGTGAATCGAGATGGTTCAAAAGCGGATGAAAATACGCGGGAGAGCGCAAGCGTCGCGTCTTCCTCGCTGTTAATGCGTGGTATCTGGGCTACGATGCTGGCAATTTCCGAATCGAACTCATCGACAGGGCAGCCGGCGGCAAGCAGGGTATACGGATCCCAGTCGTGTACCACATCGCCTACGACTTGAATCGCCAGTTTGTACTTGGCTTTCGACATGCCCTCATCTTACCGCACGCACCCAACCTAGACAGACTCAAAGTGAACCACTATCCCGCGCGATGAAGGATTGCCTCAATCGCGATAGAATTTTAACGCAAATCAATTTCTCGAAGGGCCACGTTCGACCCTCCCCCAGCCCCTCCCTGGAAGGGGGGGGAGTTTCCTACGCAGAACGTCGCCCCTCCGTGCGTCCTTCCTCAAGCCTGCGTGCTAGCACCCAAATCGGCTTGGACTTTTGTCGCCCTGTCGCGATATAATCCCGCCCCTCGGCAGCGCGTGGGATTGCGCGCGTAAGTCCTTACTCAAACCACGTCATGGAAGACGCATCATGCAGCCTACTGAGCTGCTCGCCGCGCTCGACGCGCTGGGCCATCCCAGGGCATTGGTCGTGGGAGACCTGATCCTCGATCGCTACACCTGGGGCAATGCCGAACGGATCAGCCAGGAGGCGCCCGTGCTGCTGCTGCGGGCCGACCGCCGCGAGAGCCGGCTCGGCGGCGCCGCCAACGTCTGCCAGATGCTGCGCGGGCTGGAGGCGGAAGTGACCGTCGCCGGCGTCGTCGGCAGCGACGACTCGGGCCGCGAACTGCGCGAAATGCTCTCGCAAACCGGCGTCCGCTGCGACATGGCGCTGGTCGACATGAGCCGTCCAACGACCGTCAAAGAACGCTTCATCGGCCGGGCCGCCAACAAGCATCCGCATCAGATTCTGCGCGTCGATAGCGAAGTGCGAGAACCGTTATCGAGCGAATTAGAAGCGGAGTTCGTCCGCCGGCTGCTCTCTGAAATCGACCGCTACGACGTCGTCGTGATCTCCGACTATGCCAAGGGAGTCTGCACGCCTAAGCTGCTGCGGCAGGTGATTGATGCCGCCCGTGCGGCGGGTTTGCCGGTGGTGGTTGACCCGGTTCGGACCGATGACTATTCGCGCTACCGCGGCGCCACGACGATGACCCCCAACCGCAACGAAGCCGAATGCGCCAGCGGAGTGAAGATCAACCGGCCGGAAGACGCGTTCGAGGCGTTCTGTCCACGATTGCCGTGGCGCTGGCGGCACAACTGGAGCCGGCGGTGGCAGTCCGTTTGGCGAACGTCGCCGGCGGGTTGGAAGTCGAGCACGTCGGCGCGGTGCCGATCCGGCGTGATGACATGCGGGCGTATCTGCTGGCCGAGCGCCAACCCGCGGCCGCCAAGTGCCTGCCGGCCGAAGCTCTGGTGCGACATGTGGAGGCGTGCCGTGCCCGAGGGCAGCGGATCGTGTTCACCAACGGCTGCTTCGACCTGCTGCACGTCGGCCACGTGACTTACTTGCAGCAAGCGGCTGAACTCGGCGACGTGCTGGTGATCGGCCTGAACAGCGACCGAAGCGTGCGCGAGCTGAAAGGCCCGCGTCGCCCCGTGATCGACCAGCATAATCGAGCGGCCATGCTGGCTGCCCTGTCCTGCGTTGACTATGTGACCGTGTTCGACGAAGCGACCCCCGCGTTGCTAGTCGATAAAT
>JAIOQB010000374.1 GCA_021413585.1 Planctomycetia bacterium
GTCCGTTCGCCGGGCCTCGCTGGCATGGCGATACAGGCTGAAAGCAGGTTTTGGCCTCAAAGCCAGCCAGTTCCGTTGGTGGCTTGGTGGGAATTCGCCGCGCTAAAGTCAGGGCGGGAATTAGGTAGTGGGCTAAGGATGTTTATGATCCTGTAGAGCGAACGTAGCTGGCGCCAGCAGCGATAGCACCCCTATTTGGCGAGCCCTATGATGGCCCACCTAAACCTGGAAAACAAGCGGCAAAATGCGGATTATGCATCAAATGCGTACTATTTAAGCGTCAAGTTATATGTCGCGATTGAGATATGTGGCGTAACTGCGTATTATGGAATGCATTGCGGCGAGTTGATGCGTCCAGGAAGACCCTGATGGATAGGCAGTTTCGGCTAGCCAAGAAAAACCTGATCTGCTAGGACTGGGCAGAAGAAGCGTTGGGACGAGGGACCTGAGAGCCGCTTTTCAGACCCCAAGATGGCATCGCGGCGGCCCGGCCCATGCTTTTTCAAAGGCAATGACTTAGGGCGATCTGGCAGGGGTTCCGCCTGCCGTGGGCTGGGATTTTAGGGAGCGGAAAATCGCACCCTTTCTAACCGGGCTTGCGGTTTCGATGTGGCGGAAATGCTTACACGTTTAACACGATGAGGAGCGAACGGATGCAATTCAGCAATACGCGTATGAAGGCGGTGCGCTATGGTTCCCTGCTGGTGCTGGGGGGTTCGCTGCTGGTCCTGAGCTTCACCGCACAGGCTCAAGCCGCTTCGTCTGCCGGCGATGTTTCGACATCTGTGGGCGAATTGCAGTCCTGGCTTGCCACGAGCAAAGATGGCGCTGCCTGGCAGAAGTATCTAGAGATCGACCAGCTTAAGGCCCAAATCGCCAAAGGAGACAAGGCCGACGTGAAGCAGCTCGCCGAAATTCGGCAGAAGTTTCGCAGCGGCGCCGCTGGGCTGGACAAGCGCCGCTTCGCCGCGGTCAGCCGCGCGTTGGGTGTGTGGATCGACGAACTGACGGCCCAATCGCTCCGGCCGGCCGACCTGCCCAAAGTGGCCGCCAAGATTCAAGAACAACTGGCGCCAAAGAACGCGGCCGATGCCGCCGCGGCCAAGGCCGAGCTTCGCACCGCGGTCCAGAAGCTGGACGTGTACTTGACCGCCAACGGCCGCAAGGGCCAGGCGTGGAAGCAATTTCTGAAATGGAATCTCCTCACCACGGCGCTAGCTGCCAAGGAACCGGACCTGGCGGTGCTGAAGGAAGAACTCGATCGCTTTGAAGCGGACGAAGACGGCCTGGAGATGGCCCAGTATCAGGCGGTGCGCAATGCCCTGCGCGAGTATTTGTACACCAGCCTGGCGGTGCGAAATCCCAAAGCGGTCGCCGCCCAACTGGAAAAGTACGACCGGCTGTTTCCCAAGCGGTCCAACTTTGCGGAGTTGCTGGAGGCTTACGGCGCCGATGCCACGCACGCCGCCTCGATCGGCGTGGGAGCCCGCCTAGGCGAACTGGAACGCTTCCACGAAGCGCCGGCGTTCGTTAGCGCCGTGCGAAATCACTGGTCACACCCGAATCTTAATGCTTACTTGGGACGCAACATCATCGCCGCCTCGCTGGGCGATCAACTGCACGAGCAGATCCAGGTCAATGAGGACATCCTGGGGACCTACGTCGAAGGGACCGGAACGATCCAAGGTGAATTGACCGGCCTGCTCGTGCCGGATCCTAATAAAGCAGTGCTACGGATCGTGCTCGACGGCACCACGAAGACCCGCACCACCGGCTACAAAGGCCCCGTGACGATTAGCGCCGCCGGAACGACCAAGCTCAGCGGAGCGACGCAAATCACGGTCTCGCGCGACGGCCTCAGTCGCACGCCGGCCACCGGCACGGCGGTTACGTCCAGCAAGATCAGCGATATTTCGACCAAGCACAACGGCCCCATCGGCCGACTCATCCAGCGCAAGGCCTGGGAAAAAGTGGGCGAATCAAAGGCCGAAGCGGAAAAAGTGGCCGGCGACCGGGCTGGGGCCAAGCTCCGCGACCGGATGGACAAGCAAGCCGCCGATTCGGTCAACAAAGCCAATCACGACTTCGCCTACAAATTTCGCGATCCGCTCGCCCGCAAGGACGCGTTTCCAAGTGTGTTGAATTTCTCGACGACCGACGCGGCCGTGGTGGTGGTGATGAAGCAGGCGGCTGCCAATCAATTGGCCGCTCCGACCGCGCCCACGCCGCTGAGCGTGGATCACGACATGGGGGTTCGGCTGCACGAGTCGCTGCTGAACAACCTGGCCGCGACGGAACTCGGTGGGCGGACCATCACCGACGACGCTTCCGGCCAATCCGCCGACGCTAAGGAGCAGTCCAAGAAGATTCAGGACAAAGTCAAAGTTCAAAAAGCCCGCAACCGCAAAGACCGCTTTGCCAAGATGACCGACGATGAAAAGAAGGTCGAGCTGGCCCGCCGCGAGAAGGCGGACCGCGAACAGAAGTTCTCCGTCACCCTGGCCCGTCTCAATCCCGCCACCGTCGAGTTGCGTAACGACACGGTGAAGGTAACCATCCGCGGCGTCGCGTTCGAAGGCATCGACGGCAAGAAGTACGACGAGCATCCGATGACCATCTGGGCCACGTACCACATCGAGAAGCCGCAGGACGGCAAGCTGGTGCTGGAAATGAAAGACTTGGATAAGGACTGGGGCGTGATGACCACCGAAGCGGAGTTCGGCGGTCCGGCCGCCGTGGGGGCCGAAGCGCTGCGGGCCAAGCTCAAGGCTCGCTTTGGCGATTTATTCCTTGATCTTTACCGGCTTGAGTTTGAACCGTTGGTGTTGCCTGGCAAAATGGAACGGGCCGGCAAGCTGGCCTACGCCGTGGCGGACGCGCAAGGTGGCTGGCTGACGCTCGCCTGGAACCAGATGTCTCCCAAGTCAGCGGCGAAAAAAGTCGCGCTCGACGCCCCTTCGTCCACTCGCCAGGGCGGCTCCGCGCCGCTGCGCTAAGCCGATACAATGGGCTTGTCCCGTCGCGGGTCGCGACGGGCAAGCCCGTTATTCTCCACTCGGCGGCATTGAATGCGATTCCGGCTCCCGTGAGCCTGGGGTCTGTCGTTTCATGCCAGCCGGCCAGCGTGGCAGCACCGCAGAATCAATAACCTATGAACCAGCGAGTCGATATTTCGTTCGATTGCCTGCCGTTGCGGAGCGTGGGCCGGCTGGATATCCCGCTGGATGCTTCGCCAAAGTTTCGCGCCCGCTGCGAGAAGATCAAGCACGCCCTGGAGACGCACGGGGCCCACAACACGTACTACCTGCACAACGCCCGCTGCATCTTTCATCTGACCAACGATCCCCTGGTGGGAATGCTGGAGTACCGGTTTGAAGGAACGGTTTTCACCGATCAAGGTGATCGCGTCGCCGATCGCAGCGACTTGGAGGTCGAATTGGTGCGCGAGACATGCGACTGGCTGACCGAACCCATCGTCACCTGGTTCCGCGCCACGGTGTCGCATGCCGTGCGGGCGGAATTCAATCTCTACATCGCCGCCGGCGACCTGCAGAAAGCCATCGAACGGGCCGAGCGGATCCGGGCCGCGTCCGATGAGTCGGGCGGGTTTTTGGGGATGTATCTGTAGGCTGTCAGCTATCGGCTGTTGGCTGTCAGCTTTTGGCCATGGGGCTGGCCCTTGGGTGCTGGCGTTGCGTGCAACGCTGCGACCATTAATTTAATTCTGGGCAATTGCCGTAATCTGCGGCTTCTTCGTTGCCTCTGCCGAATGTTCGGATTGTATCGATTCTCGAAAGTTTGACGGCTGCGAGGGTCGATATCTGGGGTGCCAACGATTGTGTCTGCATTCGCGCATGGAGTGCGCGGACTGGCTGGATGCGATCGGGACCGGCCCCGTTTGCCACCAACTCGCCCACAGCGAGGAGTTACGATGAATCGCCAAGTCCAACGAACGACCGCCCTGCTACTTCTGGTGATCACACTGGGAACCGGTTGCCGGCCCCAGCAGCCCTTCTTTTTTGGTGAAGATGGCAGCCTCTCCCGTTACGTGGGCAAGGCCACCGAAATTTCCAAGGCCGACGTAGAGAAGTGCGCGAATCCGGAAGCGGACGACGCCCGAGCGCCGCTCACGCTGGCCAACGCGAACTTTGACGAAACGTGGCCCCTGTCGTTGCAGGACGCTGTGAAGCACGCCTTGGCCAACGGCAAGGTGCTCCGCTCGCTGGGCGGCCGCTTTGCCGTCGAAGGAAGCCCCACGTCGCCGATCCTGGGCCCATCGCCGAACTTGCTGCTGACCAACCCGCTGGGCGCCAATACGATCTACGACCCCAGCATCCAGGGCAGCTCCTTGGGAATCGACGGCGCGCCGATCGGCGAAGCCGCGGCCCTGTCGGCCTACGATGCGGAGTTCACCTCCAGCCTGACATGGCAGAAGACGGACGAGCCCACGAACATCGCACAACTCAACCCCAACACGGGGCTGCCGACCGGCAACCCGGTGGAAGTGCAGCAGAGCCTCGGCACGTTCCAGGCTCAAATCGCCAAGGTCACCGCGGAAGGCACGCGGTTCTACGCGGGCAGCGACACCAACTACAACCAGACCAAGGGGACGCCGTTCGGACAGTTGTTCTTCCCCAGCTATTTCACGCAGAACGTCGCCGTCGGCTTCAATCAGCCGTTGTTGCAAGGTGCCGGCGTGCAGTTCAACGAAATCGCCGGTCCGTACAATCCCTTCCAGGGGATTGGCAGCAAGGTGATGGACGGCGTGGTGCTGGCGCGGATCAATAACGACATCTCGCTGGCCGACTTCGAGGCGGGCGTGCGGAACATGGTGTTCGACGTCGAGAACGCCTACTGGGAATTGTTCTTCGCCTACCACAACCTCGACACCAGCAAGCAGGCCCTGCAAAGCTCGTTGAAGACCTGGCAGCGCGTCAAGACGCTGGGTGAAGCGGGCCTGGCCGGCGGTGCGGCCGCGGACGAAGCAATGGCCCGCGAGCAGTTCTATGCCTTCAAGGCGCTCATGGAAGTGGCCAAGTCGGAGTTGTTCGGGGCCGAAACCCGACTGCGATACATGATGGGCATTTCCGTCAGCGATGGCCGGTTGATCCGTCCGTCGGATGAGCCCACCTCGGCCAAGGTCTCGTTCAATTGGAACGAAGTCCTGGGCGAAGGTCTGGAGCGAAGCGTGGAACTCCGCAAGCAGAAATGGGTGATCAAAGAGCGCGAGTTGGAACTGATCGCCGCCAAGAACTTCTTGCTTCCCCGCTTGGACGCCAACGGTGCCTATCGCTGGCACGGCTTTGGGCACGACCTGATCAATCCCGATTCGGGGGGCAAGCCGCCGTTCGATAATGCCTTCCAATCCCTGATGGGGGGCGACTTCCAGGAATGGGATTTGGGATTGCAAATGAGCATCAAGCTAGGATTCCGGGCCGAGCTGGCCGACGTGCGGCACCACCAGTTGCTGCTCACCCGGGCCAAAGCCTTGCTGCAAGAGCAGGAATTGGAATTGTCGCACCAGATGGGTGACGCGATCCGGGCGCTGGACGAGTTCCACATGGTTACCGAGACGAACTTCAATCGCCGCATGGCGGCTCAGCATCAGGTGGAATCGCTGCAAGCGGTGTTCAACGCCGGCGTGGCGTCGGCCAACGGTTCGTACGTGCTCGACTTGCTGTTGCAGGCTCAGCGCCGGCTGGCGGAGGCCGAAGGGGCCTACTACCGTTCGCTGGTCGACTACACCCGTTCGATCGCCCAGCTACACTTCCGCAAGGGTTCGCTGCTGGAATACAACGGCGTCTATCTGGCGGAAGGACCTTGGCCGGCCAAGGCCTACTTCGACGCGATGCGTCTGGCCCGGCAGCGTGACGCCAGCCTGTACATCGACTACGGCTACACCCGTCCGAAGGTCTTCAGCCGCGGCCCGTACGAACAGTTCCAGGACTCGCCGGAGGGAGTGCCGGCGGGAACGCAGTCGAAGCCGCACAACGCGCCGAAGACACCCTCCTACACCGAACCGGAAAACGTGGCGCCGCCCGCCGCCGAAGGAACCGAGGACCAACAAGCGAACCGTGGCGGGGCGCAGAGGACTGCGACCGTCCAACGAACGGCTCGCCCAACCTCCTCACGGGCAGCGGCTCAATCGCGAGCCGTCCCGGCAGGATACGAAGCGACGAAATCGGACGCCGCGAACTTGGACTCGGCAAAAACCAACAGCGCGAAATCCAACATTGCCACTACCGACGCTGTAATGTCCCGGACCGCGAAGTACGAAGCCGCCCGGTCGGCAGCCGCCACCTCGGCAGCCACCAAGTCGGAAGGGGGCCGGTACGAATGGGGATCGTTGGGACTAAAGCGATCGTCGACCGCCTCGCGGGCAGAGGTAGCGCCCGTCTCCCACGTGCAAGAGGATCCGACGTCGCCCGATGAACCTGCCGGCAATCGGTCCCCTTATTGAGTGAGCTACTAAGTGGATCCGAAGGAGGAATTAGGGGCTGTGGCAATGCCAAGCCCCTGATTCTTTAGCTTGGCCCGGACCAGGAATGTGCGTCTGGGTCGCTCGACTGGTAGCCCAAAACGTGGCCGAGGTCTGTTGGCACAAGGTCCAGCGGATAGAATGGCTGGCACCTCAGTGTACTCGCCAGGACCGGCCGCGGACGTTCCCATGTTCTTCAGCTTCGATGGCATCGACGGCGTCGGCAAGTCCACGCAACTGGACCTGTTCTCAGAGTGGCTGCGCACCGCCGGACATAAGGTCGTTTCGTGCCGCGATCCCGGCAGCACCGAGTTGGGAGAGTCGATTCGCGGCATTTTGCTCAACGACTTCCAGACGCCGATCTGTCGCCCCAGCGAGATGCTGCTCTACATGGCCGCTCGGGCTCAGATGGTCGAGCAGGTCATTCGGCCGGCCCTGGCCGCGGGCCAGGTGGTCGTGAGCGATCGCTTTCTGCTGGCGAATGTGGCCTACCAGGGGTACGCCGGCGGAATGGATGTGGACACGCTATGGTCCGTGGGCCAAGTTGCCACCGGAGGGCTGGAGCCCGACCTGACGTTTGTCCTCGACATGCCGCTGGATAAAGCGGCGGCGCGAATGCAGCGCGAGCTGGACCGCATGGAGCTGCAAGGGGACCGGTTTCGCGAACTGCTCAGAGCCGGCTATCTGGCGGAGGCGGCCCGCCGGCCGGAGAAAATCGCGGTGATTGACGCCTCGGGACCTGTGCCCGAGGTGCAAAATCAAATCCGCCAGGCGGCGTCACGATTTGTGAAGCCGCTGTAGTCAGCGCGAAGCCTCAGCCCGATTAAAACTCATTGGGCGAAACGAACGTGGCAACTGCTTACCAGTTCCAATGCTTATTGCGACGGCACTGCATCCCGCTGTGCGATGCCTTGGCCCGGCGTGACTTGGCGGGGCGCTTGCTTTGGCGAGAGGGCCGATTGCTGGGGCCAGGTGCTTCGTGCAACTCCCCTACGCTGGAAGAACGCCGGTAGCTGAGATCCCCTTCGTCCGCGTCGAAACCAAACTCTTCGCTGCGATAATCTGAATGTTTAGGACTCATCGGCCGGATTCCCTTCTGGAAGCGTTTCCTCAAAAGCGGGCAATTTCTTGTTGCTTTGCCGGCTGAGCTACACGCCCGCCGACTTGTGCCCCCTCTTCAAAGCAAACAGTGTGCCAGCATCGGTATCGCCGAGGCCCTGGCCGGTTAGCCGCTATTGAGCGCAGAGCCCTGCCCCATCCAAAGTGCCGATTTTGACTAGGCTTGCGCCGCGGATCTGGCCAGGTCCCGGATCAAAAAAATGAGATCTGGCCCCCGAAGCTGCTGGGCTTTGCCGGGCCCTAACCGAAATGGCTAGGCCAAAATGGAGTATTGGCTCTTCCATTTTGGCTACCTCCAGTGGGGGGAGCTGTTCCAGTGGGAGCGTAGGGGGCCACTGGCCAGCCGCGGTTGTTGAATGCCGTGGCGCGGTCGAACTCGCAAGAAATGGCGTCTTATCCCGCTCCTTCAGGTCTCCAGCCGCGGGGCGTAGCCTGCACCTCCATTTAAGGTCGCGTCGAATGGTGGTCGCGCCGAAACGCCGCTTAGACCCAGAGTGCCACACGTGCCGCTTTGCAGCGGCCTATTGCGGTTCATCCGAAGCCAATGAGCGTTCGAGCTTGGACGAAGTTTGATGAGCTGCCGATGAGCGCAATGAAGAGCATGTGGGAGGTACCGACTCGCCGAAGTGCCGACGAGCCGGCCTGGCCAGTTAGAGCGAGATGAGTCAATGCTCGCAGGCCGACAAACAACAAAGCAATTCGCGTGCCCTGATGCGTTGCCGAAGTGCTTGCATATCATCGCTTTAATGGAGCGTCGTTTTCGCAGCTGACCAGTACAGGCCGTGGTAGCAAGCCATCCGTTTTGCTAGCATCCGAATTGCTCCGTCATGCAATAATCACTTGGCACCGATTCTTCGTTAGGCGACGTCCAATGGCTTGGCAAGGCATTTTGGGACACGACGCCATTGTCGAGCGGTTTCGCCGCGTGCTGTCGCAAAATCGGTTGGCCAGCAGTTTTCTATTCGTCGGCCCGTCGGGAATCGGAAAGCGGGCGTTTGCGTTGCGGCTTGCCAAATCGCTGCTTTGCGGCCAACGGGCAGCGGACGAGATCGATCCCTGCAATCACTGCGACAATTGCCGGCAGGCCGATTTGGGAACACATCCCGATCTGATTGTGATCGAGAAGCCGGCCGACAAGACGGAACTGCCGCTGAGCCTGTTCATCGGCGATCGCGAGCATCGAATGCAGCAGGGGCTGTGCCACGATATTTCGCTGACTCCCTATATGGCACGCCGCAAGGTGGCCATCATCGACGATGCCGATGCCTTGGGCGAAGAAGCGGCGAATTGCCTGCTCAAAACGCTGGAAGAGCCGCCGCTGGGATCGGTGCTGATTTTGATCGGCTCCTCCGCCGAGCGGCAATTGCCCACGATTCGGTCGCGGAGCCAGATTATCCGCTTTTCCCCGCCGACGCCTGACGACGCGGCCACATTGATCGCTCAGCAGTTGGGCGTAACCGACCCCGGCGAGGCGCTGCGATTGGCCGGCTACGCGGAAGGAAGCCTGGTGCGAGCGACTGAGCTGCGGCTCCCGGAGTTGTGGGAGTTCCGGCGCCGATTATTGCGGGGACTCTCCGAGCTGCCGGCGGGCTCCGTTGTCCTGGCCAATGATGTGATCGCCTTTGTGGAAAGTGCTGGGAAAGAAAGCCAGCCCCGGCGGGCCCGCCTGCGGCAAGTGATCGACTTTGCCGCCGGTTTTTACCGGCATGTGATTCACCGCCTGTGCGATGCGCCGCTTGGAGACAGCGGCGGGGCCGATGCGGAAGTGGAAAAATCGGCCGAACATTTGCTTACCGCACGAAAAGAATGGGACGACCAGACAGCAGCCGCTTGCCTGGAGCGCTGTCTGGACGCCCTGATTCACGTCGATCGAAATGCCCATCTGTCGACGACCACTGAATGCTGGATCGATGACGTATCGCGCCTGACGGCGGGGGAGTGGCTCAGCCGCGTTGGGGCTGGTTAGCTCGGTCTCAGCTTAAATGCATCTCAGCTACTGTTGCACCGCGGCGGCGTCTCCTTGCAGCGTCAGCACCAGCTTACGCTGTCCGCCGTGGCGGCGATGCTCGCAGAGATATACTCCCTGCCAGGTTCCCAGCCGCAAGCGGCCGTCGGTCACGGGTACCGTCACGGAGCTGCCCAGCAGGGCCGCCTTGATGTGAGCCGGCATGTCGTCCGGCCCCTCGCAGGTATGCCGATAAGGATAGTCCTCCGGCGCCAATTCGCACAGCGCGGTTTCCAGATCCTGCGGCACGTCCGGATCCGCGTTTTCGTTGATCGTCAGCGAGGCCGACGTGTGCTGGATGAAAATGTGCAGCAGGCCCACGCGGCATTGCCGCAATTCAGGCAGCGCCCGCACGATGTCGTCCGTGATTAAATGCAGCCCCTGGGTAAAGGGGCGCAGGGCGATCTGTCGTTGCAGCCACATAAATGGCTCATTTCTCTCTCAGTGCGCCAAAACATTGCGGTAAAAGGCTCATTGCGCGGGGCGAACCTGCCTCAGGTGACAAGTGTCCATCGATCGTAGAGGGACTTTGGCCCGTCCACCATCGCATATTCACTTTCCCCAAGCGAGCCGGTTGGCCGCGATTGGGCAAACTCTGCGGGCCATTTTCCCCCCTGAAGTAGGGCGAAAACTGCTATTTCATCCATTTGCTTGACTTTCGAGTAGGGTCTGAAATAATGGCGTGTCTTGGCGGCGCCATCCTGCCCGTGCGGATGCCGAACTGAGCCCACCTGTTCCGTACACTCGTGGCGCTGTCCAGAAGGCGGTTTTGAAAACCGCCCCCAATTGGCGGCGAGCGACGTGCGGAAATTGGGATTCGTTTGCCAAGATTTAGCTGAATTCGACGTATTTACCCTGAGATCAACCACGGCGACTGTTTTTATTCGGCAAATGTATTGGCCGAATCGGCGCCTTCCATAACCACGAAAGAATGATCGGATCCGATTGATTGCTGCCGAAGCGTACATCGGCCGTCAGCGGATGCAGAGAGGAAATTGAACCATGCGTAACGTATTTGAAGCCATTTCAAAGTTCGGCCACGACGAAGATTTTGCACCGCTGGAGACTGATGGCTTTGAGGCCACCGGGGCCCCGGCCGGTTCGCGGGAAAAGCTGGAAGTGCTGGCCGAGCGGGCACGTCAGGGGTTGCCGCTGTGGCACCATGAAGACCGGCCCGACTACAGCGGCCTGACCGGCGTGGTCCGCCCTCGCGACTAAAGCCAATCCAGCTGAGATAATTACGAAAACAACAACGGCGAACCTCGCCCCAAACGCTGGGCGGGATTCGCCGTTGTGTCGTCTTCCGAGGCCATTGATAGGCCTTCTGTCGCGTCCAGTCCTATTCCAACGCCGTTCGATCGATTGCCGTGCGTCGGAATGCGTTGGCGCTCTGTGGGGCTCCTAGCCTGCGACCGCAGCGGGCCCCACGATCCGTCCCGCGGGGAACGGCTCCAGTTCTTCGCGCAGGACGACCATGTCGGCCGGCGCCTCGATTCCCAGTCGGACTTTGTCTCGCCCCAGGCGAACCACGGTGACTACGATGGAGTCACCCACCTTGATTCGCTGACTTTCCTTGCGGGACAACACGAGCATGGCAACTACCTCCGTGCAGAAAATTCAGTGACTTGAATGATAGTGTAAATATTTATACTAATTGCGCTGGAGGGTCAATGTCGCGCGGCCCCAAAAAAGGGAGCGGAATCGACCTCGCTGAAGGCATCGATTCGGATGCCCTGATGCAGGGCATTTTGAACCAAAAATTGGCTGTTCAAGCAGCCAGGTCTTCAACCTCCTCCAGACGTGGGGCATCGATCAACTGAGTCTTGTGAAACCGTTCTCCTGCCGAGCCGTAAAACAGGATCGTGTTACGATCCGTTTCCCAGATGGCGGAGAGCTTCACTTGACGGGGCCCGTGGACGCAAAAGTAAATCCCGCAAGGCATTCCGCCCCGCGTGATGATCCGTTCTGACATGGTGAAAGCACCAACTTCAAATTGTTCCTGTTCACAAATGGTTTCGTTGACATACTCGCGTAATTCGTCCAGGGATTGAATTTCACGGCAAGAGGCCAACATAGGGACCAAGGGCTCCTTAATGGGCACGCAGGTTGCGTAAGATGACTGCCTGTGTGCTGGTAAGAAAAGGTAGGTGATATACCAACAATGAATGCTATCGGCAAAATGGGGCGGTTACATGCGAAGTCTTCCCCCATTTCATGTGGGGTCACGTAGGCTGCGACGAGATTGCAGCCGATCCATGCCACGACAAAACCTGCCGGGGATTTCTGGCAATTCAGCCCACTTTGCCTGTCCGACACGAGCGATTCAATTGGGCCTGGGAGCGGCGACTGTCACCAACCGCGCCGCTGGAGCAGCGGCGGCTAACGCGGTGGCGAGTGGGAAACTCGGCAGAGACTGGGACGCCGGCCAAAGACTATGCGGACGGTGACTTCACCACGCAGCAGCCCGCTGGGCATACGTCGGGACAGGGCCCTAGATGGCCGACGGCTGGCCGGGCGGGCTGATCGAGCAATCTTTCCTGGATCAATTCACGGATCATCGCAATAAAACGCGGATGCGTCCCCACCGTGGCGGCGCGGACCATCCGGATTCCCAATTCGCCGGCCAATGCCTGGGCCTCGGTGTCGAGGTCGTACAGCACTTCCAAATGATCGGAGATAAATCCGATTGGCGCCACCACGACGCTGCGGACTCCTTCGGCGGTCAGGCGTCGCAAAGCATCGCCGATATCGGGCCCCAGCCACGGCTGGCTGGGTGGACCGCTGCGGCTTTGATAAACCAGTTCCCACAACGGCGCGGAGATTTGCTCGCTGATCAATCCGGCCAGATCGCGCAGCTCCGCTTCATACCGACACGCGGTCGCCATCGCTCCGGGAATACTATGCGCGGTGAACAGCAGGCGCGACTCGCCCCGGTCGGCCGGTGGAATCTCTGCCCAGGCACTCCGCACGCGCGCGATACTCGCCTCAAGAAAACCAGGGTGATTGTAGTAATTTCGCAGTTTGTCGATCACCGGCGCCGCGGGTCCGACGGTCTCCCTGGCACGCTCGATGTCTTCCAGGTATTGGCGGCAGCCGGAATATGAACTGTAGGCCGACGTCACAAAGGCCAGCGCTCGTCGCACTCCGTCGTCCGCCATCTTCTGCACTGTGTCGGCCAGCATCGGGTACCAATTGCGATTGCCCCAGTAGATGGGGAGCCGAATATCGTGGCGCTGCAATTCCTCTTCCAGCGCGGCGATCAGCGCTCGATTCTGTCCGTTGATGGGACTGACGCCGCCGAACTCGTAGTAATGCTCGGCAACTCCCTTCAGCCGTTCGACCGGCACATTGCGGCCGCGAACCACGTTTTCCAAAAACGGCATCACTTCGTCGGGGCCTTCTGGGCCGCCAAACGAGATCACGATTAAAACGTCGTACGAATTGGGCATGCGTTGGGCGGGATGGAGTTTGCCTGGCGAAGTGCTTGGCTCAACCTAACTATAGCCAAACTGAGTCAGAAAGCGCTCACTGACGCGCGATGCATCCAGGGGCGCACGAAAAGACGGGATGAAGGCCTGCCCCTCTGTGGACACAGCGCACACCAACACCCCAACTCGCACCGCGTGGTTAAATACCACAGCGGCCGAGCGGTGAAAGAAACAAAATGACCCCGACGGGATTCGAACCCGTGTTGTCGGCGTGAAAGGCCGGTGTCCTAGACCTGGCTAGACGACGGGGCCGTGGCAAGCGGGCGGTGCGGTGCCACTCGAGCAAAGCACGCTCACAAGCCGTTGGGTAGTTCTATCGTCGGCTGGCCGGAAACGTCAAGTGACACTCGCCCCGCAGCGCAATCCGGCAATTGACAAATGCCAACGAAAAATGAGAGCGGGGCGGCGCAAATCGCCCACTTCAAGCCCAGTGGTCGGGCTAAAAAATCAGGCGCTGGCCGCCGGGCCGGCTTCCGGCCGCTCGGTAGCCTTGCTGTTGGGGCCGGCGGGCTCGTTGCGCTGGATGGCGTCGTAGACCTCGCGCCGATGCACCGGGACTTCCTTCGGGGCTTCTACGCCCAGGCGCACCTTGTCCCCACGGATTTCAACGACGACGATCGTAATGTCATTGTTAATGACAATACTTTCGTTCTTCTTGCGAGATAGAACCAACATCACGGAATCCTTCGTGTCTTCCTACGGGGCGATTGACGGCCTCGCCGCCCCCTATATCGGTGCTGATCGCACCGCGGTGCCACTTGGCACGGCCGGATTATCGATCCCGTCAGGCGACGGAAACTCGCTCCCGGCAAGGCCCTTCCTTCCTTTCACTCTACGTGCTGGACGCATAGAGTCAAGCAAACTGATGGGTTCCGGAGACCGAATCTTTAGACTTTTCGTCACAGTTGGCACGGAATTGGCCACGCCGAGGAGAAGAGGGAGGCTTAGAAGCGAAGGGTGGGGCCCAATCTCCGGCTTAATCCACTGCCCGTAAGGCCATACAATTTAAGAACTTGCAAACAACCACATTACCATCGATTGTCGGCTATTGCCCCAGGGTGCCAACCCCGTTGCGTTGACCAACGACTCGGGAGCAGGCGAGACGCTGCCGCGCAGCAAGGCATTCCGGCTGCCACCGCCCGATGGACAGCCGGCTATCGGCACCTCACCTCAGGGGGGTACATTCAGGCCGCCGGAAACGTGGGATCGATGCACCGCCGACTGTGGCACTGTCGATTGTGCGGACTGGCACCTGATCGATTTGGCCAGCACGCCAGTAACGAAACAATCGAGTTGAGCGTCGGCGACTTTTAAAGCAAGACTTTGAAGCAAAGCGCCGCGGCGAGACTCCGCCAGCTTGCGACCAAACCACTCGACCCTATAATTCATTGGGCCCGACGCAGGCAGTGGCCGCCGTCGGACTTCGGCGTCGGTGCGACTACTAGATGCAACTACCAAAAGAATTGCCTTCCTACTTTTGGAGGGCATTGAAGGAAACAGGATAGAGCAATGGGCAAGTGGTTTCAAAACGTGTTCGGCGCCGTTTATACGGTGGCCCACGGCATGTTCGTGACGTTGCGATATTGGTGGATCACGTATCGGCCGCAGCGCAAGACGTTCACGCAGCAGTTTGAATACCCGGAGCTGCCGGTCCCCGTCGCCTCGCGCTATCGGGGGTTTCACCGCTACGACCTGACGACCTGCATCTCCTGCGACCAGTGCGCCAAGGCCTGCCCGGTGGACTGCATCTACATCGGCAAGGAGCGGGTGCAGAACGGCAAGGGGTTCAAGATCACCGGCTTTACGATCGACTACACGAAATGCATGTTTTGCGCTTTGTGTGTCGAGCCCTGTCCGGTCGATTGTATTTTCATGGGCGCAACGCATGACCTGAGTTGCTACAGCCGCGACGGCTGCATTGTAGATTTTTCACGACTGCCGCTCGACATCGCCTGGGGGCGGGCGACACTCAATCCGACCGCGGTGGCCGACTCGAAAGTGATTACGGAGCCGGTGCACGGCGGGCCGAATCAGTAATTGCGGGATACGCTTGGAACGCAGATCACGGCACACCGAGTAAGCCACACCGATGAACGTCCGCCCCAGCGACTTCAAAAAACTGTTCACGGTCGAAGAGGCCAACGCCACGTTGCCTCTTGTGCGGGCGATCTGCACCGACCTGGCGCAGCTTTCCCGCGACGTGGTCGAACGCCGCGAGCGGCTGGCCAGCCTCAGCCGCCCGCGCGACGCTCAGGGCCGCCCGGAACAGCGCCGCGATTTCTATGCGGAAGAAGTAGCCCAGGTCGAGGAGGAGTTGGAAAAGGACGCCCAGCGCCTGCAGGAATTCGTGGACGAGCTGCGCGAACTGGGGGTCGAACCGAAGGATGGCGTGGCAGGATTGGTCGACTTTCCGTCGCTGATGGACGGCCGAGTGGTGCTGCTCTGCTGGCGGATGTCCGAGCCCGAGGTTCTCTACTGGCACGAAGTGGACGCCGGGTTCGCCGGTCGTCAGCCCCTGACGGTCGACAGCGGGACCGCTCCGAAGTTTGGCGGCAGCTCCATCGAGGGGGGTTCGCTCGATAGCGGCCCGCTGGGCGGCGGTGGCGGCCAGCTTGAATAGAGCTTGGGCTGGAGTTCCTAACGCACTCGCTCACTCTGTTGTCCGCCTAATTGGCGCGCGCTCTGTTTCGCTCACCGCCAGACCTGCCTTGCATGGCCGGCCCAGTCTTCTAGAATGGCGGTTTGTTCTTGCGTTCAAATTGGCCTCACGCACGGTGCGAAGCGATCGCATCCCCCAAGGCAATGGCATCTCCCACCGCAATCGTCGCCTACCTGATCCTGTTCGCGGGAGTGGGCTTTCTGTTTCTGTTCGCCAATTTGTTGCTGGGCCGATTTCTGCGACCCAGCGATCCCCATGCTGAGAAGCTCGAAGTGTACGAGTGCGGCGAGCCGGCGATCGGCAGCAGCTTCGTGCAGTTCGACTTGCGGTTCTACGTGGTGGCGCTGATGTTCATCGTGTTCGACGCGGAAGTGGCGTTCCTGTTTCCCGTGGCCACGCTGTTCGGCAAGCAGACGCAGTTGATGGACACCAGGGTGCCGGTGGTCGTTACCAGCCGCGCGGCTGGTCCTTCGGCCACTGCGGCCCCCAAGACGGCAAAGTTGAGCCCTCAGGCGCGCGGGCTGATCCTGGAAATGGGCATGGTCGGCCCAAAAGTTGACGCTGATTCGGCGGCCGCGGTCGAGCGCAGCATCCGCGAGAATGGCCGGCGGTTCACCTGGTATTTGGTCGGCACGCTGATGTCGTTCTTTATCGTGTTGTTCATTGCCTTCGCCTACGAATGGAAACTGGGGGCGTTCGATTGGGTGCGGGCATTGGCTCGCGAACGGTCTCAGCCGCCGCCGCTGAAAATTGCGCTGATGGAGCAGGAACCCGCGCTGACGTAGCGTAGGTGTTGTTCGCCGCCAGCGCTTCGATCCAATGTTCGGGCGGCAATACGGGTGGCTGGGGCAACCCCCCGGTAGCCTCCAATCAAAAACATCTGGGGCGTTGCCCCAACCACCCGAAATCGCATCACTACTCTCGAATTAGCACTCCCCAAGTAGAACGCAATCATGAGTGGACAGGAATTTCTGGATCGATTGAAGCGCGACTTGGGCACGAAGATCACCGGCGCAAACCTCGAAGCCGTCGATCCGTGGATCGAGGTCTCCCCCACTGGCTTGCCCGACGTGGCCCGCTACCTGCGCGATTCGGCCGATCTGAAGTTCGACATGCTGATGTGCATCAGCGGCGTCGACTATTTTGAGGCCGACCCCAAGAAGGCCGAGAAGACCGGCTGGCAACCCCACCTGGAAGTGGTCTATCACCTGTGGAGTGTGCCGCACAAGCGTAGTCTGGTACTCAAGGTGATGCTCCCCCGCTGGAAGAACGACGAACCCGGCGAAATCCCCGACATCCCCACGGTCAGCGACGTCTGGAGCACGGCCAACTGGCACGAGCGAGAAGTCTACGACCTCTCGGGCGTGCGGTTCACCGGCCACCCGAATCTGCGGCGGATCCTGTGCCCCGAAGACTGGGAAGGCCACCCGCTGCGGCGCGACTACGTGATGCCGCTGGAGTATCACGGGATACGGGGCCGTTAAAAGGGTGATTGGTATCGCCAGACAATGTGCCACTGACGACGGACAACTGACCACGGACAATAAAAAAGATGGCCACGCAAACTGACGACGCCCGCATCATTGAATTTGATGTCCGCACGGACGAGATGCTGGTCAACATGGGTCCGCAGCATCCCAGCACGCACGGCGTGTTGCGGCTGGTGCTGCGCACCGACGGCGAGGTGGTGTCCGAAGTGACGCCGCATATCGGCTATCTGCATCGCTGCGCGGAGAAGATCGGCGAAAACCTCACGCCGCGGCAGTGGATTCCCTACACCGACCGGATGGATTATCTGGCCGGCATGAACATGAATCTCGGCTGGGCCCTGACGGTCGAGAAGTTGATGAACCTGCAACTGCCGGAAAAAGCCCGACATCTGCGGGTCATCATCTGCGAAATGAATCGGATCGCCAGCCACTTGGTGGGCATGGGGGCCTACGGGCTCGACCTGGGGACATTCAGCCCGTTTCTGTACGCGTTTCGCGAGCGGGAGCGGATATTGGATTTGTTTGAAGAAGTGTGCGGCGCGCGATTGACGTACAGCTACATCACCGTCGGCGGCGCCACGGCTGACTTGCCGCCGGGTTGGCTGCAGAAGTGCGAAGCGTTTCTCGATCAGTTCCTGCCGGTGATCGACGAATGCCACGCGCTGTTGACCACGAACAGCATCTTCATCCAGCGAACCGCCGCGATTGGTTATCTCTCGCCCGAGATGGCGGTCGATTACGGCTGCACGGGGCCCGTGCTGCGCGGCAGCGGGATCGATCAAGATCTGCGCCGCGACGGCGAAGCCGCCTACACCGCCATGTACGATGGCTATGCCTTTGAAGTCATCGTGGAAAAGAACGGCCGCTATCCGCAGGACCACAAGTACCCCGCCGTGCCGTCGCAAGCAGTGCTGGGAGACTGTTGGCACCGGTTCTACGTGCGAATGCTCGAAGTCCGCCAGGCCATCGACCTGGTGCGTCAAGCGATCGACCGCTACAGCACGGCCACCGGCTCCTACGGCGAGCCGGTCAAGCTAACGGAAAAGCTCCCCAAGGGCGAGGCGTATCTCGAAACCGAAGCCCCGCGCGGCCAGATGGGCTTCTACATCGTCAGCGACGGCACTTCCATCCCCTGGCGAGCCCGCGCCCGCAGCAGTTGCTTCTGCAACCTGTCCGTTTCCCACGAAATCTGCCGCGGGGCGTTGATTGCCGATATCCCGGCGATTGTGGGTTCGTTGGATATTGTGATGGGGGAGATCGATCGATAAGAGCCATCGCAGCTATAATTGGTTTGATAGGGGAGTACCGTGCGATGAGCGACTTCAATTCTGTACTTTCCGCCGCGCAACAACTGCCCGAGCAGGATCGTTTGCGCTTGATCGACGCCCTCTGGGACACCGTCCCCCCCGAGTCCGATGCCCCATTTTCCGACGACTGGGCATCTGAGATCGAACGCCGCATCTCTCAACTTGATGCGGGCGAGGCAAAGACCGTGCCTTGGACTCAGATCCGTGACGCGGCATTAGCGCGGATCGGTCATGACAAGAGTTGAATTCCTGGCTGGCGCCAACGAGGACTTTGACGAATCCTTTGACTGGTACGCGAACCGTAGCGCGGCAGCGGCTATTGGATTCGCTTCGGCGGTTGATGAGGCGGTCGAGAAGATCGTAGCCGATCCGCTCCGATTTCCTTCAGCTAAAAGTGGCTGCCGCTACTGCAATCTTCACCCCTATCCGTTCCGCCTTGTTTTTCGTGCGGAATCGGACCGCCTGGTTGTCGTCGCGATCGCGCATGCCAACAGGCGGCCTCACTATTGGCGTGGACGGTTTTAGAACGGTTGCGTCTTGTCATACGCACA
>JAIOQB010000407.1 GCA_021413585.1 Planctomycetia bacterium
TGCTACCGGGGCGTGCGTCATCGCCGCGGCCTGCCGGTGCGCGGCCAGCGTACCCGCACGAACGCCCGCACTCGCAAAGGCCCCCGCAAGACGGTGGCCGGCAAGAAGGGCGTGAAAGATCTGAAGTAAAACATTGTCTGAATTAAACACTGACTGAATTAATGAATCAGAGTCCGTATCCCCAGGCAAACCTTCGCGTGCGGCGCGTGTTGCACTTCAAGACGCAAAACCCAGCGAAGCCGAATCAAACGTAGCCGAATCAAACGGAGTAGTGTCACGTGAGCAAAGTCAAGAAACGCAAAATCCGCCGCAACGTGTCGGTCGGCGTGGTCTACATCAAGGCCACGTTCAACAACACCCTGGTGACGATCACCGACGCCAAGGGAGACACGCTGTGTTGGGCCAGCGGCGGCACCTGTGGCTTCAAGGGGAGCCGCAAGAGCACCCCCTTCGCCGGCCAGTGCGCCTCGCAGCAAGCGGCCGAAAAGGCCAGCAAGTTCGGCGTCAAGGAAATCGAAGTGAAGGTCAACGGCCCGGGCAGCGGCCGCGAAAGCGCTATCACCGCCCTGCAAGCCGCCGGCCTGACGATCAAGTCCATCGAAGACATTACCCCCATGCCGCACAACGGCTGCCGCCCCCGCAAGAAGCGTCGCGTGTAGTCCCTACGGCAACATTATTTGCACAAGATTCTGCTCAGCGTCGTTCCAAACACCAACTCACTACCGCACCGCGTAAGGCAACTGTTATCCATGGCTCGCTACACCGGACCTGTCTGTCGACTCTGCCGCCGCGACGGCATGAAGCTGTTTCTCAAGGGGACGCGCTGCGATACGCCCAAGTGTGGGTTTGAGCGCCGCGAGCAGCCCCCCGGCATGCACGTCGCCCGCCGCGGCAAGCTCACCGACTACGGCGTCCACCTGCGCGAGAAGCAAAAGGTCAAGCATTACTACGGCATCCTCGAGCCCGCCAGATCGTCAACCACGGCCACGTCACGGTCAACGGCCGCCGCGTGGACATCCCCAGCTACCTGGTCCGCATCGGCGACGTGATCCGCGTAAAGAACCGGGCCAAGAGCCTGCAACTGGTCACGGCCCAGCTCAGCGAGCATCCGCGCGAAGTGCCCGACTATCTCTCCCGCATTGAGGGGGCGATTCCGGAAGGTCGCGTCACGCGTTTGCCCGGCCCGGAAGATGTGTCGATCCCCGTGCAGACCCAATTGATCGTCGAGTTGTGTTCGAAGTAACAGCGTCCTCCCGCGCGGAGCCGGTGGTCCCCCTGTGGTGGCCCTGCTCCGATCGGCGCCGCGGATGGCCACCCGCCGCAGCCGCACCACACCCGTGGTAAACGCGAACTTGGTTTAGTGGCCCCGGAGCGAGAATATGCATATTCGATGGCGCGGACTCGAGCTTCCCAGTCAGGTGACGTGTGACACGGCCTCGCTGACCTCCACCTACGGCAAATTCATCGCCGAGCCGTTCGAGCGCGGATTCGGCGTGACCATCGGCAACAGCCTGCGGCGCATCCTGCTCTCCAGCCTGGAAGGCAGCGCCGTGACGCAGCTTCGCCTGCAAGGGGCGCAGCACGAGTTCAGCACCATTCCCGGCGTGCTGGAAGACCTCACCGACATCGTGCTTAACGTCAAATCGTTGATCGTGAAGAACCACACCGAATCGACCAAGGTGATTCGCATCGAGAAGAACACCGCCGGACCGATCACCGGGGCCGACATTCTCGGCGACGATTCGGTCGAGGTGCTCAATAAAGATCACCTGCTGGCCACGCTCACGGCCGACGCGCCGTTCAGCATGGAAATGGTCGTGGAAAATGGCCGCGGCTACGTCGCCACCGCCGAGAATTCCGGCCGCGAGCAGGAGATCGGCATTGTGCCGGTCGACGCCATGTTCAGCCCGGTGGTCCGCGTCCGCTACGAGATCGAAGAAACCCGCGTCGGCCAGAAGACGAACTACGACAAGCTCACGGTCGAAATCTGGACCAACGGCTCGATTCATCCGGAAATGGCCCTGGTGGAAGGGGCCAAGATTCTCCGCAAGCAAGATGCGGCTCTCCGTGCGGGCGACCAATTGCCTGGAATCGGAAAACATCCAAACCGTGCGCGACCTGGTGCAGCGGTCGGAAGACGAGTTGCTCGAAGTCCGGAACTTCGGCGACACCACGCTCAACGAAGTCCGCGAGAAGCTTTCGGAATTGGGCCTGCGACTGGGGATGCGCGTTCCCGCCGCGGCCGCCCGCTAGAAGCGATTCGCACAAAAACACTTTGCACATTTCAGCGAAAGATTGAGAGTTTGCCATGCGTCACCGCAAGCGAGGCCGAGTCCTGGGTCGTTCGCCGAGTCATCGGCGGGCATTGCTCCGCAGCCTGGCCACCGCCTTGATGCTCACCGAGTTCGACTTCGAGGCCGACGCCGAACGCCGCGGCAAGGGCGAGCCCGACAACCTCCCCAAGGTCAAAGGCCGCATCATCACCACCCTGCCCAAGGCCAAGGAAGTCCGCCCGCTGGTGGAGAAGTGCATCACCATCGCGCGGCACGCGCTGGTGCAACTGCGCGACGCCGAACCGCTGGGCACCACGGCCGAACGCCACAGCGACGCCTGGAACACCTGGCGCAAAAGTCCCAAGTGGCGCGAATGGGCACAGGCAGTCGCCCCGGTCGTCGCCGCCCGCCGGCGCTGCTTGCAGTTGCTCGGCAGCAAGCAGGCGGTCCGCGCCCTGTTCGACACTGTCGCCCCGCGCTTCGCGGATCGCGACGGCGGCTACACCCGCATCATGCGTCTGGCCAAGCCCCGCCTGGGCGACGCCGGCACGCGGGCGATCCTGGAGTTCGTCGGCGTCCGCGACCGCGTTGGGCCGGCCAAGGCGGAAAGCCCCAGCTTCGATAAGAGCGGCTCCGGCGGCAAAACGCCCGCGGCGAAGGACGAGTAGTCCCGCTCGTCCCGACGTTTGCTAGCAGATGTGAGGGTGCCTGGGGCAACGCCCCAGTATCCTCCGCTCAATTCATCTGGGGCGTTGCCCCAGGCACCCACCTCGGCGCTGCTATCGCCGCAATTCGGCCGAGTTTCTCCCGGTAATTTTTGAACCACAGAGAGACACAGGCACAGAGACGGACGAAGGAGACGAAAGAACTTTTTACAGAAGGTCGCAAAGGACGCGAAGAAGAAAGACGCCCGGTTGCCGTTCCTTTGCGATCTTCGCGGCCTTCTGTTCAAATTCCTTCTTTTCCTCTGTGTCTCTGTGGTTCAAATTTTCTTCTCGCATTGACTCCACCCGGGCGGCCGCTTACGCTACGCCCCCATTTCACCCGGTTCCTCCGACCGTGCCGCTTTCCGCAGCCGATGCTGCGCCGCGGCAGGAGGCGGATTGATGTCGCTTGCGCCCGATCTCCACACGAAGGCCCATGCCTTGCGCGGCGCTACTTTGCGCGCCGCATGGTGTGTGTTGCTCTGCGCGCTCGCCGGCTGCCAGTTGTTTCATCCCACCCCGGCGGCCACCGGCAAGTCGCCTTTGGTGCCGTTCGCGGCCAACGACAATCAAACCGTGCTGGAAGTCTTCTTCGTCCGTCTGCCGCCCGGTCAGGAGGAGTCGCTCAAGAAGCTGTGGCAAGACGTCGACGAACAGTCGCTGCCGGCCGAGGCGCGGCGCAAGCTGTCGCGCAATGGGTTTCGCGCCGGCGTGATCGGCTCGCACATCCCGCCGCAGATCACCGCCGCCCTGGAAAAGGCCACCGCGCCGAACGCCCCCGGCAAGCTGGCCGTGACCGAATCCCCCGACCAGCCCGGCGCCACGCGGCACGAGATGTTGCTGCAAACCCGCCAGCGCGGCGAGCTGATCACCTCCGGCGTGCTGCCGGAGTTCCACGTGCTCGAGTGGTCGGAAGGCCGCCCGCGCGGGGCGACGTTTCAAAACGGCCAGGCGGAGTTCGGCGTGATCTCCGAGCCGGCCGGCGGAGGGCACGTCAAGCTGGAACTCACGCCCGAGCTGCATTATGGCGATTACCGGCAGCGCTACGTCTCCGGCGAAGGAATGTTCCGCCTCGACAACAGCCGCAAGAAAAAAGTGTTCGACGACTTGAAGCTCACCGCCACGCTCGCCCCCGGCGAAGTGCTGCTTCTGGCCGCCCGCCCCGAACGCCCCGGCAGCCTGGGCGATCGCTTCTTCCGCGAAAGCGACACCACCGCGCCACGCCCGCGGCTGCTATTGCTGCGCTTAAGTCCCAACCCTCACGACGCGGCGTTCAGCGGCGAGGCGACGGGCAATGCCGCAGAACCCGACGCAGCGCGGTGACCACCCGTAGGTCAGGCCTCTGGCCTGACATCTTTCGGCTCCGTCAAGCCAAACGTGTCAGGCCAGAGGCCTGACCTACTACTCTGGGTGATCTGCGTCGGGTCGCTGCTTTGACGTTTGCCTTCTCTTTCTACTTCCTGGCTTCTGCGCACCATAAACGGATGGCCAAGGCACTTGCTGCCGTATCATATTGCAATGTGTGGGAGGGATATAGTTCAGGCTTCGAATGTGCTTGACAAAGCGACTGGGCAGGAGCACTCCATGCTTTTCAACATAGTGGTGAAGATCGAGCGGCCAAGCGAAAACACAATCAGAGTGGATTCCTACTGGCAATAGATTGTCGCAAAGAAGGCACTTGTCTAACATCGCAAACGCGGAGATTACTGGAGATTTATCGAGATAGTCCAGGATTTCGGCCGTGTCGGGCAGCGGAGGTTGACCGATGCAGTCCTCTACCAACGGACAGTCCGGAAATAATTTGCCTCGTCTCCACACCCCATACCAGTTGTGCGGCCAGTATTCGAGCATGCTGTTTTTCATGGTGATATGGGTCGGGTCTCTGCTTTGACGCTTGCCTTCTCATCCCACCACAAACGTGTCGGGCCAGAGGCCTGACCTGCGACTAATTTAGTTTTGCTAGTGTTTTCTGTGCCTGCTTCAATGCGCTTTCTCGACTCGGAAGAAATACATTTTTCACCCAATCTTTGTGAGGCGGCAACGCCTTGCCGTCCCTCACCTTGGCGGTAAACAAAGGTCGAAACCCATGCCAGTTTGCATGTTTGCCGCTTTCCAAATACTCACGTCCCATGGTAATTGCTTTTTCAAGATTCTTGATGCGCTCAAGGACGGCTTTTTTCTTTGGATTCATGAGCATCTCGTACCATCCTTTCCTTGTAAACAGCGAAGTCAAGGCGTGTGAACCTGCCTACAATCCGAAGTGTAGAACCCTTGGAGACAGGATTGTTTTAGTCACGTAGGGTCAGGCCTCTTGCCTGACCCCTTCTGGATTGACGTAACCAAAAACTGTCAGGCCAGAGGCCTGACCTACGGTCTATCGCAACAATATCACCAATAGCACCACGATCAACAACACCGCCCCGCCCGCGCCGATTGCCCACGGGATCCAGTTGACTTGAGCGTGCCTTCGCGGCTGGCCCCATTGAATCGAATCGAGCGTCGGCAACATCCCTCGCCGGCGGCCGGCAACGGACATCGGCAGGTCCGACATCTCCTGCGAGGCGTTCCGCGCATCGCCCAACTGGCCCAGGTCGTCGGGGTCGCGGATCGGCGGCAAATCGATCCGCATGTCGACTTCCCGCGCTGCGGCGGCCGAGTCCGATCCCAGGTCCGCCGTTTCCTCCTCCAGCGGCGCCAGATCGAGCGGTTCGTCGAGTTGCTTTTGATCCTGTTTCTCTCCGCGCGGCGGCGGGCCGGGCCGCGTGCGCTGCCCCTCGGCCAGCAGCGTCTTGGCGAAGTAGGGATTGAGGTAACCCGCCTCCACCAGCTTGCGGGCAACCAGCGTCGGGTGAATCACCACCCCCGCCTCCGCCAACTGCTCGCGCAGGTGGTCAACGTGGTCGGGCGACATGATGCCGCGCTGCTCAATCAGGTCGAGAAATTCGGCCGCCGTTAAGGGCATCGTTTACCGTGCGAGGAAGCTGAGACTAACGGACGCTAATGACCAATGACCAAATCCCAATGACCAATAAAAACTCTCGTGCTATCATCGCACCCCGATTCCCGTCGAGCAAGCACGTGCTGGCAGCGACAGCAGGGGGCACAAACTGGCCCGCTAGCGTTGTCCCTTTCGCCGCGGATCAGTACAATCCCACCCGCCGCACATAGTACCCCTTGCGCTGGAGCGTGAGGGAAAGCATGCAGGCTGTAGGTGGGAAACTGGCGACCGCACGAGGAAACGATTTCCTCCAGTCTTCAGCCTCAAGCCTCAAGCCTACTCACTGCATCACGCGGAGCGTGATGGGTACTATTTTCCCCCGCCGTCAAGGATGACGCGCCGATGAACACGCACTCCGCCGCTGCCGCCGACGCCGCCCCTTGGCCCAGCGGCCCGTTGAGCCCGCTCGATCAAATCCGCTACGCGCGCGAGATCGTGCGCCTCGAAGCACATGCGCTCTTCAGCCTGGCTGAACGGCTCGGCAATGATTTCAATCTCGCTGTCGATTGCTTATTTAATTGCCCGGCGAGCGTGATCGTCACCGGCATGGGCAAGGCCGGTTTGGTCGGCCAGAAGATCGCCGCCACGCTCACTTCCACCGGCACCCGCAGCCACTTTCTCCATCCGGCCGAAGCGCTGCATGGCGACCTGGGGCGCATCCACCGCGACGACGTCGTGCTGATCCTTTCTCAGAGCGGCGAGACCGAGGAAATCCTCCGCCTGCTGCCGCCGCTGTTGGACCTTGGCGTCACGCTGCTGGCCATCACCGCGCACCGCGGCAGCACGCTCGCCCGCGCGGCCACGGTGGTGGTCGAGCTCGGCCCGCTCAAGGAAGCGTGCTCGCTGGGCCTCGCTCCCAGCACCAGCACCACGGCGATGCTGGCGCTCGGCGACGCGCTGGCACTGGTCACCAGCCGGATGCGCGACTTCGGCCCGGCCGACTTCGCGCGGTTTCATCCTGGCGGCAGCCTCGGCCGGCGACTGAGCAAAGTGGAAGAGCACCTGCGACCCGTGGAAACGTGCCGTGTGGCGCTCGACACAGAATCCGTGCGAGCCGTGCTCAGCAAGCCGGCCCCCTCGGGGCGCCGCAGCGGGGCGATCATGCTCCTCAACGCGGCCGGGCTGCTCAGCGGCATCTTCACCGACAGCGATCTGGCCCGACTATTTGAAAGCCGGCGCGATAACGCGCTCGACGAACCGATCGACCGCGTGATGACGCCCCGGCCGATCACCGTGCCGGCCGGCTCGATGGTGACCGACGCCCTGGCGATCATGGCGGAGCGCAAGCTGAGCGAATTGCCGGTGGTCGACCCGGCCGGCCGCCCCCTGGGTTTGCTGGACATTACTGACCTGGTAAGCCGCGACCTGGCCGCCGACAGCGCTGCCAGCACGAGCGCCGCGCCCTCCGACTTTGCCCGACCGTCACCGTCCACCATCAGCACCGTACCGCGACCAAAACATCTCGACCGCCGGGGAACCTGGCGCTCGCGAGGGGCGTAAAATTGCAGGGGCTGTCGGGGGAAGGCTGTCAGCTATCGGCTATCGGCTGTCAGCGAACAAGGGTTTGAACCACAGAGACACAGAGACGGAAGCTTAATGACCAATGACCAAATCCCAATGACCAAAAAAGAGACAGGCGTAGCTCTTACATTAGACATTGGGATTTAGACATTAGGATTTTCTCCTCTGTGCCTCTGTGGTTAAATAGTTTTTTGAGAAGTACGAACGATGGACCTCCAAGACCGAATGCGGCCGATTGAGCTGGTGCTTTCCGACGTCGATGGTGTGTTGACGGACGGCGGCATTGTGTTCGACAACGAGGGGATCGAGATCAAGCGGTTTCACATCCGCGACGGGCTCGGCATTCGGCTATGGCAGCGCGCGGGGCATCGGTTCGGGCTGGTCACGGGGCGGACGTCGCACATCGTGCAGATGCGAGCGGCCGAGCTGGGCATCGACATCGTCCGCCAAGGCTTCGAAGAGAAGCTCCCCGCCGTGCTGGATTTGATGCGCGAGCTGAACCTGCGGCCGCATCAGGTGTGCTACGTCGGAGACGACCTGCCCGACCTGCCGGTCGTGCGGCACGTCGGCCTGGGCGTGACCGTCGCCGACGCCTGCCCCGAGCTGCTCGCCGCCGCCCACTTCACTACGTCCACTCGCGGCGGCGAAGGAGCCGTCCGCGAACTGCTGGAAATGATCTTAAAAGCCCAAGGGCGGTGGGATGATTTGATTGAGCGCTACGTGGGAGCGTGAAGTTTCTCCCGACGGACGATATAGAGCGGAGGGAATAACCAATCACCAAGATTCCAATCTCCAATAAAAACGTGCGCAGCTCCAATATTGGTTATTGGAATTTGGTCATTGGTCATTAACTAACTACCGTCCCCAAACCTCCATCTAGTACTCCCCCATGCCCCGCCGCCTCCTACGCATGATGATCACCATGGCGGGCGTGTGGGCCATTTATTGGGTCTACTCGCTCGTCGCGGTGCCGTTGATCGAGCCGGCGGCGGTGGCGACTCCACAAGCTCCCGCCGGCGGGCCCAGCCCCACCGTCGTCGATGGTCCGAAGCGCCAGATCGAACGGCTCCGCCCCTACTTCCAGCCGGGCGATTGGGAGCTGAAAGACCCGATCGTGATGGAGAATCCCACCTTCACGCTGCTGATGCAGGGTTATCGCGCCTTGCCCGACAAGCAAATCGAAATCAAACCCTGCACGATGATCTTCTTTCCCGACGGCCCCGGCGAAGTCCAGGGCCGGCCGGCCCGCGCGGTCATTCTGCAAGCTCCCGGCGGCGCGGTGCTCGACTTCGACGGCGAATGCGACCTCAGCCGCGCCAAGGTGGGCCGCTTGCTCGGCGGGCGCCTGGTCGGCGAAATAAAAATCCACGGCAATCTTTCGCGCGGCGCCGCGGCGGGCGATCCGTCGGGCGAGCTGCACGCCTTCACGCACGATCTGCAACTCAACCAGGAGCGGATCTGGACGCCGCACGAAGTGCAGTTTCAACTCGGCCCGAACCACGGCTCCGGCCGCGACCTGCAGATTTTGCTGGTGCAGGCCAACGCCGGCAGCCGCAGCGCCAAGCACGCCATGCCGCGCGGCATTGAAGCCATTGAACTTTTGCGCGACGTCCACCTCACAGCGATGCTCGGTAACAGCGGGCCACTCAGTGGTGGGCCGCTGGGCGCAAAGAAACAGGGCGGGAATCAATTCGCCGGCGGTGCCAACCAACCGCCCGGGCAGCCTGCTCCGCCGGCCGCGCCGACGCCGGTCGACATCGTCTGCCAAGGTGCGTTCCGTTTCGACATGATCGACAATGTCGCCACGTTCGAGAAGCAGGTGCGCGTCGTGCGGACCAACCCCATCGGTCCGGCGGACGACATGGCGTGCGATCTGCTGGCGATCCATTTCACCAAGAGCGCGGCGGACGTGACCAATGCCATCCTCGCCGGCGGCCCTCCCAACCCGGCCGCCCCGCTTCCGCCAGGCGCAGCCGCCGCCCCACCTGCTGAAGGTAAAGCGCCGCCCCGCGCCGGCGGTTCGCTCACCGCCACGCTGCTCGAAGCCCGCGGCAATCCGGTGATCGTCCGCGCCCCGTCGATGCAAGGCGAAGCCCGCGGCGAGCATCTGCAATACAAGATTCAATCGGGCAGCCTGCTGCTCGAAGGGGATCGGCCGATCCAGCTCAATTATGGCCCGCAGCAAGTGACTACCCGCATGATGCGCTACACCCCTGGCCCCGACGGCCAGCCGGCCGAGGTGCTGTGCGAAGGCGCGGGGCAATACAACGGCGTCATGCCCAGCGATCCGACGCAACACTGCGCCGCCCGCTGGACGAAGCAGCTTTCGCTCCGCCCCAACGACGGCAAGCAGTTGCTCTCCGTGCTGGGGGACGCGAAGCTCGTGTACGGAAATCTCGGCAGCCTGGCGGGGGATGAAATCTGGTTCTGGCTCTCACCCGCGCCACCGGCGCCGGGCGTTGCCGCTGCGCCCCCTGTCGCCATGCCGCAAGGCGCGAAAAACGCCGGTCCGCAACTGGGCCGCACCACCACTCGCTTTCAACCTCACTCGATGCTCGCCCGCGGCCATGTGCATATCGACGCCACGCAACTGATCGGCCGCACCGGCCAACTGGAAGTCTGGTTCCAACAGGAAGATGGGCCCGCCAATCGTGCCGCGCAACCGGCAGCCCCCGGCTTCCCTGGTCAAGCCGCCGCGAACTCCAACAATGCGAACAGCAACGGGAACAACGGCGGCAACGGCAATAACGCCGCAGCGCCGGGCGAGCCCGCACCCGTCTCGCGTTACGCCGTCACCGGCAAACTCACCCGCGTGCAATTCGTCATGCACGAAGGCAAACCCACGCTCCGCGACGTGGCGATCTCCGGCAAAGTGGCGATGCACGAAGAACTCCCCCCGGGCAGCCCCGACAAACCGTTTCATCTCGCGGGCGACGAAGTGCAACTACTGGCCGCCGACGCCCCCGACAGCACGCTCGCCGTCACCGGCAATCCGGCCCACGTCGACGCCCGCGGGCTCGGCCTGACCGGGACGAACATCCAACTCGACAAAGCTTCCAACCGCCTCTGGGTAGACGGCCAGGGCGAAATGATCGTCATGGTCGCCGCCCCGCGCAAAAATCCCGACGCCGCGGCCATCGCACAACCGGCTCAGCCCCCTGCCGAGCAGCCGCTTACCATCGGCTTCACGCATGGCTTGAAGTTCGACGGCCGGCTGGCCCGGTTCGGCGGTCCGGTGGTCGCCCGCACCGAGCAGCAGCGCCTC